>JABDMC010000045.1 GCA_013001695.1 Akkermansiaceae bacterium
CCCTTCCCCCCGGCCGGAAGGGGCTTCGAGACCGGTCCGGGGGCCGGGCGGGGAATCTTGACAGGGGCCGATATTCGGCCATTCTCTCCGCCCCTCCGGACGCCCCGGGGGCCGGAAACAGGCCATCGCCATGAAGAAAGACCTCCATCCCGAATACCATCCCGTCGTCTTTGCGGACATGACGACCGGAAAGCGATACACGACCCGCTCCACGGCCACCTCGGACCGGCAGGAGACCATTGATGGCGTCGAGCACCACGTGATCTCGATGGGCGTCACCGCCGATTCCCATCCCTTCTTCACCGGCCAGAAGCAGTTCGTCGATACCGAGGGACGCATCGACAAGTTCGAGAAGCGCTTCGGCGCCGTCCGCCGGGCCAAGAAGCCCGGTCGCGGCCAGAAAAAAGAGGCCGAGGAGAAAAAGGCCGAAAGCTGAGGCCCCGCACCCGCGGCCAAGCCCATCGACTCCCAGGCGGCGCACTCCACGCGCCGCTTTTTTCGTGCCCTTCCCCCTCGCGGTCCCGCCATTCCGCTGCAATGGTTCCTCGGTCCCGTGCGCTTCTCCATCGTCATCCCGGCCCACAACGAGGAGGACTTCCTCCCGTCCTGCCTCGATGCCATCGAGGCCGCCGCCGCGCGCTGCCAGGCCGGGGTGGAAACGATCGTCGTCCTGAACCGCTGCACCGACCGCACCGAGGAGATCGCCGGGGCGCACCGCTGCCGGATCGTCCGCGAGGACGCCCGGAACCTCGCCCGCATCCGCAATGCCGGCGCCGCGACGGCCACCGGCGAGATCCTCGTCACGGTCGACGCCGACAGCCGCATGTCGCCCCGCACCCTCTTCGCCATCGAGCGCAAGCTTGCCTCCGGCCGCTTCATCGGCGGCGCCACCATCGTCCGCTTCGAGCGCCTTTCACTGGGGATCTGCCTGAGCTGCCTCGCGATCCTCTTCCACCTCCTCCGCCATGGCGGCCTCACCTACGGGCTCTTCTTCTGCCGGAAGGAGGACTTCGACGCCCTCGGCGGCTTCGACGAGTCCCTCGTCACCGTGGAGGACGTCGACTTCCGGAAGCGCCTCGTCGCCCGCGGCCGCGCCCGCCGCAAACGCTTCGCCACCCTCTGGACCGCCCCGCTCACCACCTCCTGCCGCAAGTTCGATCTCTTCGGCGACTGGTTCTTCCTCAAGAACCCCGGCTTCCTCAAGCGCTCCTTCAGCGGCAGGGACCGGCAGGCCGGGGACGAGTTCTGGTACGACGTGCGCGGAAAGTAGCGCCCCCGCCGCCCGGACGGTCGCCGCTCCCGCTCCCCGCGCCGGGCCCGGCTCCCGCCACGAAAAAGCGCCCCGGGCAAAACCCCGGGGCGCTTGAAATTCGGTTCGGGAATCAGGCCCTCCCCATCAATCCTTCTTTTCCTTCTTTTCCTTCTCCTCTTCGGGCGAGGCGCTCGGGCTCCACTCCTCCTCTTCGGGAACGGTGGCCGCCGCGGCGAGGTTGAAGGCTTGCTCGAGGCCCACGAGGTCGCTCGACGGACGCAGGGTCTCGAAACTCTGCGACTCCTTCTGCAACTGCTCCTGGGTGTAGTTGACCGCCTTGATCGAGAGGCCGATCCGGCGCTCGATCTTGTCGACCTTGATGACGCGGGCTTCCACCTCGTCACCGACCTTCAGGACATCCTTCACCCGCTCGACGTGCTCCTCGCTCAGCTGCGAGATGTGAATGAGCCCGTCGATGTCGCCCTCGAGGCTGACGAAGGCGCCGAAGCTCGCGATCTTGGCCACCGTGCCCTTCACGATGTCGCCGACCTTGAACTTCGTGTCGATGTCCGACCACGGGTCGTTGTCGAGCTGCTTGATCCCCAGCGAAACCCGCTGGTTCTCCTTGTCGATCGAGAGGACCACCGCCTCGACTTCCTCGCTCTTCTTCAGGATCTCGCTCGGGTGGTTGATCTTGCGCGTCCACGAGAGGTCCGACACGTGAATCATCCCGTCGATGCCTTCCTCCAGCCCCACGAAGGCGCCGTAGGCGGTCAGGTTGCGCACCTGGCCCTTGATCTGCGTGCCGATCGGGTACTTCGCCTCGATCTCGTCCCACGGGTTCGGCTCGAGCTGGCGGACGCCGAGGGAAATCTTCTGCTCGTCGGTGCTGATCCCGAGGACCACGGCCTCGATTTCCTGGTCGAGCTCCAGCACGTCGCTGGGGCGCGTGATGCGCTTCACCCATGACAGCTCCGAGACGTGCACGAGGCCTTCCACCCCGCGCTCCAGTTCCACGAACGCCCCGTAGGGGAGCAGCTTCGTGACCTTCCCCTTCACCTGCGAGCCCATCGGGAACTTCGTCTCGATGTCCTCCCACGGGTTGTCGGTCATCTGCTTGAGGCCGAGGGAGACCCGCTCCTTCTCGCGATCGACGTCGAGGATCTGGACCTCGACCTCCTGGCCGATGCGCAGCATCTCGCTCGGGTGGCTGATGCGGCCCCAGCTCATGTCGGTGATGTGCAGCAGGCCGTCCATCCCCTCGAGGTCCACGAAGGCCCCGAAGTCGGTGAGGTTCTTCACCTGCCCGGTGACCTTGTCGTTCACCTTCACGGTCTGCAGGAACTTCTGGCGGCGCTCGGCGCGCTCCGCCTCGATCACCTCGCGACGGCTGAGAACGACGTTCTTCCGCTCGTCGTTCACCTTGACGATCTTGAACTCGTAGACGTTGCCGACGTACTCGGCGAGATCCTTCGGCGGGATGATGTCGACCTGGGAACCGGGGAGGAAGGCCTCCACGCCGACGTTCACCATGAGGCCGCCCTTCACGACGCCTTTCACCTTCCCCTTCACGAGGCCGCCCGCTTCGTAGACCTTGACGATCTTCTCCCAGTTCTGCTTGTGGGCCGCCTTCTCCTTCGAGAGGACCACCATGCCCTCGTCGTTTTCGAGGCGCTCCAGCAGGACTTCCACCTGGTCGCCGACCTCGATGTCCTCGTCTTCGAATTCGGAGCTCGGGATGACTCCCTCCGACTTGTATCCAATATCAACGATCACCACCTGGGGGCGGATCTCGATGATGGTTCCGGTCACGATGGACCCCTCGCGAAACTCGCGGAACTTCGAATCAATCAAGGAATTCAATTCCTCGTTGGCAGGCTCCGCCACTGCTGCTGTCGTCATAGTCTGTGGTTAGGGTTGGTTATTGGTTAAACTTCCGTCCGGTAGTCGCCCCGATTCCGCCGCGGACATCGGGGCACCAACCGACCGCTGCAGGCTCCCGCTCCGGCGGAAGCGCGGCGAAGGTAGGAATCGGGCCCCGGAATGCAAGGAAAATAGCCTCATTCGTCCCCCGCACGGGCGAAATCCGGGGATCCGGGACCGCGGCAGACTCCCCCCCGCCCTGCCGGATTGACCTCCCGGCAAGCCGGCCCCGGGGCCCCCTCCGACCGCTTGACACTGGCACCGCTTTCGCTACGGTCCCCCTCCGTCGCTCGCGGCAACGCGCCCGTAGCTCAATTGGATAGAGCGCCTGACTACGGATCAGGAGGTTGGGGATTCGAGTTCTCCCGGGCGCGCCACCTTTCCCGTCCCGGATCCGGGGCGACCGGATTTTGGCGCGGTCCTGCCCGATAGCCGCACCATGGGGAACCAGCATCGCGGCGTCCTCCCGTCCGATCGCCCCATCCCGAAGCCGGGCGGCACCCAGATCGATGCCAGCGGGATGATATCCGCCCCCCTGGGAAGATGGTCGGGCTCGAGGTCTTTGCGGAGGAGACCCTTGGCGCGCCTGCTGTCGGGCGCGTTCCGGGGGGGCACAAGGAATTCGAAGCCCGGAGACCGCCTCACCCGAATGCCTCCGGACCCACATCGATGCGAATGGCGACGGCGACCCCAAGTTCCTCGGCGCCGACGATGCCGCCGGCCGCGGCCCGTGGCGCAATCTTCACTCCGCCGGCCGGGGGCGAGGCGCGAAGACAAGCCCGCCCTCGGCATCACGGGTGAGGTCTCCCCATCCAGCTGGTGGCGCCCCCTCGCGACAACCTCGACCTCATCTCCCCCCCCGAAGCCGCGCCCGGTGAGGAGGACCAGCCGGCCCGCGAAGCGAGCCCACGCCGCTGGCCTGTTCCGGCCCCGGCCAGGAAGGAACACAGGGAGCGGCGCAGGACCGCTCTGCGGGAGCCCCACGAGGCGAGCCCTGCTCGTCCGGCACAGTGTGGATTTTTATAATTAAAGAACCGGGGCCGGGGCCCATTTTACACATTTTATTGAAAAATATTGTCTTTAAACCTTATTTAGCTATATTGCGCCCTCAAATTTACGAATTTCCTATGTTTCTCCAACTCAGATCTCCGTACGAGTTGAGACGATTCGCCTCCGCACTGACTGTTTTCGTCCTGCTGCTCGGCATTTCGCGCAGCACCGCGTCTCGGCCGGTCGACATCTCCTGGAATCCGAGCGATCCCGCTGAGAATGTGACGTCGTATCGCATCTTCCTCGAGACCTCGCCCCAGGTCTGGTCCATGATCGAAGAAGTTCCGGCTTCGGGGACGACCGAGGCAACCGTCGATCTTCCGGATGGATCGCAAACCATCGCGATGACCGCCCTCAATCCCTACCTCGAGTCGGAATTGTCGGCCTCGCTCGTGGTCCCGGCGAATGTCTCCGCGATTACCTTTGCCAACCTCGCTTCGGCCCAAAGCCTCAGTGGAGCCGAGGCGCAACCGGTTCCCGACGGGAACGGCAGCGGAGGCAACCCCGATGGCGATGCCCGCGCCAATCTACTCGAGCATGCCTTTGCAGATGACCTCCTGAGCGGGGCCCGTGCTTCCGCCGGATTTCAGGTCCGTGAATTCGATCCCGCCCAGGGGATCATCGAAGTGGCATTCGTCCGTCCGGAGGCGATCTCCGACGTGATTTATGTCCTCGAGGCCCGTGATACCCTTGTCGGGGACGGACCCGATGGATTGGGATGGTTTCCCGTTGCCACCATCCCGGCAGGCGGAGCGCTTCCCTCGCCGATGACTTCGTCGAGCAACGGCGACGGAACGGAAACAGTTGTCTTTCCCGATCTCACCTCCAATGTCGCCGCGCTCGCGGCCGGCTTCGGGCTGGTCAGGATCAGCGTTTCTCTCGACGCCGACCGGGACGGCATCGCCGACGCCCTTCCCTCCGACGGGACCGTTGTCACGGGACACACCAAAACCCTGGGTTGGCAGGAAAGCTCCCTCAATTCCCAGCAATCCGTCTCCCTCAACAGCCCGTTCGTGAACCAGTCGGTCTTTTCCGGGGTCGTCGACTCCGTTTCGGGAGACACGTTGGACGTTTCCGGTTCGGCGGGTGCGGTTGATCTGCGGACTGTCATCCCCGCCGACGGCTCGCATTATCTTCAAATCACGGACGGCGTTCTCGAGGGAGAACGCTTCGACATCGGCGGCGTCGGCGTGTCGAATCTCGTGCTGCTGAATGATCCCGATATCTTTTCCGGCAGTGACGGCGTGACGACGCTCAATACCAGCGATGGTCTGCCCACCAATGCCGAGCTCGCCGGATCATCATTTCTCGTCATTCCCCATCGCACCCTCGATCAGTTGTTCGACAAGAACACCGCTTTCGCGGGAGAAGCCCACTCCGATCCAAACCTCGCATCGGGCATTCTCCTGTTCGACAATCGGCAAGATCTCCCCCGTTTTGAATTCCTGGTTTTGCTCGACTACACCACCGAGGTGAAGTGGGTTTCATCGAGCGATATCGGCTCGAGGCTGGACCAGGGAAGCCGGGCCCTGACGATCGGATCCGGGGTCTTTCTCAATCCCCGCCAGGGATCGGTCGACGTCATCGATATCGGGGTGATCGCGGACTATGACGTGGCGGTGGCCCTCAATGAAGGATACAACTCAGTGGCCGCTCCCTATCCCATGGACCAGACTCCGGCCGGCCCGAACGGTCGCGGATACACGGTCGCGAACGGATTCCCGGGCGGAATCGATCCTCAACAGGCCACCGGCCTTCTTTTGTGGGCGGGGGACACCGCCGCCGACGCGGGAGCGGCTTATGCTCCCGCCTACAAAAGCTACATGCTCCTGGACGCGAGCGGGTTGAGGTTCTGGAGTGACTTGAACCAGGCGACCTTGCCCAATCTTGATGACGGCCTCGTGCTCGAGAGTCATCGCAGCTCGATGCTGGTCCTTCCCGCGGGCACCTCCCTCCGGCCGCACATCTACCAGAAGCCGGCGACCCAGGAGTAGGACGGGCGGCGGAACCGGCACCCGCGAATCACCGTTGCCGGGACGGGCGGGAGAAGCCGGACGAGCGTGCCGCCACCGGCCGAAACCGCCCCCGGAAAAGCGCCTTCCCCCCGGCCGGTCCCCGTGGCGCGCGAGCAGCAAAAACTGCTTTATATCCACCAACCGGCGGATCTAGAATTCGGGACCGGCACACTCCTGCAGGCCCTCCCCAATGCGTTCAACCACGAGATCCCTTCATCCAGCTTCGTGGGGCCCGCGTCTTACCCTCGTGCTGCTGGCCGCCTTCCTGGGCGCTTGTTCCGAGAAGGACGAGTCGTCCCGGCACCTCGAGCGGGCCGACAAGTTGGCCGCCAAGGGGGACTTCAGCGCGGCGCGCATCGAGTACCGCAACGTCCTGAAGCATGCCCCCCAAAACGGGCGAGCTCTCCGTCAACTGGGGAGCATCTGGACGGCTGATGGCGCGCCCCTCCGGGCCCTGCCCTACCTGCTGCGCGCTCGCGACCAGTCGCCCTCGGACGCCGCCGTGCGGATGGATCTTGCGCGGACGCTCCGCGCGTTGGGAAAGGGCGCCGAGGCCCGCGAAGAGGCCAAGGCCGTCCTCGAGCAGCACCCGGCGCACGAAGAAGCCGTCCTTTTGCTGGCAGAAACCGCCCGGACCGAGGAGGAGATCCGGGAATGCCGCGCTCACCTCGAGCAGGCCGGCATCGAACCGAAATCGGGGCCGGCCTACCACCTGGCACTGGCGCTTCTGGCGATGAAGGAATCAAACCTCACCGCGGCGGAAAGCGAAGCCCAAAAGGCCCTCGCCCTCGGGCCCGATTCATACCACGCCCATCTTGCCATCGCGAGGATCCGGGAAGCTCAGGGAAGCATGAAAGCGGCCGAGACGGCTCTCGAGGATGCCGTGGAATTCGCGCCAACCCGGTCTCACGCGCGAATTGAAATCGCCAACTTTCACCTTCGGCGCGGTGATCGCGCGAAAGCGCGAGAGGTGCTCGAGGCGATCAAAGCAGCCACTCCCGGGTATCTCCCCGCTGCGAATTCCCTCGCCATGATCGCGCTTCGGGAACGGGACCTCGAGCGTGCCCTCAAGGAAACCAGCCACGTCCTCGCGCGCGATCGCTCCAACTATGACGCCCGCATGTTGAAAGCCCAGGCGCAACTCGCGATGGGAAACCCAACCGAGGCAGTCGCCACGCTCGAAGAGCTGGATGCGCAATTTCCCGGCCTCCCGCCGACGAAGATCCAGCTGGCGCGGACCTACGCCCGGGAGGGCCGCACCGGCAAGGCGCTGGCCACCCTTGGACACGTGCTGGAGCGCTACCCCATGCACCAGGAGGCGCGCTTGCTCGAGGCGCAGCTCCGCCTGCAGAACGGCGAACCCGCCGCGGCCATCGAGTCGATGTCCTCCCTCTTGCGGAGCGAGCCGAACCTGCCGATGGCCAGGACGCTCCTGGCCCATGCCTACAGCGCGGCCGGCCGGTTCGACGAGGCTCTCGAGATTCACCGGGCCCGGACGCAGGAGTTCCCGGAAAATCCCGAGTCCCACATCATGGTGGGCCTGATCGAGCGAATGCGCGGCCATGCGGATGCGGCGAGGACGGCTTTGCTGCGCGCCGAGGAGCTGGCGCCGGGATTGCCCCTCGTTGCCGCGCAGCTGATCGGGCTCGACCTCGAGGCGGAAAAGCCGGACGCCGCCAGGGCGCGCAGCGAGCGCCTCCTGGAGGCCCACCCCGACTCCGCGGCGGCCCATTTTCTCAAGGCCAGCATCGAGGCGCACGTCCGCAACTGGGACGTGGCGGAGGACACCCTCAAGAAGTGCCTCCAGCTGGATCCGGACTACGGGCGGGCCTATGCCATGCTGATCTCCATCTATCTCGAGACGGAGCGGCTTGAGGAAGCCCGGCGGGAATTGGGCGACTTCCTGGCGAAGGACCCTGACAACCCGGCGGCCCTGCAAAGACTCGCCTCAATCGAGCAGCAGCTTGGTGATATCCCGGCGGCCACGAAGAACTACGAGGCCGTGCTGGCCGTCGCTCCCGATTCATCGGTGGCGCAGAATAATCTCGCCGTGCTCTACCTCGCACACGGCGGCCGGACCGAGGAGGCGTATCAGCTTGCGATGAAAGCCCGCGTTGCCAATCCGGACGATGCCGCCATCGCGGACACCCTCGGCTGGATCGTGTTTCACCGCGGGGAGTATCGCCGTGCGCTCGCCCTCCTGGAAGAGAGCAGTTCCCGGCTCGGCGACAACCCCGAGGTCCTGTATCACCTCGGACGCGCCCGCCAAGCCATGGGCGACGTCGACGGGGCCCGATCGGCATATACCGCCGCCCTCGCTGCCGCCCCGCAATTCGGCGGCCGCACCGAGGCGGCGCTTCAACTCGAATTGCTCGACGCGCTCGAGACCCGGCCGCCGCCATCCACGAAGGCCTTGGAAGATCTCATGGCACGGCACCCCAAGGACCCGGTGCCGCGGCTCGCCCTGGCGGCCAGCCTTGAACGAGCGGGGAAGTCAGCGGAGGCCGCAGCGCTCTATCATGGCGCGCTGGAGCTCAACCCCGACCTCCTCCCCGCCCACACGGCCCTGGCGCGGCTCTACTCGGGCTCGCTGGCGCGGCCGGAACAGGCTCTCGCCCACGCCAAGGACGCCCGCGCCCTCGCGCCGGAGGACGTCGCCGTTCTCGCCACCCTGGGCGCCTCGGCGCTCGAGGCCGGAAAGGCGGACTGGGCCTACAACCTTCTCAAGGAGAGCACCCGGGTCGATTCGGACGACAGCGGTATTCTGGTCACGCTGGCCCGGTCCGCCTACCGGACCGGTCGGGCCGCGGAGGCGGAGGCGGTGATGAATCGGGCGCAGGAATTGTCGAAGGGCGGACCGGAAGCGGAGAACATCGACACCTTTTTGCGCATGCTCCGTCTCGTGCGGGATCCTGACCGGCTGGTTGCAGCCGACGCGGAAATCGAAGAGGCCCTGCAGCGTGATCCGGCCCGCCTCCCCGCCCTCATGGCCGGGGCGAAGGCCAGCGTCTTGAAGGGCCGTCAAGACGCGGCGAAGACGGCCTACCGGGAAATCCTGGAATCGGCGCCCGGGTTCTCTCTCGCGCAGATTGAGTTGGCATTTCTTCTCTCCCGCAGCGGGGACTCGACCGACCTCGAGGCTGCGGCCGAAATGGCGAGAAATCTCCGCGGCCGGATGTCCGGCGATTACCGCGTCGCGGTCCTCGCCGCCGAAGTTTGCTACCGGCAAGGCGACTTCGCCGGCGCGATCCGCCACCTCGAGGAAGCGCGTCGCCACGGAGACCTCGAAGCCGAGGCCCTCGCGATTCTCGGTCTCTCGCAGCAGGGAGCAAACGAGACCGTGGAAGCGGCAACCAATCTCCGCAAGGCGCTCGACGCCGGCCTGACCGGACCTCTCCTGGAAGAGGCGCAGGAATCTTTGCCGCGCTGAACTTCCCGGCGGCAGGGCGCTCCACAGCGGCCGCGGTTATTGACACCGACCGGTCCCACTATCGGACGATCACGCGAAGAAGGAGAAGAAGCGGGGTGTCGTCTCCCTCCCCCGTCGTCCCGAACTTTTGTCCGGATCGTCGTCGCGTGAAGTGTTCTACTGACCGCCGGTGGACGGTTGAGAGCCTGTAATTTCGCCCTTGCACAGGTACGGCAGATTGGTTTTACGGGGGGGAATCGTTGTTACCCAGAAATTTCACCCACCGCGACGCTGTCAGCATCGACAACACCTGAAGAAGGGTGCTTCGTTGCATCGACGAAGCAGCCGCTCCGCCCAATGCCGCCGGGTGCGGCGATTTTGCGCACGCCGCCCGCTGAAGTGCGCGCCGTCAACGGAACCGGATGAATCAGTTCAGCGCCCGTGGGAACGCCGTATGCCCAACCGCCCGCCCGCCCATGCCCCGTCGTGGTAACGCCCCGATTGTCCGGAACGCTTTCGCCCCCGCAGCATTACTGGTCTTCCTGTCCGCCATGTCACCGCTGGCGGCTGACACCTCGGTCCGCTTGTCGTGGAATCCCGTGTTGGAGCCCGGGGTAACCGGATACCGCGTCTACTACGCCACCGCTCACGGGGGAGAGGAACATGGAATGCAGGTCGGCAACCAGACCACCGCCGTGCTCCGCGGCCTCGCGCCGAGTACCACCTATTCGATCCACGTCACGGCCTACAATATCTTCGGTTTGGAGAGTCCGCCATCCGACCGGGTGGTCTTGCACACCGAGCCCGAAAACTTCCGCATCAAGCTTGATGAGCTCGGGGTGAACTTGACGATCGATGGCAAGTCCGGCGAAAGCTACGATCTGCTCGAATCGGAGGACCTGCAAACTTGGCGCAAGTTGAAGACCCTTCACAACCTCACGGGCACCTGTCATTTCTTCCGGCCGGTCGACGTCGATGAACACCCGCGGCGCTTCTATCGTCTCGAACCGAAGGGGGAGACTTTCCCGGTGTGGATGGCCATGGCCGGACGAAGCAACCCGCTTGCCGATGACAACGGCGATGGAATCAGCAATCTGGTCACCTACGGGACGGGGGCCGACCTGTTGTCCAGTCCCCGCGAGGCCCGCCTGGAGACCAACCTTGCACAAGCCTGGGTGTCCGGGGAATTGTCCCGGATCGTCACGGTGAGTTACACCTTGCGGGAGAACCTGTCCGGGGTGATCCCCATTCTCGAGTGCTCGACCGACCTGCAGACCTGGGAAGATGCGCGGGAATTCACGATCGTGCTTTCAACGACCTCGAACGGCAACGGGACCCATACCGTCACGACCCGGCTTCCCCACAGTCCGGGCCAGAGTCCTTCCCGGGTCTGTTTCTACCGGCTTCGCTTCCAGCTGGAAACTCCCCCCGCTCCCCCGCAGTCGTTCTGGAATTGGATGGCGGCGTGGAACCGGATCGATCCCTACACGGACGACGACGGATATGGCCTCAACAATATCCTCACCTATGCGAGCGGGGCCGATTTGACATCCGGCCCGCGCGGCGCCCTCCTTTCACTGGATACCGCCATGTTCACGGTCGGCGGGGTGCGCAGCCGGTATCGGGTATTCAATTACGACCTGCGGGAACATTTGACGGAACTGACGCCCGTGTTCCAAACCTCGACCGACCTCGAAACATGGCACGATGCGCATGATTCGACGGTCGAGATTTCGAGCTTTTCGAACGGGGACGGCACGCGGTCGATCTATGTGCGGGAGGCGGCCCCGGCCTCCGGGTCCCCGGATCCGCGGCGGTTCTACCGGCTGCACTTTCCGCTGGATATCGGCGGGACGACCGAGTGACCAGTCCTCCACGGCGCGCCCGGCCGCCGCATCCACCCCCGGTGCCTGGAAAAAAAAATCCCGGGAATGGCTTCCCGGGACTTGCGGTGGCGCGTGGTTCGCACCTTGATGGGCTGGATCGCCGCGACGACTCTCAGCACCTCCGGGACTTTTCGCGCTCGATTCCCAGCTTGTTCATCAGCTCATACAGGGTCGGCCGGCTGATCTCGAGGGCTGCGGCCGCTGCGGTGACCTTCCCGCCGTGCCGCCGAAGGGCGCGCTCCACCAGTTCACGTTCGACCTTCTCGCGAGCCTTGCGAAGGGTGAGCGGCGCCGCCTGGGCGGCGAGATCGGCGAGCTCCATGTCCTCGATCGTGATGCGTTTGCCCTCCGCCATGATGACCGCGCGCTGCACGCGGTTTTGCAGTTCCCGGATATTTCCCCGCCAGCGCGCCACGCGAACGGCGTCCAGCGTCTGTGGCGCGAACATCAATCCGCTTGCACGGATCTGCTCGGCGAACCTCTGCAGGAAGTCCTGTGCAAGGAGGACAACATCCTCGCCCCGCTCGCGCAGGGGGGGGACCCGGCAAACCACCACGGCCAACCGGAAGTAGAGATCCTCCCGAAAAGTGCCTTCCCGCACCTGTTCCTCGAGATCGGAATTGGTCGCGGCGAGGATGCGCGTTTCCACCTCGACCTTGCTCCGCCCGCCGACCCGCTGAACGCGATTGTCCTGAAGGAACCGCAGCAACTTGACCTGAACCGGCGCCGGGAGGGCACCAACCTCGTCGAGAAACAGGGTTCCGCCGGACGCGGATGCGATGAGCCCCTCCCGCCGCGTGAGAGCCCCCGTGAAGGCCCCCTTCTCGTGACCAAACAATTCACTTTCGAGGAGGTGTTCCGGGATCGCGCTGCAATTGATCGCAATGAAGGGGCGGCTTGCGAGGTAGCTGCGCCGGTGGATGGCACGGGCCACCATTTCCTTTCCGGTCCCGCTCTCCCCGAGAATCAGCACGGGGACGTTCGAATCCGCCACCTTCCGAACGGTCGTGAAGAGCTCCCTCATCGCGGGGCTCTTCCCGATCATTCCCTCAAAGCAGGTTTCCTCTCCTTGTTCCTGGCCTTCCCGGTGCTCCCGCTCGAGATTCGCGACGTAGATGCAACGCTGCAGCAAGAACTGCAGCTTCTCGACATTGACCGGCTTGCAATGAAAATCGGAGGCGCCCGCTCCCACCGCACGCACGGCGTTGTCCCGTTCCTCCTGCCCCGACACGACAATGACACGCGCGAACCGGTCCAAGGAGAGGATACCCGAGAGGGTCTGCATCCCTTCGTCGGGCAGGTGGGGGTTCGGGGGAAGCCCGAGATCAAGGAGGGTCACCGCGGGTCGCCCGGCCTTGAATTGCTCCAGGGCGCTGAGGCGGTCCTCGGCTAACAGGATTTCGTAATCATTCCCCAGAGCTCCGATCATCTGGGTGCGGATTCCCTCGCCATCGTCAACTATCAGAATGCTTGGCTTCATCTGTCATCTGGGTTGTGTTCGGGTAAGGGTGACACGAAATTCGGTTCCCAAGCGCGGCGGACCCTGGACACTGGTCTTGCCGTGATGGGCTTATGTGATCTTCCTGGACTGGAGCATCCCGATACCAGGTCCCCCGCTCGTCGCGGAGCGCAAGGGCCTGAGATGGGCATCTGTCACGAACGGCACCTGGTTGAGCCGGATTGCGGCAGTCCTCCTTGTGCGGGATTTCGCAATCGTTGTCCCGTGAAGCGGTGAGAGGCTGGCAAGGTGCGGGTGCGGGAGATGGGTGCCAGCCCGATGACGACATGGCTTGTCCGCCACCGGGCCGTGCCGACGAAAGCGCGGAAGGTGTCTTCCAGGTTCACCAGGGGATGAAGGACGCCGGGAATCAGAATCGAGCCAGGGAACTTGGCGGGTGGCCGGGCCCGCGCCGGCGGACGTCAACCCCATCGCCGGAATGACCAGCCAGTCGGGCGGCCCGGCTGCGGCCGGTGGCATGGTTGTCGGGCCGGGCTTTCCGGACGCCCCCCCGCCCTTCCCTTGAGTGGACGGCGCGGCCCTAGAATGCGACTTCAATGCCCAGGACGCCCTGCAGGCGCTTCCAGTCAGAGACCCCGGAATTCCCGGACCATTGAAGGGACGAGTTGAGCACGACATCCTGGCCGGAAAGAACGCGGACGTAGTCGATCGCCAGCCGGTAGCCGTCCGAATCACGGGAGGCCGGTGCTGCTCCGAAAACCGAATCGAACTGGGTATTGGTGAGCGTCCCGCGACATGTCAGCGAGCCGCGCGGGAGTTTCCTGGTGGCCGCCAACTGCAGGGTCCGGTCGTTCACGGACACGCCGCTCGCGCTCGGCGAGGGGTTCGTGCTGACAAAGACGGTGCCGTCGAGATTCCAATCGTTGCTTGGCGTGTAGATGCAGGACAGGCGCCCCGTCAGCCGTTGGCTCCCCCCTCCGACCTGACCGAATTCGGTGACGACCGCCTGGTTGATGGCTGCATACCCGAGACCGCCTTCCAGGATAATCCGGTTGTTCGGCTGGTAGCTCAGGTCAACTGCACCCGTGAACCCCGCGCTATCGCCGGATGAAGCGGTGCCGTCGGCTTGCTCCACCCCGGCTGAGATCTGGATGGTGAAGGCCTCGTCGGGGGTGTAGGCCGCCACCGCGCTCAGGGCCCACGACGAACGATCCCCCAGCGCCCCCGAGCTGGTCTCCACGTGGCGGATGGAAGGGCCGACATTCAGAAAGGGCGAAGCCCGCCAGAAAGCCGTGGCGTTCAGGACGTAGGTCTCGGAATCCGACACCCCCACCCCGTCGTCCTCCCGGGAAAAGGCCTGCCAGGCCGCCTCGAGAAAGGAACGGGCGGAGATATCGTAGAGGGCATCCACCACCAGACCGTAACTCTGCCTGTCGACGCGGGTTCCCACGATGCGGTCCGCCACCGAGAACTTCCCAAAGTCGAGGGTGGCGGCGATCTCCCCTTTGGCCCCTCGGAAGCGGGCCTCGATCTCGGCGCTGTGATCGATGGTATCCAGGCTGGATTCGTCGAGGTAGCGGCGGACCAGGGGCATGTAGCGGGCCGTCACCACACCCCGAACCTCCTCGGGCGCGGACCGGAATTCAAAGGTCGGGGACAGGAGGGCGGCAAGGTCGGAATCTTCGCCGCTCTCCTCGAGGAACAGGTTTGAATCGTACAAGACGCTCGCGCCCAGGCTGAACCGGAATCCTTGGCGCAACAAGGGAGCCCTGACCGGGAAAGACAGGAACTCTTCCGTCAGAACGCGGGAGCTGAACCTCTCGCGGGGAATGACCCAGCTTTCAGTGTCCTCCAAGCTCTGGTCCGCAAGGCGGTCATCGATGAAGCTCAATTCGTCGGACAATTCCTCCTCGGTATCCGGCTGGCGCTCGAGCCAATTCCGCACCTCGCTCAGGGCGGGATCTTCGACGGGGGGGTCATCGAGCTCCCCGGGGTCGGGGGTATCCGGCGACGCGTCCTTTTTCGGAAGCGCCCCCGCGTCATCGCCGGCCCGGTCCTCCGGACGCGGGGGAGGCAGCATCAGCGGGTCACCCGGAAGCTCGGGCGCCGGAAGGCCGTTCTCCGGAGGATCGGCGGGTTCCTCCTCGTCCTCGAGGCCCACCAACTCGGCGGCAGGGGAAGAGCGATCGACGCCCTGCGTGCGGGCCGCCGGTGCGAGGCACCACAAGCAGACGCCAGACATCCACGCTGCCATCGCGACTGCGCGGCCCGCAGTGGCGTCAACGATCGCGGGTTGTCGGCGAATCCTCATGAGTTCGGGGTTAGCAAAGCCGCCACTTCGTAGCAAGGCTGGTTTCCGGGCGCCGGGAATCGTCCTCCGCCGGCTTGAAATCCCGCGAAGCGGCTGCTTCACCAGCGCCTCTCGGAGACATGGATGATGTCGTAGGGGGACAGGTAGAACGCGCCACCGCCCCGTTCACCGATGAGATTCAAGTCGTAGCGCCGGCGGGTTCCCTTGTGGGTGCGCATCACGGTCACCTTCCGCGGGTTGGCGGAAGGGGAAAACCCTCCGGCTTCCATAATGGCTTCGAGGGCGGTCATCGGGCGGGTGAGCGGAATCTTCGAAGGCCGGAGTACCTGGCCGCTGACATAGACCGCCGCCGCCACCTGGTCGAGAATGACGATGACCTCCGGATTCCTCAAATGGGGGCGATAGCGACGCTCGAGGTCCCGCTGCAGCCCGGACACGGATTTCCCGGCGGCGCTCACGTCCCCGAGGATCGGCAGACTCACGGTCCCGTCGGCCCGTATTCTCTGCCCCATGCTCAGTTCCGTGGCGCCGGGAAACGAGAGGCTGATCACATCGCCCGGGGCGAGGATGCTGCCCTTGCTGGAACCTTCCGCCACCTGCGGGATGGGTTCCTGCACGACTCCCGGTGCAAATTCCGTGCAGGCCGCCATGCTGAGCGCGGCCAGGCACAAGACCAGTATGCCGAACCTCCGGCCGATGACGGGATGTTCGACTTGCTGCTTATTGTTCATTTTTCTGTGGGTTGTTTCTTGATGCTCGGATTTCGCTTTGCCGGAGAAACAAGGCCACCATGGCCAGGATTCCAGCGGCCGCCGCGAAGAACAGGGGTCCTCCCTCGCGGTGGATGAAGCTGTTGATCATGTGAGGTCCGTGGTGCACGCAGAGCAGTGCGATCACGAGAATTCGCACCGCGTTTCGAATGATGCTCAGCGGAACCACGATCAGGAGGAGCAGGGCCTTTCTCCAGCGCGAGGCGAGGAAAAGGTGGGAGGCCAGGGTGCCGATGATCAAGAGGACCCAGGTCGACCGGATGCCGCTGCACTCGGTCGCGATCTCGAGCGTGATGCCCGGAACCTCGAACACCAACCCTTCGCGGAAGAAGGAAATCCCGGCCCACTCGAAGAGAACCGGAACAACCTCCCCGGAGGCCATGATGAGGGCCTTCTCCACTGCAGCGGCCATGGCGTCGGGCATGGGGATCATGAAGGCCAGGAAGCAGAACGGGAACGCCATGGCGCGCATCCATTTCCGGCCCATGAGGGCAAAGCCTCCGGCCGCCACGAAACACACGTAAGACGCCGTCCCAACGGCAAGGGCGTCATTCGCACTCAATAGGATCCCGTCGTGCCGGCGGGCCAGGAAGAACGCCAGCGCGGCCACCCCGGCGAGGGCGAAGAATATCGCCCCGGACCGGCGGGGAGACGACGCCGCGGGACTTTGGTGCCGGTTCGTCCAGAGGAGCCAGCCGGAGATGACGGGAACGAGGAGGATGTGCGAATGCAGTTCGTGAGCGAGGGCATGCCGCCCGAGCTCCACGAGAAGCCACCCGTAGGAGGCGGTCAGGACGGCAAGGTAGACGATGAGGCGCCCGCCCTCCGGGAGGGGAGGCCGCATCCGGGCCCCGCCGCGGGGGCTCCCGAGGTTCCCCTTGGGAATCCCCGGTTCGGAGGCACCCGCCTGTCGCGATCCCTCCGCGGCCTCCAAATATTGTTCCGATGGCATGAGATTGGTTCAGTGCCGGCATCCACCGCCCCGCTCGGGGCGGAATTCAGGCTTTCCACACCTGTCCGTCGGCGGTGTCGGTGCCGCTCATGGCGTTCCGCGTGTCGACAATGCATTGCGCCCACGCAGCGAGGTCCCCGAATCGGATAGCGTTGTGAGCGGTGGCTATCAGGACGAGGTCGAAGCTCTCGATGGTCTTGCGGTTCCACTCGACGGACTCCTTCCCCGCCCACGAGGCGTGCTCACGGGTCATTCCGATCACGGGGACATACGGATCAAAATACTCCACCGCCGCTCCCCCCTCGGCGAAGAGCTGCATCAGCGCGTAGCTTGGCGATTCCCGCTCGTCGTCGACGTTCGGCTTGTAGGCCAGACCGATCAAGAGGACCCGGGACCCATTCACCGACTTGCCATGGGCGTTGAGCGCATCAATGGCGCGGCTCATCACGTAGCGGGGCATCGCGGAATTGATTTCCCCGGCCAGCTCGATAAATCGCGTGTCTTGAGCGAACTCGCGGGCCTTCCACGTCAGGTAGAACGGGTCGATCGGAATGCAATGTCCTCCCAGTCCCGGGCCCGGATAGAATGGCATGAAGCCGAAGGGTTTCGTCTTCGCGGCCTCGATCACCTCCCAGATGTCGATCCCCATGGCGGCGTAGACCACCTTCAGTTCGTTGACGAGGGCGATATTCACGCTGCGGAAGATGTTCTCGAGGAGCTTGGCAGCCTCGGCCACCTGGCACGAAGCCACCGGGACGAGGTGATCAAGCGCCCGGCTGTAGAGCTTCATCGCCTTTTCGAGGCAAGCCGGGGTGTATCCGCCGACCAGCTTCGGCACGCTGCCCACCTTGCTGGCGGGATTGCCGGGATCCTCCCGTTCGGGCGAGTAGGCCAGGTGAAAGTCCTTCCCGGCGGTCATCCCCGATCCCTCCTCGAGGACGCGACGGAGTTCACCCTCCGTCGTGCCCGGGTAGGTCGTCGATTCGAGCGCCACGAGGGTCCCCGGTGCGAGGTGGGCCGCCACGGACTCCGCGGTCTTCAGGACGTAGGAAATGTCCGGATCCCGGTGTTTTCCGAGTGGCGTCGGCACGCAGATGACCACCGCCGATGCCTCCCTCACACGGGAGAAATCGGTGGAGGCCGCCAGCCGCCCGATCCGGCGCAGTTCGGACACCGCCCTCGACTCGATATGCTTGATGTAACTGGTTCCCTCGGTGAGGAGCCGCACCTTCTCGGGATCGATATCGAGACCCAGCACCCTGAGGCCGACGGAGGCAAACTGCATCGAGAGCGGCAGGCCGACGTAACCAAGGCCGATCACAATCACATCCGCGGTCCAAACCTGTGTCTCGGCGGCTACGGCAGCCGCCGGCGCTCCGGCGGGCAGCGGTGCCTTGACCTCGGAATCGGATGCACACGAGAGAGATTTGTCCGGCTGTTTCGTCTTCATAATGTCCAGTGTTTCGGAGTTGAATCGGCCTTGTCATGGCGGCCGTGCAAGGGGTCTGCGATGATGCCCACGGGGATCGATTCAATCGCCGGGAGGCGTCGCAAGGTAATCGTCCCATTCGGCCGGCAAGCGGGACTGCTCGACCTCGCTACCGAGCCGACCCTCCCAGTCCGGCTCGAAGGTCGTCGAGGTTCCGTAGACCATGGCGAGGTCCGTGTTGCCGATGTTCCGGAGTGCATGAGCGACCCCCGGAGGGATGATCACCGCGACATTGCCGGCGCCCGGGAGCGAGTCGCCGTCGATCGTGACGCGCATCACCCGCCGGGGGAGGCCCTCGCGCTCGTCGACGAGCAGCAACTCACAGATGCTGGTCAGGAAGAACATCACGTCCCACTGTTCCCGGTCGTAGGGTCGCATGGAATAGTCCCCGGGATGGTCGAGGTAGAGTTCCCGGAACCATTCCGCGGCCGTCCGGCCCTCTGGAACGAAGGGTGGGTGAATGTGGAAACCTTTCGCGCTCTTGTAGTGCATGAGAGCGGCGGACCACTGCTGTGGGACGAGCCCGATGGAAGCAAGAACACCCTCCGAGGTCCGCGCCAATTCCGCAAAGTATCCCCGGTCCTTTTGCTGGAAGACACGGCGTGGGATGAATTCCACGCCCGGAATCCAAGCTTCCGCCAGTTCGTCGCGGAGGGAGACGGCTTCCGCCGATGCGAGTCCGGTCGATCCGAGCCGTTCCATGGGATCCCCGCCGGAATAGTTGCGGGTCTCGAGCCGGGCTCGTGCCGTGGCCCGGATCCCGGCCCACGTATGCTGATGGTCATTCTTCATGCCAATAAGAGGCGAGGTATACTCCGTGGTCGGTTCGCGCATCTCGCCGGACCGGCTCCCTGGGAACGGCGCGGTCGATTTCTCCCCGGTGCGTGGCGATCTCCGGGGACGGACTCAACGGTCCGCCGTGGATCTGGTTGCCGCCGAGCACCACGCACAGAGGCCCCGGGGAGCGGATCACTCTCAACCATGTTTGTTTCCACGAATGCGGAAGGAATGTCGATCGCACGGTCTGCGTGCGATTCGGCCGCGGGATGGTCCGGATCGCCGGCATCGGTGATACTTGTCCACCCGTGATCGATATCCTCATGTGATTGTTTCCCAGGCTCGGCATGCCCGCCGCTTCGTCCGTCCCTCAGGCCTTGGCCGACGGCGCCAGCGCCGGCTTCATCCCCTCGACGTGCTCGCGGAGGGCCTCCCGCCAGGGACGCGGGCGCAACCCGGTCAGCTGCGTGAGTTTCCCGGTGCTCATCGCGCTGTTCAGCGGGCGCCGTGCCAGAAAGGCCGGGATGGCGTCCAGGGAGCCCGGGCCGATCTGGTCCGTCTGGAGGCTCCTCCCGAGCTCCCGTGCCAGGTCGATGCAGCCCTGCCCCCATTCCCGCCAACTGCACGGGCTCGAGTTGCACAGGTGGACGATTCCGCGCACCCCGTCACGAGTCGGCCCAAGGAGCAGGGCGTCGAGCCATTCCGCCACGTCCGGGGAATATGCCGGGCACCCGATTTTCTCGGCCGGGAGGGTCACGGCCGATTCGACGCCGGCCTTGTCGATGATCCACTCGGGAAAGGCCGGCTTCCCTGGTCCAAACAGCCACGAGAGGCGCACCACCAGGTTGTCTTCCGAGACATCCAGGACGTATTCTTCACCCTTCAGTTTTGATGCTCCATAGACGCTGATGGGATTCGTCTCATCATCCTCGGAGTAGAGTCCGGGGGCATCGCCGTCGAAGACGAAGTCGGTGCTTGTCAAGACCATCGGGATCCCTCTCCGCGCGCAGGCCCGCGCCACCGCCAGGGGCCCTTCGGCATTCACCGCAAACGCCTCGCTTTCGTGATCCTCGCAATAGTCGACCGCGGTCAGCGCCGCGGTGAGGATGAGCACGTCGAAGTCGATCGAATCAAGAGCCCGGTCGATGGAGTGCGGTTGCGCGAGATCCATCTGATCATGGCCGAGGCCGATCACGGTATGCTGCCCCCCGAACCGGTTCACCAGCGCCTGCCCGAGCCGTCCGCCGGCGCCGGCAATCGCGATTCGTCGGGGCGCCACCTCTTCCCGGGGCGCCCGCAGTCCAGCCTGCTCTGAATTCTTGGTCATTGAGGTCGAAATCACTTCCGGGGAGCTTTGCCCGCCGGTCGGATGAGGTTTTTCGACGGAGTCGTGGCGCGGACCGCCCCCCCCGTCTCGCCGTCCACTTCCCCCGGCGCGGACCGCCGGACGTAGGCCATCGCGAGGAAGTAAGCGCCACCGAGGACAACCGCCAGAACGGCAAGCAAGCCGCCGCGGACCTCCTCGCCGGTCACGGCGCAGGCGAGGGTGTAGGTCCCGCCTCCCGCCGCGTAGAGGGCGGCCAGCGTGATCAAATGGGCGCGCCGCGCCGGCATTGCGGACGCCGCGAGGCAGAAAACCAGCGGCCCAACCGCGAAGGCCAGGAACACCATCCCCGAGATCCGCGCCGCACCGCCCATGCCGAACGGCAGATAGTAGGCCGGATCGCGAAGGCTCATGGCGCCGTCCAAACGCCGTCCGTCCAGATAAAGTGACGACTTGCCGCGGTCGTAGACCGCCACGACATGGCGGAGTGTGCCGGTGATATCCTCTCCCTCCGAGCGGGCGGCGTGATGCAGGCCATTGGCTCCGCTGATTTCGTTCCTGACGCGAAAGACCAGGTCAGACCGGTTCTGCCCGAGGGTGAAGTTCCGTTCTCCCACCCCGCCCGAGAGGCTCACGATGCGGGCCGGCCCGCCCTGGGTGACGTTTGCGGGCGTGACGAGGACGGATGCGCTGAAGGCCCGCGACCGGCGAACGGCCTCCGTAATCGCGGTCGCGGGTCCACGGCTGCGAACCAGCGCCGGGGGATGGAGTGTCAACCCTTCGGTGGGATCCCACTCGCACTCTGCCGGAATGGAGAGGGTCAGGCGCGGATCGGAGAGGATCCCCGCGGGCGGGAGTTCCGTCACCGGTCCCCCGGCGAAATCCCACGCCGCCAACGGAGTCGGGGCGGACCCGCCGGGCGATTCGGGCCCCGTTGTGAGACCCGCCCGGAGTGCCGCCACATCGTTCTCCCCCAGCGCGAATCCGAAGATCCCGAGGTGCCGGATGCGGCCCGACCAAGGGCGGTTCCCATCGGCTTCATTGCCGATCACCAGGGGGAATTCCCCGCTCCATTGGAGGGCTGGAGCGCCGAAGACCGGCCGGAAGACCGACAGACTCCAGAGCGTGATACCCAGAGGAATTGCAATCATGATCCTAATCCACTGCCCGCGCCCGAATTCCCGCCACGCTCCTGCCGAGAAACGGCGTCCAGCCTTCCAGCGGCTCCCGCCCCAAAGCCCCGCCCAGAGAGCGACGGCATTGCCGGCGGCCGCCGCCGCGCTCGCATGCCGGCCCGGATGATAGAGTTTCGCGGCTTCAATCGACAGGCAGAACAGCAGCGCGAGAGCGGGAAGAACCCACAAGGGGAGCCGCCGCAGGAAGCGGTCATGAGCTCCGGCGAGGAGCCATCCAAAAATACCGAAGGCCGCTGAGCGCCCCAGCCAGATCGGGATCTCCCGCAGGGCGAAGGGTTCGTGGAAGGCTGCGGAAAGCTCCCCTGCAAGGTCGTTCTGCCGCCAGTCATCGAAGTCTCCCGTGACGCGCCACAGGTTGAGGGCCACGAGCCAGGCGAGCGCCACGAGCGCCCAGAGCCGCTCGGCCCGGACTGTCGACGGTGGAACACTTGCGATGGCTGGCATGCGATTGCGGGATGCGCCCCCAAGGGACGGCTCCTGTGACGAGTCCGCCACGGAACTGCGGGACAGGTGAGGGTAGGAGGAAACATCGGAAAAAGGCCGCTCCGGCGCGGGCGAGGCTGGTTCACACCACCGCGGAATCCCTGCCGTCCATGCATTCCTCCCGCACGACATCCAGGTAGCGGTGTCCGAACCGCTGGTCCGGTTCGAGATAATTCCCTTCGGCCCACTCGTTCCATGACTTGACGAAGACGAGGCGGTTCTCCCGCGGCAGGCGCTCGGCCCAGTCGAGGGCCCTCCGAAGGTGGCCCCGAAACAACTCCGGCGACGAATCCGTCAGGATCAGGGCGCGCCGTCCGGACCTGGGGGAGTTGTCCCAGTTCGGCAGCACGCAAGGGTACTCCCGCTGGCCGCCGCTGGCCGTGCGCAGCTCGCGGTCCAGGACGCCGACGGCATCGGCATAACGAAACACCTCCAGCGGCTGACGGCGCCAGCGCCGGAGACGATGACGCACGCGGTCGGGCAGGGCATGCCGGAATGCCTGCGCCTTGTGCCACAGGGGCGCCGCATCGGTCCCGTTCGACCGCGCCAGGGCGATATCGTATTTCGAGTAAGCCGAAACTGCCCGGGGGTTGCTGTAGACCACTCCGTCGAAGCCTTCCTCGATCGGGTCGTAGTCGTCATCCCGCGCCCAGAGGTTGGCGACGAAATGCAGTCCCGAGAGCCCATTGGACGACGCGAGGTTTCGCCACTGCTCAAGGAAGCGTGCCGCTTCGGGAAGTTCCCGCGGGGCATAGATCAAGACGAGCGGCTTTCCCTCCACGCAGATGTGGCGGGAGTCGAGCATGGCCGGAAGCAGGGCGTGAAAATGCCGCTCGTGGTCCTCCGCTCCCGGGTAGGTCTGCTCCATGAGGATGCGGTTCGGCGCACCGTGCCACGTCCCGGTCCACGACTGGTTCGCCCACCCGACGCAAAACGGGTAGTCCGGCTCTCCCGAAGCCACCATCTCCATGAAGGGCCTCTCGAGAAGACGCTTTCCCCCGAACCAGTAATGCCAGTAACAAAAGCCTTCGATGCCCGCCTTGCGGGCAAGCTCGGCTTGCGCGTGCCGGGTCTCGGGAACCCGCAAGTCGTAGAAGCCCAAATCGGCGGGGAGGCGCGGCTGCCAGTGGCCCGGGAAGAGCGGCTTGGCCTTGGCCACGTTGGTCCACTCCGTGAATCCTGACTCCCACCATTCGTCGTTTTCAGGAATCGGGTGGAACTGGGGCAGGTAGAAGGCGATCAGCCGGGCCCTCCGGCCGCCGGTCAATTCACCGGGAGCTGCGGATTCGCACTGCTCCAGCACGCGTGACTTGGTTCCATGCATCGTCGACATCTCAATGGTTGGCCGGGAAGGCCGGCTTAGGAGGTTCCGGAAACGGCGAAGACATCGCTTCGAGCCGGCGCCCCGCCGCGGGGCCGGCCCCGTTCGGTGGCGGCCCGGAGGAACGCCTCGAGGCGGTCGATGGCTTCGCTCCATCCCCAGTGTTTCAAAACTTCCTCCCGGGCGGAGGCACAGAGGCGGGCGTAACGCTGCTCGTCACCGATCACACGCTCGATGGCCCTCGCCAGTCCCCCCGGGTCCCGGCTCGCGGACAGGATCCCGTTCACATCATTCTTGACGGTCTCGCGGAGCCCGCCTTCCGCAACCGCCACCACGGGCGTCCCGCAGGCGTTCGCCTCGAGGGGGACGTAACCGAACGGCTCGAGCACCGCGGGGAACACCACCAATCGCGCCCGTTGCATGGCTTCCAGCAATTCCGCCTCCGAGGCCATTTCGCGAAAGTCGAAAGCCACCCCCTTCTCGTCCGCCAAGGCGCGGCATGATGCGAGGTAGGCGGGATCAGAGAAGTTTCCCAGCCAACGGAGGGGCATGCGTTGCTCCGGTGGCAGCAGTGCCAGCGCCTCGATGGCGAGGTGCGCCCCTTTCGGCGCGTAGAGACCACCGACCCCGAGAACATAATCCTCCCTGGTTCCCTCTCCCGGCGTGAATCGATCCGTGTCGATGCCGAGATAGCAGACCTCGGCATCGAGCCCGTAGGTCCGAACGACACTCTCCCGGCTGAACAGCGAATTAACGAGGATCATCTCGAATTGCGCCGCCGCGGCGCGCTCCTCGCGGGCTTGAACCCGGAATCCGTAGGTCCGCACGGCATCGGCCAGGAAGCGGCTCACGCCCCGCGGCGACCAGCCGGGATGGCCGTTGCGGCCCATGGCCTGCCACACCAGCCGAGGCCTCGCTTCGTAAAGCTCGCGGTAGACCTCATGCAGGTAGATGGCGGCCGGGATGCGGAGGAACTGTGCCAGCGGATGCATGTAGAAGAGCTTCGACGAATGACTCAGGACCACATCGAACCCGCCCTCATTGATCTCGGCGGCGCAGGCCCGGCAGTGACGCGACAAGGCCTCGAGGTCATGCAGGATGCCGCGCGTCTCGGACCACGCGCGGGCGAGATCCAGCCGGCCCGTGGCGGGTTCCCCCTCGTGGAGCGGCAACCGGTGTTCCTTCGCAATCCCATCGAGCGGCAGGAAATCACGGTCCGAATTCTCCGGGCACCAGATCTCGACGTGATGGCCGCGCTCGGCGAGCCCCCGGACCTGGTTGAAAAGAGCCCGCTTCCCTCCCCCGCTCGGAAGATTGTGCCAAATTGCGATTTTCATTGGCGTCGGCATCACGCAACCGGTTCCTTCAGGCGTTCGGGCGGGGCGGACGCCCCCGGGTCGTTCTCTTCCACCAACTCGATCGGCTCCCGGCCCGCGGCCCGGACCCAAGCCGCGATCCGCTGCGGCGCCTCGTCCAGCCAGTCGAAGGATTCGCCCCGGCGCCGGGCCCGCAGGTGCTCCCGCGCGACCCACGAGCCGGCGAGCGCCTTGCGCATCAGGAACCAGCGCCGCTCCAGGACCCGGGGGGAACTGGTCAACTCCTCCAGGCGCCAGGCCGTTTCCCGCATCGCGGCACCCTGCCGGTTCCATTTCGGGTCCACCCGGACACCGGTTTCCGTCTCGAGGACGGGGCCAAGTTGCGCCAGCGCGTGGTCGACCATTTCCCCGATCTTGATGCGCAGTTCGGCGATGTTGGCACGGTTGTCGGAGGTGGCCTGCGCCGGATGCTCACGCCACGCCCCCCATGTTCCCGGCACATGGATCGTGTCCCCGCAGAGGGCGGCCCGCATGTTCAGATTGAAGTCGCCCGGTGATCCCCACCGGGTTTCGAAAACCCCGACGCGGTCGAGAAGACTCCGGCGAATCAGGAGCTGCGTCCACGAGGTATACACGCTCTCCCCGGTCAGATGCAGCAACCCGTCGAACGGAGCCCGGCGAATATGCATGCGATCGAGGAGATCCGTCCCGCACCGCGAAAAGATCGAGTGGGTCCCCCACCATTGCGCCGCCGTCTCGCCCGCCTCACCGATGATCCGCAGCTTGGTGTGCGCGATATCGCACCCGGCGTGGGTCTCCAGCGCGCCCGCCATCTTCTCGAGGTAATCCGGCGCCATGACATCGTCGGCCGCCGGGCCGTAAACGTACTTTCCGTTCGCCAGCCGCAAGGCCCGGTTCCAGTTGTCGTAGATGCTGACAAACTCGTCAAAGTGGTGAAAGCGGATGCGCGGGTCCGCCCGCGCGTAGCCCTCCACGATGCCGCGGGTCCGGTCGGTGCTGCAATTGTCGACGATGACGTGCTCGAAGTCGCCGCAACTCTGTGCCTGAACGCTCTCGATGCACTCCGCAATGAACCGCTCCCCATTGTAGACGGGGGTGATCACACTCACCAGTGGCGCTTTCGACTGCATCTCTCGTCGGGTGGTGGTCATTTCGCCGAGGTATTCCCGCGTCCCGGGGCTGCGTTTCATGATGACGGGCGCATGCACGCCCGGGCGGGGACCGGCCCCGGGGCGCACCCGGCGCTCAGGGTGCGCTGCCGTGAACCTGGACCCCGCTCCCGGCATGCTCACGATACCAGTCGATCGTCCTCCGGAGGCCCTCCCGGAACGGAACCTGCGCCCGCCATCCGATGGCCCGGGCGGTCGATTCCGTGTCGGCGCTGTGCACGACTTCGTTGCTGCGATCGCCGACCGCGCCGAACTCCGGAACGACCGGACTGCCGAGCAACTCCACGAGCAGCTCCACAGCCTCGCGGCTCGTGTGGAACTCGCCGGTGCCGAGATCGATCGTGCCGCCGTCGATTCCGGGCGCGCGAATCAGAGCAAGCATGCCTTCGACAAGATCGTCCACGAAGATCCAGTCCATGGGCCGGGATCCGCTCATCAGCTTCGGAGGCTTCCCGTCGAGCAGCGAGAGGATCGAGTAGGGGATCAGCTTGGTGAGGTCCCGCTGGCCGGGCCCGTAGGTCATGAAAATCCGCCCGACGACGACGGGCGTCCCGTAGAGTTCGTGAAACATGCGCGCGTAGCAGCTCGCCGCGAACTTGGAAGCCGCGTAGGGAGATGTCGGGACGGGCGCCGCGCCGGCGTTGCCGAGACCCGCCTCTTCGAGCGACCCCGCGAGGAACAGACGTTCGCAACCGGCCTCGGTGCAGGCCGTGAGGAGGTTCACCGTCGAAACGAGATTGTCGCCGAGAGCGGGCTGAACATGCTCGATGCCCCGGGCGCCCTTCACGTGGCCGGCGAGGTGGAAGATGTAATCCGGCCGCACTTCCCGGATCAACTCCCGCACGGATCCGGCGGCGCTGAGATCGAGCCGATGCCCGTGCACGCCGGCCAACGAGGCGGGCAGCGGGTTTCCGCGGGAGACGCCGTGCACCGCGACGCCATCCGCAACGAGCCGCAGGCAAAGCCGGGACCCGATGAACCCCGAGGCCCCGGTCACAAGGGCGACCTTGCCCGCCCGTTCCGGGGCGCAGGTGCCGCCTGGTTGTCCGTCCGTTCCCATGATCTTACCGGTTTCCGGCCGGTCCCAGCAATCCCGCCTCGGCGAGGGCACCGGCCGCGGCGGCGATCGTCTCGAATTTCACTCCCGCCCGCTCCGCGATGGAGAGCAGATCGTGCTCGCCGTCCGACTGGTTGAGGACCCAGAGGAGGGCCAGCTCATCGAATTCGCCGCGGCGCATGCCCCCCGTCTCGCCGTAGAGTCCGCGCTTGCCCAGGGCGGGTTCGCATTTCGGGTTCCGGTTCAGGTAGACGGCATTTCGTTCGAGGACCTGCAGGATTCTCCACGTGTTCCGGAGGGAATCCTCGAGCGCATCCCGATCGAGAAAATCCACGTTGTCCGCGCTGGTGTGATACTCCGGGAACGTGCCGTGCTGGGATCGCATCAGGCAGCCCACCGGGAGGTTGAAGCCGGGCGAGCAGTATTGCCGTTCGTCGTAACCGTAGGGGAAGAAGTCGATGACGCGATCCTCCGCGCCGGAGTCCGCGAGGACGTGGGACGCTGCCCGGTCAACGAGCGCGTCCCCGCGGCGCGACCGCTTGTAGGTCATGGGGCCCGGATCCCCGAGACAGGTCAGGACGAGTCCATGGACGATGTCGCTCGCCCGGGCCTCGTTCAATGCCAACCACGTGATCGAACCGATCGTGCCCGGGATGAACAGGAACCGGTAGGACAGGCGGTGGGGACCCGCCTGCAGACGCCGGGCCAGGAAGGCCGCCACGGCCATTCCCGACAGGTTGTCGTTCGCGAGAGAGGGGTGGCAGACATGACAGGAAATCAGCACTTCTTCCGGGCTCTCGCCGGGCAACAGGCATTCGCCGTACGTCAGGCTGCCGGCCTCCAGCGTGGAGTCGATGCACACCTCATAGGTTCCGTCCTCGAGCGATTGCAGGGTCTCGTGCGGGAGGCAGAATCCCCACGTCTCCTTGTAGTAGGAGGTGCGGTAGGGGATCACTCCGGGTTTGTCGGGAAGCGAGTGCAGGTGGGGCCTCAGCTTTTCCAGGGGCATCTTCTCGCGCACCGGCACGCTGTAACCGACGACATGGAGGTTGTGGTCGGCGAAATCGACGACTCGCTCACCGTGGGGATCCTCGATCCACGCTTCGCGAATGTTCCATTCGCGCGGAACAGACCAGTCGAAGACCTCGGTGCCGGTGGGCACCTCGTGCACTTCAAGCGGAATCCACTCCGAAAGGATCTCGAGGGTCTCCCGCACGCCGTCCCCCGTGATGCTCCGGCAGATCGGATAGAGCCGGCTGACGAGGTCCAGCATCGCGGTCCCCGGGCTGCCGAGCGCCTGCTCCTGGTTCCTGATGGTCATGAAAATAGCGGCCAGCGGGTATCCTGCTCGGAAATCGCGCTGACAGGCAGCGGCCACTCGATCCCGAATCCCGGGTCATCGTGACGAAACCCCGCGGCATGGCCGGGCAAATGAAACTCGCTCATCTGATAATGAACTTCGGTGTCGTCCGCGAGAGTCTGGAAACCATGGGCGAATTCCCTGGGCACGAACAGCGCACGTCGATTGTCGGCCGTCAGGTCCACCGCGAAATGCTGCCGGAACGTCGGGGAGGCGGGCCGGAGATCGGCGATGACATCGTGAATCGCACCCCGGATGCAGCGGACAACCTTCGCCTCGCTGTGCGGGGGCGCCTGGAAATGCATGCCGCGCAGGGTGCCTGCCCGGAGGTTGAAGGAGGTGTTGCTCTGCGGGAATTCCGTCTCGATGCCATGAGCCGCGAATTCCCGGCGGCAGAAGGTCCGCGCGAAGAATCCCCGCTCGTCGTCGTGGGTCTCGAGGTCGATCACGAATGCTCCTTCCAATGGTGTCTGATGGAAGATCATGCCGGAATGCCGATGGGTCGATGATTCGTTCCGGCGCGGTCAGGGGTAGACGGTGGTCTCCGGAATCGGGACGACGAACTGCCCGCCCCAATCGCGGATGGCGGCCATCTGTTCCATGATTTCCTCCCGCAGGTTCCAGGGGAGAATGAGGAGGTAGTCGGGCCGCGTCTCGCCGACCTTGGATGGCGCCTCGATGGGAATGTGGGTCCCCGGCAGGGCGAACCCCTGCTTGTGCGGGCTGCGGTCCACCACGTAGTCGATGAAGTCGCGACCCACCCCGCAGTAATTGAGCAGGGTATTCCCCTTGGCGGCGGCACCGTAGGCGACGATGGATTTGCCCGCCCGCTTGGCCTCGATCAGGAAGGAGAGCAGCTTCCGCTTCGTCTCCTTCACTTGTTCGCCAAACTGCAGGTAGACGTTCAGTTGATCCAGCCCCGCTTCGAGCTCCTTCTTCTTCAAGCGCTCGACGTTGGCGGTCACGGGCGGTTCGGCGGCTTCCTCGTGCCGGCCGAAGATCCGCAGGGATCCCCCGTGAGTCGGCAGCTCCTCCACGTCGAACAGGGTGATGCCGTGGCGGGCGAAGACCCGCTCCACCGTGAGAAAGGAGAAGTAGGAGAAGTGCTCGTGGTAAATCGTGTCGAACTGGTTTTGCGTCATCAGGTTGAGGAGGTGGGGGAACTCCATCGTGATAATCCCGGAGGGCCCGAGGATCACCTTCATCCCCGCCACGAAGTCGTTCAGGTCGGGGACGTGGGCGAGGACATTGTTCCCGAGGAGGAGGTCCGCGGTCCGGCCCTCCGCCGCGAGCTCCTTCGCCGTCTCCACCCCGAAGAAGCGCACCAGCGTCTCGATGCCTTTCTCGGTGGCCGTCCGGGCCACGTTCTCCGCCGGCTCGATTCCGAGCACCGGCACCCCCTCCTGGTGGAAGTACTGCAGGAGGTAACCGTCATTGCTTGCGATCTCGACGACGAGGGAATCCCTCCCGATGCCGAAGCGGCCGGTCATGTCGCGACAGTAGGTCTCGGCGTGACGCAGCCAGCCTTCGGAGAAGGACGAAAAGTAGGCGTACGACTGGAAAATCGCCTCGGGAGATTCGTATTCCTCCAACTGGACGAGGAAACACTCGGGGCAGATGTGGGCGCGGAGCGGGTAAAACGTCTCCGACTGCCCGCCGGCCCGCGGATCCGGATAGGCGTTGGCCAACGGTGTCATCCCGAGATCGGCAAAGACGTGTTCGAGGGCCTTGCCGTCAAAGCGGCAGCTGGGAACGCGGGGCATGCTCATCACGATGCGAGTTGGGTGAATTCACCGATCTGGGCCTCCGTGACCTCGCGCATGTCGGAACCCGACTGCAGGGCTCGATACCACCTCACCGTCCAGTCGAGGGCCGCGTCGAGCGTCAACTGCGGGCGCCAGCCCATGCGGCTCCTCGCCTTCGAGGAATCGACTTTCAGGAAGTGGGCTTCGTGCGGCTGCGCGCCGGATCCGGTCGACACGCCGGCTCCGTCGCCCCAGAGATCCTTCAGGCGGCCCGCGATCCATCCCACCGTCCGGGCCTCGGTCTCGTCGGGCCCGAAATTCCACGCCTCGCAGTATCCGCCGTCGTTGGTGTGGAGGCGTTCGGCGAGCATCAGGTAGCCGGCAAGGGGCTCGAGGACGTGCTGCCACGGGCGCACCGCCCCGGGAAAGCGCAAGGTGAGCGTTTCCCCGGCCAGGAATGCCCGCATGGCATCCGGCACGAGCCGGTCGGTGGCCCAGTCACCACCGCCGATGACGTTGCCGGCACGCGCCGAGGCGACCCGGAGATCCCCGCCGCCGTTCTTCCCGAAGAATGACTGGCGATACGCGGAGGTCACCAGCTCCGCGCACCCTTTGCTGCTGCTGTAGGGATCGTGTCCGCCCATCGGTTCGTCCTCCCGGTAGGCCCAGAGCCACTCCTTGTTCTCGTAGCACTTGTCCGACGTCACGATGACTCCCGCGCAGACCGACTCGAGTCGGCGCATCGCTTCCAGAACATGGAGCGTCCCGAGGACGTTCGTCTCGAATGTCTCCACGGGCCGGTCGTAGGATTCCCGAACCAGTGACTGGGCTGCGAGGTGCATCACGACGTCCGGGCGGAACTCGCTCATGGCGGCGCACAGCCGCTCGAGATCCCGGACATCCTCCTCTCCGGTGCCGAGGTGCGCATGGAGCCCGGCCTGGCGATAGAGGCTCGGATCGGTCGGCGGCGCCAGCGAATAGCCCCGCACCTCGGCCCCCATGCGGCGAAGCCACAGCGACAGCCAGCTTCCCTTGAAGCCGGTGTGGCCGGTGAGGAAGACCTTCTTCCCGCGCCAGAATTCCTCGTTGATCATTTCCAGACCTTCCACGGGGCGTTTCCGCTCGACCAGAGCTTCTCGAGCTGGTTCCGGTCGTGGATGTTGTCCATGCAGTACCAGAAATCAGAGTGCTTGAACCCCGAGAGCTGGTCATCTTCGGCGAGCTGGTTGAGGGGTTCGAGCTCGAAGGCGGTGGAATCGCCCTCGATGTAATCCATGATTTCCGGCTCGAGGACGAAAAACCCGCCATTGACCCACGCCCCGTCGCCCTGCGGCTTCTCGCGAAAGGCCGCAATCCGCGAATCGCTTTCGCCGAGACGAAACGAACCGAACCGGCCGGGTGGCTGCACCGCGGTCAGGGTGGCCCGGCGGCCCTCGCTTCGATGAAAGGCGATCAGCTCCTTCATGTTCACGTTCGCCACACCGTCCCCGTAGGTCAGGCAAAAGGTCGATCCGTCGATGTAGTCGGCGATCCGCTTGATCCGCCCGCCGGTATGGGTGCTGTCACCGGTATCGACGAGCGTCACCCGCCACGGCTCGGCCCGGTTCTGGTGGACGTTCAGGGAGTTGTTCTGGATATCGAAGGTGACGTCGGCAGTGTGCAGGAAATAGTTCGCGAAGTATTCCTTGATCATGTGCCCCTTGTATCCGCAGCAGATCACGAAATCGTTGAGCCCGAAAGCCGAGTAGATCTTCATGATGTGCCAGAGGATGGGCCGGTTCCCCACTTCGACCATGGGCTTCGGCCGCAGTGTGCTCTCTTCGCTGATGCGGGTTCCGAGCCCGCCTGCGAGAATTACGACTTTCATAATGTTGTGTTGAGATTGTTTCGACCGCCCCGGCAGCCGGGGGTCCGGTCCGGGCGAGCCGCGAATCTCGGCGGCGGTATCGCGGCCGGAACCCGGGTGACGCCCTCAGCCGGTCATCGTGCGCACCGATTCCAGGTCGCTCCGCAGTTTGGCCACCTTCGCCGCGGGGCCCACCGCCACCGCTCCCGGCGGGATGTCCCGCGTCACGACCGCGCCGGCGCCGACCACCGCGCCGCGGCCGATGGTCACCCCGGAGAGCACCGTCACCCCGACGCCCAGCCAGGCCCCTTCCTCGATGATGATCGGGCCCTTCGAGCAGAGGTCCTGCGCATGGATCGGCTCCCCCGCCTCGATGCCGTGATCATAACTGAAAAACGAGCACCCCGGTGCGATCTGGACGTTGGGACCAATCACGATCGGCTCCAGCGCGGAGAGGAGGAGACAGCGGCCCTGGATCCCGGTCCCCTCCCCGATCGAGATGGCCCCGCCTTCCAGGAGCTCGAGATTTGTTTCGCGGTTGATGTGCACGTAGTCGCCGAGCTGGACCCGCCCCGGAACCGGATCGCCGCTCCGCACGCGGCCCGCGGGCACCCTTGCCATTCCTTCCCAGGACGCGATGACGACCCGTTCACCGATCATCACATGGGCACCCAGCTGGAGATCCACATCGACAATCTCCGCACTGGGCGCGACGTAGCCCTTTCGCGACAGGCGCGCGAGCGGGTAGCGGCCCCGGTAGGGACGCACGCCAATCGCCGCGAGGCGGGTCGCCATGCGGCCCGCCGGGGTCCACCCCCCGCGATTCAGCCAGAACCTCCTCCAGCGTGTTATGATTTTTTCGACCATTCCCATGTGCCGTCCGGGCATGTCAGCCGCTGGATTGTGCCGCCAGCGGACGCTCATCGGCGTCGTGCCTCCGTGGAGGCGTGGTCTCCGGCGGGTTCTCGATCAACCCGTGCTCGGAAAGCAGCCTCGTCATGACGTCCCGGTAGACCGATGCAAAGTGGTCCCGGGTGTGGTGGGCCCGGGCATGTTTCCAGGCCCGGCGCGCCCGGTCGCGGAACTCCTCCGGCGGAAGGTCCGCCACCTCCTGCACCGCCTGCCGGATCCCGGCGACCGAGCAATCTCCCAGCTCCACCCCGAAGTCCTCCGCCGGGATACCGGTCTCCGGGCTCATGATGGGGATCAACCCGGCGTGCATGCACTCGATCGTGCTCGTGCTGAGGCCCTCCGAGCAACTCGGATACACCAGCGCGCCGCACGATCCCAGGATCTTCCGAAATTGCTCCCCCTCGACATCCACCCAGCCGACGGCGTCGACGTTGGGGGAGTCATACAGTTCCCGGTGGAAGGCCCGCTTGAAATCCGGTTCCGAATCGAGCGGGGCGCAGACCGTGAGGTGGCAATCCGGGAGCAGGGCAAACGCCTCGAGGACGAGGTCGAGCCCCTTGTGCACCAGGCCCCCGCTCCCCATCCAGAGGAAGCGCGACCGGCACCGTTCCCAATCCTTGTCGGCCGGCCAGTCGTGGAGCTGCGCGACGGGCGCCGGCAACGGGTGGATCGGCGTGCCGGCATACTCATGGGTGCGCACCGCGAAAGGTCCCGCGTTGCCGGTGGCGCGGTCGGCGAACTCGATTCCCCGCGAGGGTTGCTCAAAGCGCCGCGCCTGGAGCGCGACCCGCCGCCGATCAGCAAGCTCCCTCAAGCGGACCGCTTCACCCGCGTTGTTTGCGAGGAGATGCGCGGTATCGATGTGGAAGATCTTGAGGCAGCCGTCGCCAAGCAAGGGCGCAAGGCGTTCCATGTTGTTCCGCACATCCACAAAGACATCATACTTCTTTTCCGGAACGAACCGCGCGTTGCGATAGTCGATCACATCCACCGTGAATCCCAGCTCGCTCAGGGTCCGCACCATTTGACGCGATTGCCAGTAGTTCGTGTGCGTCTTCATCAGCGGGTCGTCGTCGGCCATGACGAATCCCTCGATCCGGTAGGAAAAGAGCGCCCTCCCCCGCTCCGGCCCGATGGCCGGCACGGTCACTTCCTGGTGGATGCGCCATTCGTACCCGATCGATCGCAGGCAACGGCGGATCGCGTTCCGCACTTCCGCCGCGACGAAAAGCGGGCGCCATCGCTTGAGGGCCTTCTTCAGGTTCCGGAACATCATCAAGCCGGTTTCAGGGTGTCCATCGGGGCGCGGGAATCGCGGACGGCGGTCATCATCGGAGGGGCGCTCCCCACGCCCAGCCGTCCACCAGGGCGATCCACTCGCCGTCATCCAGTTGCTGGGCATCGACGTGGTGCATGCCCGCCGCATTCCATCCCTGCCCGCTCGCACCGAGCATCGGGCCGCGGCGCACGGGCCGCTCCTCGTAGGTGTCGGCCGTCAGGGTCGTGATCTCGAAGGCGCGCACCGCACCACCGTAAACCTCGCTGCAATCCTGGGCGAAGCGCACGGGTCGCCCCCCGGCCACCACCACCCGTCCCGCGGGCCGCGCGGTGCGATTGTCGTCGGCAACCACCGGGCTCATCGGGTGCTCCGCCCACGGTCCGAGCGGAGAATCCGCCGTGAAGAGCCGCAAGGTGTCGGCGCGAAAGTCCGGACGCCCGTGGCCGACGAACAGCCACCAGTTGTCCTCGAAGTGGAAAATCGAGGGATCCACGTAGCCCCGCCCCTCCAGCAGGACCTTCTCGAGGACCCAGCGGCCGGGAAACGCGTCGGCGCGATAGAGCCGCACCGATCCGGTCTCGAAGCACTCCGGAACCATGTAGTGCCCGCCCGTCCACTCGAAGACGTAGGGATAGGACAAGTGGAACGGCTCACTCAGCACGATGCCCCTGTCCTCCCATCGTCCGCCATCGGGGCTCGTCGCCAGACCGATCTCCCCCTGGCTCGTCTCCTGGTTGTGGACCTCGTAAAACATGAACCACTCCTCATTGGTCCTGATGAGAAAGGGATCCGCGACGAAATCCCCGCGCACCGAACCGAGATTTTCGCGGGCGAACACCGGCCCGCCGTCCGCCGCACGCGGCCGCAACTCCGTGGGAGACGGCCCCGTGTACATCGCAATCGCGAAGACCGGTATCTCGGGAACCGTGGCCGCCACGCTCGGGGCGATTCCGAGCAGCTTCTTGATTCCCGCTTTGAAACTCCTCCGCATCAGACTCACGGCGCGAGGCCCTCCCCGTGCTGATTCCGGCACCACGACGCGGTTCGCCGCGCGCCCTCTTCCCATGAAATTCGCGGTTCCCATCCGGGGCATCCCCGGGCTTCGGCCCGCAGGATCTTCCTGTGTTCAATCGTCATCACTTCATCCGCCTGGACCATCCCACCCCGGCGGCATCAACCACCGCGAGGCGATCACTCGAGGTAGCCAACCCGCTTCATCGTCGCCGCAAACCGCTCCTCGATCCGCGCCACCACCTCCGGTGGAATCTCCCTGCGCCAACTGTCGGTCTTCCCCTTCCGCACAAAGAACCCCTTCTTTCCCTTCTCCCCCGGATACGATTCGGCACCGTAGTTCAGCTCTTCCGAGCGCATGCTCTTGAAATCGCCGCGCTGGACCGCCATCTCGAGGAGCTCATCGTCGCAATCGATTCCCAGGAACGACATCAGCGAGACGAGCACGCCCTTGCAGTCCTGCTTCAGCTGCTCATAGGACACGATCTTGACCGCCTGGCTCTTGGCCCGCTGCGTCCAGTCCTCCACCTGCCGGTCCCAACGAATCAGGAACGGTTCGAGGCGCTTGATGCATCCATTCTCGAGCATCTCGTCCACGAAGTCCCCGATCGCCCAATCCGTCTCCCCGGTGTCATGCACGCAATGATGGTAATACGAGAGGAGCACCGCCCGGGGATCCCGCAGAATGTAGATCGTGCGGGGGTAGAGGCCCGGATAGACCGGCCCCTCGTTTCGAAAGAGCCGGGGCCGGGTCAGCTGCCCGAATTGCTCGATGCGCGCGTCCTCCGCGTGCAACACCGGCACGTGCTCCCCGATATTCGAGATGTTGATCCTCCGGTCGACGTCGTTGCGGGCCGCGATCGCCAGCATGTACGCCAGCCATGTGTTCCCCGATTTCGGATGCCCGACAATGAACACATCGTCCGGTCGCAAATTGCGTTCGAACCTGCTCCGCTTGGCCCGCTCCCGCAGCCGGTGACGGGCGCCGTGCAGGATGCTCTTCGCAAATCCCGGAACGACCCGGGAAATCGCCGCTCTGGTATCCATGATCAATTCGCTCATTGTGGGGGGTGTTGCGCGGCCACGCCGTCAGGTTGCCACCTTCTCCGCCTCCCGCGCCGGGGGCGCCTCCACCCTCGCGTCGTTGACTTCCCCGTGAAGGTTCGCCGAAAAGGCCGCGATCTTCCAGTTCCTCACGATGCTTTTCGAATGCTGTCGGAGCAGGTTCTCCAGGGGTGACACATCCGGCCACTGATGGTCGTCCAGCATGATCACGCCGTTGTCCGCCAGGAGGGCGAGCGACAACCCGATGTCCACCGCGGGCGTCAACCCCTCGTGGTAGCCATCGACATAGATCAGCTCGAATCGGGCCTCCTCCGCGATCAACTCCCGGAGGCCATTCAGGCTGGTGGTTCGCCGCTGCTCGACGTCCAGCCCGGCCGATTCGTAGAGCCGCAGGGCCCCTTCACGCATCCCGTCCGTTGCCTGGCTGACGCCGCTCTTTCCCCATGGGCTGCGCTGACCCTCGACGTAGCCGTCGTCGAAGTACGGATCCACCGAGACGAGACGGCCGAGCCGCCTCTTCTGTCGCAGGAGCAGACCCATGAGGCTCATTGAAAGCCCCTGTGCCGAACCGATTTCAAGGTAGTTGATCCGTTCGAAGCGCCCCGCGAGGGAATCCAGCACCGTCTCGAAGACATGCACGACCTCCCGGTTCGTCGCGAAACTCATGTACTCGTAACGCTGACCGTAGATTGCGCGGGCCATCTCGCGAAGGGCCAGGGTCTCGGCCTCCGCCTCCGGCGAAACGTGCAGACCCGAGTAATCCTTCAGCTGACCGCGCCGCAGCCGGCGCTGTGCCGGCGTAAACCTGACCAGATAGTTCCAGAGTTCGGAGGCGTCACTCCGCACACTCTCGGAGTGCTTCTCCAACCCCGCGGCCCGGCGGATGCTCCGCACCGCGCAACTCGCCCCCATTTTCAAGTAGTCCTTCATTCTGACTCGTTTCGGTGGATTCAGGACCGCAGCCCGATCTTCCGGGCGGCCTTCGACAGCGCGCTGCGCGCCGGGCCGGGAAGCGCCTCCTTAAGCCGGCGCGACAACGGCACCGGCTCCTTGTACTCCGGATACCGCAATCCCGGAGCGGGCAAACCGCCGACCGCGCACTGCTCCACCAGGAAGCGCCGAATTTCGGCGTAGCGATCGTGTCCGGAGTGGTAGACCACGGCCCCCTCGGGGTCCTCCTCCTTGAATCCGAAGGCGTGCTCGGAGGGGTTCATCTCCTCATAGGGGACGGAATTCTTCCCGATGGCCAGGGCCAGTCCCCACTGGTCGGGACAGCGGGAGTCGTCGTTGGGCATCTCCAGTTCCCCGGCCCGGAAGAGACGCATGATCTCGATCCAGTCCTCCGCGATCTTCCGGTGGGCGTACTGCTGGAAGATGACGAACCCGGAGTTGAACATCGGCACGTCGGTGGACCCGAAACGGTCCCTCAGCGCCGCCCAGATCTCCGCGTTCCACAGCACCCGCCCGTAGATCGCGGCCGGCCGCGCCATGAACGGACGGTCGCTGCGCCGCCAGATCCGGTCCAACGGACGCAGGAGAAAGGTGTCGGTATCCAGGAACACGACACGCTCGCTCCGCAGGTTGCAGATCTGCGCCTTGTCGGCGAAGGGATAATCCGCGATGAGGGAATCGAAGGGGCGGACGCTGATCCGCCGATCTTCCGCGCTCAGTTGGCCCTCGCAGCCCCGCGGGACAAAAACCGAGACCCGGTCGAACCCGCTACCCGATTCCACCAGGGTCCGGAGCGACATGTCGAGCTGCCCGAAACGATCGGGAGTCGCGACATAGGCGATCTCCGTCACCGGCTCGCCGGACCCGGGCCGGGCGAGATCGAAGACCGCGAGCCGTTCGCAATCCAGCCTGAATGGCGCGAGGTGCCGGTCCACATAGGCGAAGGGGAGGCCTGACATTTCCTCGTCAAAATCCCGGTACCACATCTGGGTGTTGTTCGAATCGTGACGGCCCACGGCGTAGGTGATGGCCGCCGCCCGCGCTCCGGAATTGAAGAAGAAGTGACAGAGTTTCCGGTAGGTCTCGTCGGACTCGATGTGGAAGAGGACGTCAAAGCAGACAATCAGGTCGCAGGGAGGGACATCCAGGGTCTCCAGGCTGTCGAGATCGCTGTGTATGAACGTCTTGCCCGGAAACCTTTCCCGGTTCTTCGCGAGCACCTCCTCGGAGAAGTCCACTCCGATGTAGTCCAACTGCTCCAGTTCCGGGAGGTCGGAAAGCACCTGCATGTCGCCGCACCCGAGGTCGAGAACGGAGGTGACGCCATGCCGGCGGATGGCCTCCGAGAGGATGTCGAGCTTGCGCCGCTTCCAGTAGCCCTTGGATCCGACTCCGGAGCCGAGGGCGGGATCTTCCCGATAGCGCTTCTCCCAGAAGGCCAACGCCGTTGAGTTCTTGGATGTCATGAGAATCGTGCCCGGGCCGATGCCGGGTCGCGGTAAGGGATCAGAGTTCCTGTGCCACCGCTTCAGGCGTGGACAAGGGCGATTCGTGGCACCGTGGAGTCACCGTCCACGTCGGTTCCAAACTCAGGACCCCCGTAAAGCGGGGGTCCGACTCCACGTTCAGGCGGACGTTTCGTTTCCAATCAAACAGTTCATGGGTCTCTCCGTCCATCAGGCAAAAACAGAAATCCAGCGCCTCGCTATGAAGCGGCAGGCTGTCGAAGGTGACACTGAGGGTCCCCTTCGCGGGCAAGCTGCCCAGACGCTGTCCGCAGCTTTGGGTGGTGGCCTGGAAGAGCTTTTCCCCGCGACAACGGATCAGCAGGTCGAACAACGGGTCGGTCACGGAGGCGGCGTGCCGCTCATAATCGACGGCGAATGTCACCGCTTGTCCGGTCTTCGCCCGGGTGATGGCATTGCCGTCGGCGTCGAGAAAACGCGCTCCCGTAAATGCAACCCCGCCGCTGCCGTTGACAATTGACCAGTCGGGCCCGTCATGGTGATCGCTCCCCTGCATGTCTGCGAGGAAGAGACCGATTCCCTCCTGGGTGTCTCCCACGAACTCGACCCGGCCCTTCTTCATGAATACGACCTTCGTGCAATGGCGCGAGATGTGCTGCATGTTGTGAGAGACGAGAATGAAGGGCACGCCCCGCCGTCTCAAATCGGCGAGCGCATTGAAGCATTTCGCCTGGAAGGCCACGTCGCCGACTGCCAACACCTCGTCGAGGAGCAGGATGTCCGGGTTCAGCGCGCTGGCCACTGCGAAGCCCAGCCGGACCTGCATCCCCGAGCTGTAACTCTGGACGGGGGCATCGATGAACTCCCCGATCTCGGCGAACTCCACGATTGAATCGAACTTCGCATTGATCTCCTTTTTCGTCAGCCCGAGCACCGAGGCGTTCACATAGACGTTCTCCCTGCCGGTCAGGATCGGATTGAATCCCGCGCCCAGGGCAATCAGCGCCCCGACCCGGCCCCGCATCGTGATGTACCCGGTATCCGGGCGGATGAGCCCGTTGAGCATTTTCAGGAGGGTCGTCTTGCCGGCACCGTTGTGGCCGATGAGGCCGAGGGACTCGCCTCGGCGCAATTCAAACGATGCCCCGTCGACCGCCCAGAACTCGTCTTTCCGCAGGCGATCCCCTCTCTGACGCATCCCGAGGGCTTCCCGGGCCACGTCCTGAACCCCGTAGAAGAGGGACCGCTTCAAATCCCGGCAGAACTTCTTGCGGACCTCCTCCGCCACGACGAGCACGTCAGTATCGTCCTGCCGCCCCCGTGGGGAGCCGGCCTCCTCCGGTGAGGCGCCGGCGGCGGGTTCGTGGATGGAACTCATGATGATGAAGCGGATGGGAGCGGGCTCATCCGCCCATGCGGGCGATGAGATGAGGCAGGGCGAGCCGGTAGAGCGTCCAGCCGGCAAGAAGCAGCACAACGGTGACCCCGAAGACGCCGAGGAAGCCGCCGAGGTGTTCGGATGGCCCCGTGGTGAGCCAGTCGCGCGACGTCGTCACCAGCGGACTGACCGGATTCCAGTGATTCAACACCGTGGCGAGGCCGGCCTGCGGAGCCGGGTAGAGGACCGGCGTCACGAACAGCCAGAAAGTCGTGAGGAGGGTCAGTCCCTGGCCAACATCCTGATAGAGCATGCCAAGGGGCGCCAGGAGGATCCCGATCATGTATCCAAGAGCGATGATCGCCACCACCCCGAACGGAAAGAGCCAGGCCGTGGCGGGCGGGCTGATCTGGAACCACAAGAATACCGCCACCAAGAGGACCAGCCGGATGATAAAGTTGAAGAGCACCTCCCCGAGGGCCGCCAGCAGGATCGCCTCCCGGGGAAAGTTGATCTTGGTGAGCATCGGTTTGGCGGCGGTGAGCGAGCGCAGGGGGTACTGCATGGCATCAACGAAGGTTTGCCACAGGACCATCCCGATGAGCGCGAAGGCCGCGTAGGGAATCGCGGTCTCCCCCATGGAGAAGACACCCGTTGAACGAAGGAACACGAAGGTGGCGGTCGCCGCGATCGGCGGCAGGAATGCCCAAACATACCCGAGGATGCTCTGGCGATAGCGGGCGCTCACATCCCGCACGAAGAGGCGCCATGCCAGTTCGCGGGATCGCAGGAGATCGGTGGCCATCTCCCGGAGGAGGGCCCCGGGGCGCCGCAGGAGAGGATCGGGGCCGTAGCGGACCACCGGCCCGGCGTCTGGAGCCGTTGGGGTGCTGGATTTCATGTGCTTGTCTGGAAGGTTTCGGGTGGGCGGACCCTTGAGGCGTCGAGGAGGGGCATTCTTGAAGCGACCACCGTCATGATGCGTCTCCCGCCCCGACCGGATCGGCCCGCAGCCACTTGTCTCTCAAGGCGCGCCTCTCCTCGCCGGAGTAGAAGTGCTTCATGAACTTTGAGTCGTGCATCCGATCCACGTAGTCGGCCGTCAGGCGGATCTCCTTCCGAAATCGCGAGTAGGCGGAGGAATACTCCTTTTCGTCCCCGACGTTGGCGTTCAAAAGCTGGAAGTCGGGGATGCCGAGGAACTCGCCGATCGCGCGGGGCCCGCACCGGTCCAGGTCTTCCAGCCGCAGGAGCAGGAGCTCGGCGTTGTCGTTTTCGAAGCGCTGGTAGCCGTCCCCGGTGGGGAACGGCCGGGAGTAGACATCGATCCCGAACTGCGGCTCGAGGTGAACGTCGAACCACTCCAAGGGGACCTCGTGCCGCTGGAACTTGTTGACGAACAAATCGACCAGACGCGGCATCTGCTCCTCCATCGGGGCCTCCTCCTTCTCGAGCTCTGCGGCTTCCGCCGCAAAATAGATCGGGAAGGCCTGGAAGAACCCGGAGATGTTCCGCGCGATGGGGTCCCGAATCAGGGTAATGATCTTCCAGCGGCCGTCTCGGGATCCCCGGTCCATCTGATTGCGCAGATACTCGCTGGCGAACAGGTGCTCGTCCGCAATGAAGCGTCCGTGGACCCTGGAAGCCTCGCGAAACTGCTTCTGCACCTTCCGGATCCAGTCCCGCCCGAGGAAGTGCACCTGGAAGACCTCGTAGTCCAGCGGATAGCGGCTCAGCGAATTGACCACCGTCGATGACCCGACCTTCCCCATCTGGTAAACCAGCAGGGGCTGCTTCGTCCGGTCGCGGCTCCTCGAATACGCCAGGTAGCGCAGCCGCGAGCCGATGGCAAAGTTGCGATAGGCCAGGCGCCTGGCCATCCGCAGCGGGGTTGAGGCTGTGGGAAACTTCATCGAGGTCCGCTCCGTTTCATCTTGCTCAATTCCAATCTCGACCGTCAGACGTAATGATTGGGGATATCAAACGCCGCGAATCGGTCGATGAGGGACAGCACCCCCGCCGAACGCTCGTGGCGCTTGAGGGCCACGAGATCCTCACGACTGCAGGCGACGGAATCCGGCATGTACTCGGACATGCCGGGATTGTCCTGCTCGTAATGGGGCGACGGGGAAGTCCGGACAAGGGTGACCCCCTCCCGGGACGTGCCCGCACTTTCCTTGAAGAGCGGATTGAGCTGCACGTTGCCCCGCCCATGCGGCCACTCGGAAAATTCCCCGTAGTCGCGGAGCGCATCCTCCTTGCGGGAGGCGACCATGGTCAGCAAGCCGGTCCCCTCGAGGTCCCGGGAGGGAGTGCCGCCGGCAAGCGCCGGCCCCTTGCCATGGGCGTAGCGCTCCACGACCTCGGATTCGGCCACCATGCGTGACGGCCAGTCTCCGAACAGCTGCGCATAGCCTTCCGGCGTCAGGGCCGTGTTCGAAGCGGGCGCAGGGACCAGCGAGTTTCTCAGCGAGATGACCGCAACCCACGCCGATTCGTCGACGACCCGGCGAATTTCCGCCCACGCACATTCCTTGTCCCCGAAGAAGTGGAAGCTGTTGCAGCATGTCACCGCGGAAAACACCCCGTCCTTGAACGGATACGCCTGAACCGCGTCGGCGTGGATGAACTCCGCTTCCGGACAGACCCATTTCTTGGCCACATAAAGCAGGAAGAACTCGGAATCCAGCCCCACCGCCGTTCGCTCTCCGCAGTTGACCAACCCGCGCGTCAAGTGGCCGAACCCGCAAGCCAGGTCCAGCACCCGTTTCCCGGTCCGCGGCATGGCCGCCGAGACCGACAACGCGGCGAGGTGACGAGGCTGGCCAAACCGGTAGAAGAAGTAGTCGAAGGCATTCCTGCCGTCCTTGAAGTGGAGCTTGAAATAGTCCCGGAATATGTCCCTCGCCGAGAACCGCTCCGGGCCGCGCATGAGGCGGATCGAGAGCCTTCGAGCCGCCCGGTCACTCAAATGCCTCCGGATTCGGCGCGCCGCCTGCCTCCCTCCCGGAAAAGCCGCCATCGGCCGGAGCCACAACGGCATGCCGTCGCTGGTTGCCTGCGGATGCCCCGTCATCACCTCGAGCGCCTCCTCATACCGCTTCGCCTTGACCAGCTCCACGGCCCGTTTTCGTTGACCATCCGCCGGTCCGCCAAATCTCAACACCGGAATCCCGCCCACCACGGGATACTCGTGTTCCGGGCACGCGAGGATGCCGTGCTCGATCTCGCCGTCCTCCCGTTGGAGGCCGGAAGCCTCCAGGCACTTTCCGCACTGGGGGCAGATCAAGCTCGATATCATGCTCTCGTGCATCAGA
>JABDMC010000029.1 GCA_013001695.1 Akkermansiaceae bacterium
GCCGGGGCCCGCTTGGTAATCGTGCCCCATGAGGTTGCTTCTCCTGGCCCTGCTCAGCTTCTCCCTCGCCGCCTGCGACACATCCGGGGTGTTCCTCGAGCAATCCCGCCCCGTCCCGAGCGTCTCCGCCCCGAACCAGGACGGGAAGATCGTGAATGTGAAGGAAGCCTGCAGCGGCCCGTGGGCCCTCGTCTTCTTCTACCCGGAGGCCGATACCCCCGGCTGAGTCCAGCAAGTCAGGCGGCTGCGGGACGCAGACGCGAAACTCAAGGCCGAGCAGGTCACCGTCCTCGGCGTCTCGGTCGATTCGGTCCGGAAACAAAAGCGGTTCTGCAACCGCTACCAACTCCCCTTCGACCTGCTCTCCGACCCCGATGCCGAGGTCTGCCGCGCCTTCGGCGTCCCCCTCGGCACCGACGGCCGCGCCGAACGCGAAACCTTCATGATGCGAAACGGCCGCATCTTCTGGCACGACCCCAAGGTCGACCCCGCCGCCCAGGCCTACGACGCCCTCAACGTCATCAAGCAGGTCGAGAAGGAGGAACGGCGGGCGATGGCCGGGGCGTCGACGAGCGATGGCCGGCCCGGGCGATGAGGCCCGCCGCCGCCCGGGTAACGGGGCCGGGGTTTACTGGCGATTCAGGATCACCACCGGGACGCCGAGGTCGTTCCGGGAGTACTCCCGCACTCTTCCGCTGGCAATGTGGGACCGCAGGATGGCATTCGGGCGGGAGTCGGGATCAAAGCGTCCCGCGCCGGCCTGCAGCCAGGGAACCAGGGCCGGGGCATCGGTGATCTCGGGCACCGGGCAGCCGGTGGTGCAGGGAATCTTCCCGACGAGGCGGCGGTCGCGGCGCTCGCGCAGCATCGCGCTGGCGTCCGGGTTGTAGGAGTGGATCACAATATTGTTCGGGACCCGTCCGCGCAGCGCCCCATCCGGGTGGCTCGGCGGGTAGAGGATTTCGGCATAGATCCCGGCCACCCCCTTCTTGCGGTCGCCGGTCTGGATCGAGCAATCCGCATTCCGCGCAATGCGGACCCCGCCCATCGTGTAGAATCCCGGCGGCGTCTGGGCGCTTCCGAACCCGAGGCCGCGCTTGCCTGTGCCGCAGCGCAGGGTGCGGACGATGGCGCCCTCGCGCAGCGAGACGACGTGCATCCGCTGGGCGGCCGGATCGACCACCAGCGCGAAGGAGGGATCGTAATTTCGAACCCCCGCCCGGCGCTGGGCCGCGATCCCCGCCTCCGCTTCCGCGAGGCCCGATTCCAAGGCGCTCTTCGGCCCCGGCATGGTCGCGCAACCGGGGAGGACGAGCAGCAAGACGAGAAAGAGGCGGAGGGGCATGACGAAGCGGGGATCGGGGGAATGACGACGGGGTGACCATAGCCGACCGGCGGGGGCGCGGGAAAGCGGGAATGACACGATCTCCAAGCCCGCCGCGACGCATCGTGGCGGCGGATCACCGGGATTCGATGCCGCCACGGCGAGAACACCCCCGCCGAATTAATTTGCTGAAGGGATGGTGGAAATCGGATAATGCACGTTCCGCTCCACGAAGGCAGGATCGTCCCGGCGGCATGGCGAGAACATCAGGAAGGCAACGAGCCCCCAAGGGAAAACCCGGGAAGGAATCCTCACCCGCGGGTGAGCGTCCCCTCACCCCCGGACGGTGGGTTCTTCTCGCGACACTTCTTGTCCTGATCCTTCCCAACCATGTCACCTACCATGACGAAACGCTGAACATATTCATCGGTCTCGTGGTGGCGGCCCTCGCTCTCGCCGGACTTTGGATGCGGAGAAAACCAGGGCTCCAGTTGCCATGGGTCGCCCTTCCGCCCCTGGTTCTCGGCACCTATCTCCTCGTCCTGTGGGGACTGGGGACCGCAGGCTACCATCCGCACTTCCCGATCGTCAGGCTCCTGCTCACCGGGGCGTTGATTGCGGCATCCTTCAACCACTTCTCCAGGGACTCCTCGGGGGACCTGATCTGGGCGCTCCGCTGGCTGGTGATCATCATGGCCCTGGCCTATTTCCCACTCACCCGCTGGGATCCGGAGCTTTCCCTCGTTCGCGACCGCTACCGTTTCACCTTCTCGCACGCCAATGTCCTCGGATGTTTCCTCGTCCTGGCCTACCCGATTCTTCTCGTGCACCCGTGGCTGAAACAGGGCCTGGGTCTGTCGAGGGGGGTGAGCATCGCCAGCATCGTCTGCGCACTCTTCCTCGCCGGGGTCGTGGAGTCGCGCATGGCCCTTCTGTTGATGATTCCGCAGACCATCCTGATCACCGCCATGGGCGCCCGTCGGCGTTTCGGCCTGAACCCGGTGCGCTCGGTGCTCGGGGCCGTCGCGGTGGCCGCCGTGGCCGTCGGGGGACTCGTCCTGGCGTTCGGGCGCGCGTGGATGACGGGCAAGTTCGCCCGCCTGGTGCACGGCGAAGAATCGGGCCGCGAGTATCTCTGGAAGGCCGTCAGCCGGAGCATTGCCGACAATCCGCTGCAGGGGCTGGCGGGACATGGAAGTGGCATCCTCTACAAGACCTCGTGGGACTTTCCCATTCAAGAGTTCAAGTTCTTCCTGCGGGGCAAGGCCGAGTACTTCTCCCACAACCAGTTTCTCGACTGGACCCTGGAAGGCGGCCTCGTCGGCGCCCTCTGCTTTCTGGCCTTCGCCGGATTGCTCCTCTGGTCGCTCGGACAGGCCTGGCGGCAGGCGGCCAAGCCCGATGAGAAACTCCTGCGGGCGGGTTTTTGCCTTTCGGCCCTTGCCATCATCCTCTTCGGCCAGGTTTCCATCGCCAGCCAACAGGCCGTGATCCTTGCCATCGGCGGGATTCTCATGGGCGCCGTGCTCAAGCTGTCGCAAATCCCGCACGGACTCCTCCCCCTTCCCCGGCGTGCCCTTCCCGCGCTCCTCGGCCTGACGATCGTCGCCGGCGGCATCCACTTCCCGGCGGTGATGGGAGATTACCATTTGCTGCGCACCCTGCGGCTCACGGAGAACGGAAAAGGCCCCTGGCAAATGAACGAGGGGCTGCGAGAGAGCATCCGGTGGGACCCGCGAAACATCCACTCATGGTACTTCCTGCTCGTGGCGGCCCACGCCAAGGGATCGCGACCCCAGGCTGACGAGGCCTTTGCGCGGACCGAGGAACTCATCCCGAATTTCATGGGCACCCGGATCTACTATGCCGCCCTTCTGGGGAATATTGGCCGGGTCGAGGAAGCCCTGCCGCACCTCGACAGCTACCTCAAGGCCAACGCCTACGACTTTGCCCCCAACTGCCAGTACATCCTCTACGCCCTCCACTCCGGGCGCGAGGATGATGCCCTGGGAAGATTCGAACAGCTCCTGGTGAGCTCGATCGACAAGGCCATCTCGATCGGGCGAACGCCCCCCGACTTCACCCGGAAAGCCGACCCGGACGCCGGGAGCACGTGGACAGTGACCTGGAAAGATTCAGGCCCTGTCACGTTCCACGACTCGCAAATCAGGGAGAAGCTCCGCCACGCACTGTCCGGAGACCTCGGGAAAGACTATCCGGCCGTCCAGGAAAATGCCCGGAAGCTCCTGCGCGAATTCGGCTTCACCAAGGAGATGCTCCTCCGATGACGGACACGGCGGTCATCGCGCAGGTTCAGGGGCCACCCCCCGACGCCCCGTGATCAATCGTCCCGGCAGCCGCGGATTCTCCCCCGACAACCGAACCCCGCGGCCGGAAAAGTGGGGCCGAAGATGCGCAGTCACCGCGGAATTTCCCGATTGACAAAATAGCTTTGTGGCGCAAAGTTCCTTTTGATGGCGCTGGTGAGACGTCGATGGCCGGAGTGGGTGGCGCTGGCTGTGGCGGCCGCGATCTGGTGGCCGGTGATGCACCTCTGCTGGCGGCCGGACGTCTCGCCGGGCGGGGAGGAACTGGATCCCATCGCCCTGCCGATGGCGCGTTCCCTCGAAGAGATGTGGGGGACCAATTCCTCCGGCCACACGGAGATCGAGCCCATGCGCCGGATCAACCCCGAGTGGGATTTCATGGGACGGACCTTCTTCATCCTCGGGGAGGCCAATCTCGCCCTGCGCGTTCCGGGGCGGGAGGGCCGCTGCCTCCAGTCCATCGACCGTCTGCTGGCCGATACCCTCGCGATGGAACAGCAGCACGGCATGGAGCACTTCCTCATGGATTACCATCGCGCCCGGCCGTGGGTCGAACAGCCGCCCGCCAGCATCTTTGTCGACGGCGAAATCGCCCTCTGCCTCGGCGCGAGGCGCCTCGTGTCGGATGATGACCGCTGGCGGAAGGCGTTCCGGAGTCGGGTGGGCAGGATCGTGGAGCGCATGAACCGCGGTCCCGTCCTGTGCGCCGAAAGCTACCCGGACGAATGCTGGATGTTCTGCAACACCGCCGCCATGGCCGCCCTGCGCATGGCGGAGGTGCTCGACGGGGAGGATCACGGCGCCCTCCGGGCGGCGTGGTTGCGCCAGCTCAAGAACCACCTCGTGGACCCCGGAAGCGGTCTCCTGATCTCGGCCTTCCAGCTCGACGGGACCCCCCACCCCGCGGGCCCCGGTCCGGAAGGCTCCACGATCTGGTTCGCGGCCCACATGCTGCAGGTCATCGATCCCGGGTTCGCGCGGGAGCAGTACGACCTCGCGAAGCGGCACCTCGGGCGCTCCCTGCTCGGCTTCGGCTATTCGAGGGAATGGCCCGGCCTGGCGCTCGCCGGGATGGATGTCGATTCCGGCCCCGTCCTGCCCGTCCTCGGCACCAGTGCGAGCGCCAGCGGTCTCGCCCTCCTCGGGGCCGCCGCCTTCGAGGACCACTCCTATTATCGCCAATTGCGCACCTCGCTCGAGATCGGCGCCTTCCCCCGCCCGGGCGTGAACGACGCCGGCGATGAATCGCTCCGCTATCTCATGGCCGGGGCCATCGGGGACCCGGTCATCTTCTACAGTGCCGTCGCCGGTCCGCTTTGGGACCGCCTCCGCCCCACCGCGCCATGACCACCGCCATCAAGAAGAAACCCCTGCGCTCGTGGCGCTGGCTCCTGCCCTGCGCCGCGCTTCCGCTTGCGGGCTTCCTGCTCTTGGGCCTCCTCGGCGCCGCGGACCAGGTCGCGCTTCTCACCGGGACGCGGCCGCAATCGGGATCCGAAATGCTCCTCGGCCTCGGCTACATCCTCTCCTACTTCATGCTGACCCTCCTCTCCCCCGTCCTCGTCATCGCCGCGGCCCTGGTCGCGATCCGCGACCGCTTCGCGGCCGCCCCCGCCACGGACCTCTGACCTCCGACCTCCGACCTCCGACCTCCGGCCTCCGGCCCCATCACTTCCCGTACCACAGCGGTCCCTGCGGCCCGAGGTCGGCGCCGGTGCCCATCCACGCGAGGAGGAGCGCGATCCAGACGACCGCGAAGACGAGGGCGTAGGGCAGCATCAGGGCCACGAGGGTGCCGATGCCCCCCTTCGGCATGTACTTCTGCATGAAGACGAGAATGATGACGACGTAGGGGTTGAGGGGCGTGATGATGTTGCTGCACGAGTCGCCGATGCGGTAGGCGGCCTGGGTGAGTTCCGGGCTGATGCCCCCGCCCGTCATGAACATCGGGACGAAGACGGGCGCGAAGAAGGCATACTTCGCGGAGGCCGAACCGATGAAGAGGTTCGCGACCATCACGAGCACGACAAAGGACGAGATGAGGATCCACGGCGGCAGGTCGGCCGCGGCGAGGGCCCCGCCCCCGACGAGGGCCAGCATCTCACCGAGGTTCGATTCCCGGAAGAAGGCCACGAACTGCGCCGCAAAAAAGGCCAGCACGATGTAGGGCGCCATGTCCGCCATGGTCTTCCCCATGAGCTTCGCGATGTCGTGGTCGCTCGTGACGGCCTTCGACGCGATCCCGTAGGCCAGCCCCGGGAGGAGAAAACAAAAAAAGAGGAGCGGCACGATGGCGTGCACCCAGCGCGGGAAGGGCCCGTCCATCCCCTGCAGCGGCGGGTGGAAGGGAAGAACGCCTCCCGGATTGACGAGGACCAGCACCGCCACCAGGAAAAACAGGAACACCCCCGCGCCCCACTTCAGGCCCCGCAATTCGTCCGGCGAGATCCGCCGGGCATCGACGTCCTCGTCTTCGAGGGGTGACGGCCCGCCGCGCTCGGGCGGGTTCGCGGCGTAGCGCGGTTCCACCAACCAGGCCGTCACGGCCCAGCCGGTGAAGGTCAGCACGACCGTCGAGACGATCATGAACCAGTAGTTCGAGGTGGCCGCGACTTCGTAAGTCCCGTCGAGGATGCGGGCCCCCTCGGTCGAGAATCCGGCGAGGAGCGGGTCAAGCCCGGTGATGAAGAGGTTCGCGCTGAAGCCCGCCGAGACCCCCACGAAGACCGCCGCGATTCCCACCAGCGGGGACCGCCCCACCGACTTGTAAAGGGCCGCGGCGATGGGCGGCAGCACCACGTAGCCGGCGTCCAGCGCCATGGACGACATGATCCCGAGGAAGATCATGGCGGGGGTGAGCAGGCGCCGGGGCGTGATCAGCATCGCGAGCTTCAGCAGCGACCCGATGGCGCCGGTGCGCTCCGCGACACCGATCCCCAGCATCCCGACGAGCACCACCCCGAGCGGCGCGAAGCCGGTGAAGTTTTTCACGAGGTTGTCGAGTGCCCAGTAGGCGCCGTCGCCGGAGAGAAGTCCCCGCGCCTCGACCTGCTCGACGGCCTCCGCCATGACACCGTCGTCGCCGGCGCGCATGACGGTCTTCTCGACCGACCACCCCGCGGAGGCCGCGATCTGCGAGACCACCAGCACCGCCACCGCCCCGATGATGAAGAGCGTCATCGGGTGCGGGAGGCGGTTGCCAAGGCGCTCGATGCGGTCGAGAAGGCCGGGAGATCCGGCGGCGGTGCGTGCGTCGGGCATGGGCAGGATGGTGGACGCCATGCAGGCGGCCTGCCAAGCGGGGAAATGCGGGGGCGGCGGGAATCAGGCGCTCCCGCGGGCTCGCCCCGCCCCGGCCGGGGCCGCCGCTCCGTGCCCTTGACACCCCGAATCGCCCCCCCAATCTCTCCACGCGCCCCGGCGGCCGGTTTCCAGCCATGTCCACCCGCCCGAACATCATCTTCATCATCACCGACCAGCAGCGTTTCGACACGATTCGCGAGGCGGGGTTCGGGTTCATGGACACCCCGCACCTCGACCGCCTGCGGCGGGAGGGCGTCTCCTTCGACCAGTGCCACATCACGGCGGCCTCCTGCGCCCCGGCGCGGGCCAGCCTCTTCACGGGCCATTACCCGCACACCACCGGGATCCTGAAGAATGCCGACCGCTGGACGCGCGGGTGGACGCAGGACCTCCAGGCCGCCGGCTACCACACCGTGAACGTCGGCAAGATGCACACCTGGCCGTATCACACCCCCCTCGGGTTCGATGAACGCTACGTGGTCGAGAACAAGGACCGCTACCTCGAGGGACGCTACTACTTCGACGAATGGGACAAGGCCCTGCGGGCCCGCGGGCTCGTGAAACAGCAGCGCGAATCCTACCGGCAGCTTCCCGACTACAAGGAGCGCCTCGGCGCCTTCGAGTGGCTTCTCGACGAGGACATGCACCCCGACATGTTCGTCGGCGACCTCGCCACGTGGTGGATCCGCAACTACCCGGTCACCGAGCCCCTCTTCCTCGAGATCGGTTTTCCCGGTCCGCACCCGCCCTACGACCCGATCCCGCGCTACGCCGGGCCCTACCTGGAGAAGGACCTGCCGATCGCGCCGGTCACCCCGGAAGATCTCGCCGGCCAGCCGTCGCCGTTCCGGACGATGCGGGTCCACAACACCGAGGTCGATCACGACTCGGTGCACTGGCTCCTCGACCCCACCGACCAGCAGCGCCACCGGCAGCGGGCCTACTACCTCGCGAACGTCACCATGATCGACGAGAAGGTCGGCGAGATCATGGCGGCCATCGAGGAGACCAGCTACGCCGGCAACTCCGTCGTGATCTTCACCTCCGATCACGGTGACTGCCTCGGCGACCACGGGCACAGCCAGAAGTGGACCATGTACGACGCCATCACGCGGGTCCCGACGATCGTGTGGGCTCCCGGACGCTTCGACGGCGGGCGCGTCGTCGGGGAACTGGTGCAGCAGTTCGACCTCGGCCCGACGATCCTCGAGCTCGCCGGGGTGGACGTCGACTACCCGATGGCGGCCCGCTCGCTGCTGCCCGTCCTCGAGAACCGGGCCGGGCAGGAGGAATGCTTCCGCGAGGCGGTCTTCGCCGAGCAGGGCCGCGACGGCATTTTGACCGACACCGACTTCATGACGATGGTGCGCACCGCCGACTGGAAGCTGGTGCACTTCCTCGAGGAAGGCTGGGGCCAGCTTTTCGACCTCCGCGCCGACCCCGCCGAGAATATCAACCTCTGGGAGTCGCCGGAACATGCCGGCAGGAAGGACGAACTGCTCGCCATCCTGCGCGAATGGCGGATTCGCGACGGCTTCGACAGCGCCGCCCTGTGGAAGGACGTGCGCTGAGAGGGGCTCACTTCCCGGGGATCTTCAGCTTCATCCCGACCGCGATCCGGTTGGCATTCCGGATCTTGTTGACGCTGAGCAGTGTCTGCGTGCTGACGCCGAACCGGCGCGCGATCGCCGATATGGTGTCGCCGGATTTCACCACGTAGATGGTCGAATTCTCCGCGGCGGGCGCCGGTTCCGGGAGCTTGACCTCCTCCGAGGATTCCTTCCCGGGCGACGCCGCCGGTTCCGAAGGGGTTTCCTTCCTCGGCAGGGGCAAGGGATCTTCTTCGGTCGTCACCACCGGCGGCACGACCACCGGCGGGGCCACGATCGCCACGTCCCCGGCACCGGTGCCGGGCGAAACGGATTCCCCGTTCGCCCCGCGCTTCGCCATTTCGAGTTGGTCGAGAAACTGGTTCCGCTCTTCGTGGCTCAGTCCCACCGTGAGCGGGAAGATCTCGTCCCGCGGCACCCCCTGCTGGAAGAGGATGCGGGCGAGATTCAACTTCAGCGTCTTCCGGTCGCTGGCGGCATCGCGCCCGGTGGCCAGGATCTCCTTCGTGGTCTGGTCGAGGGAATTGCTCACCGTGGATTGGATCGTCTCCACGGACTCCTTCAGTTCCGCAAACTCGGCCGGCGGAATGGACGGCTGGACGACCTGCGCCGGCGGCGCGGCCGACTTGCCTTCCATGTCCTGCAGCAAATCGCGCATCTCGGCCAGTTCGAGCCGGGTCTGGTGCAGCCCGTTGGCCACGAAGACGAGGGCTCCCAGCAGGACCGCGACCACGATCCCCGTGATGATGCGCAGCATCCCGCCCTCCCGCTGCTTGCGGCGGATATTCGGCGAGGTTCCCCCTTTCGCAATCTCTTCCAGCTCTTCGATCATCGGCGGCGCAGGACAGAACTAGCTCCAATCCCCGGGCGCTGTCTAGCGAGGTCTCCACAATCCGTGCCCGGCCCGGCACAATCCTTGGGCCCCGCGCCGCCGCTCCCGGGCGAATGGGAATATATTCGGTTAATTTCTCCTGACAAATATTCCCCCTCCCGGGAGGCCGGCGCGGCGGTCGGTGGCCCGCGGGGAAGGATGGGGGGAGGCGAACTCGGTGGTGGCCCCGGCCCGCCGCCGGCTCCCCCTCCCGGCGGCCCCCGGGAATGGCGGTTGCCCTGCCCCGTTCGCGGAGGCTAGCTTCCCCTGAGATTCCCGGCGGCACCCATGAACGATTCCAAGGTTTTGATCATCATTGGCGACGCCAGTGAGACCCTCGACACGCTGTACCCGTACTATCGCCTGCAGGAGGACGGCTTCGTCCCGGTGGTCGCCGCGCCCGAAAAGCGCACCTACCAGATGGTCCTGCACGAGGTGAAACCCGGCTGGACGATCACCAAGGAATGGGAAGGCTACACCCTCGACGCCGAGATCTCCTTCGCGGAAATCGATCCCGAGGAGTACGTGGGGATCTTCTTCAGCGGCGGCCGCGCCCCCGAGTACCTCCGGGAGGATCCCGACCTGATCCGGATCACGCAGTGGTTCTTCGATCACGAGAAGCCGATCGCCAGCGTCTGTCACGGCGTCGAGATCCCGGCGCGGGCCGACCGGGTCCGCGGCCGTCGCATGGCCACCGTGGCCAAGTGCCGGTTCGACCTCGAGGTGTGCGGAGGCACTTTCGTCGATGAACCCTGCGTGGTGGATGGCAATCTCGTTTCGGGCCGCACCTTTCACGACAACGGCCGCTACCTCGGGGCCTGGATGAAGCTCCTCATCGAGGAACGCGGGAAGCGGCGCGGCGGCCTGAGCAGCGAAGGAAACGACCCATGAACCGCCGCACCGCCTGCCAACTGCTGACGAGCGCCTCGGCGGCCCACCTCGCCGGGAACCTCGCCTCCGCGGCGGACACCAAGCAGGACCGGTTCGCGCTGCGCTACATCCTGAGCTCCGCGATGTACGGCACGATGCCCCTCGACGTGATCCTGCCTGAAATCGGCAAGACCGGTTCGGAGGCGATCGACATCTGGTGCCTGAAGCACGGGAACCAGCGGGAGCAGATCGACGCCATGGGGTTCGACGCCTTCGAAGCGCTCCTCGCGAAGCACGGCGCGAGGGTCGGGGTCTTCACGCGCTACCCGCTCGGCCCGTTCGGGCTGCAGGACGAGATGAAGGTTGCGAAGCGCTTCGGGGCCGGGGTGCTCGTGTGCGGAAGCAGCAAGCCGTCCGAACCGAGCGGCGCCGAGGCGAAGAAGGCCGTCCGCGATTTCCTGGAGAAGATGAAACCCCACGTCGCTGCCGCGGAAAAGCACGGGGTCACCATCGCCGTCGAGAATCACGACAAGCAACTCCTCTATCATCCCGACTCCCTGCGCTACTTTGCGGAGTTCAACCGCTCGCCCAACCTCGGGGTGGCATTCGCCCCGCACCACCTCCATCAATGGGAGGATGAGATTCCCGCCCTCCTCCGGGACCTCGGGAACGAGCAGGTACCCTTCGTGTACTTCCAGGAGCATTCGGAGGGCATCCGCCGGAAGGCCCCGAAGGAAATCGAGATGCAGCAAATGCCCGGATTCGGCGGGGGCCTCGACTACAAGCCGGTCGTGAAGGCCCTCAAGGACATCGCCTACGACGGCTGGGTGGAGATCTTCATGCACCCCGTCCCCCGTGGAATCCCGATTCTCCCGACCGCCGGCGCGGTCACGGCGGCCATCAACAAGTCCCGGAAATACGTCGAGGAATGCCTGCAGGCGGTGTCATAGGTTCGCGGCGGGTCTCCCGGCAGGTGCTGCCGGTGCTCGCCACCCTCGCGGCCGGATCGCTCGCCGCCGGCCACCCGGTCGTTCCCGGGTTCGAGCGCTTTCACGCCGACGACGAGGTGCCCGCGCTGGAAGCGGGACGCCTCCTCTTGGGCGAACTCAGTTGCACGCGGTGCCACGCCGCCCCCGGCACGGCCTCCCTGCTGCCGGCCAGGCGCGGCCCGGTCCTCGATGCGGCCGGCACCCGCCTGCAAGCCGACTGGCTCCGCGCCTTCCTCAGCGATCCGGCGGGCACCTCGCCCGGGACCACCATGCCCGATGTCCTCGCCGGCCTGCCCGCGGAGACGCGCGCCGGGCAAATCGATGCGCTGGTCCACTATCTCGTCTCCCGCCAAGACGGGAATCTCGAGAAGCTCGCGAAGTACAGCGCTCCCGCCACCGGCGGAAAGCGGTTCGCCCGGATCGGCTGTGCGGCCTGCCACGCCGATCCGGTCCGGAGTGACCCGCTCGATGCGCACCGCGCGGCGGGGCTCGTCTCGCTCGAGGGGCTCGCCGCCAAGTATTCCCATGCGGGCCTCACCACCTTCCTCGCCCATCCCCTCGCCCATCGTCCCGGGGGCCGCATGCCCGGCATGCACCTCGGGTCCCAGGAAGCGGCCGATCTCGCCGCCTACCTCCTCGACACCCTCGACGAGGCGGAGAACAAGGACCGCGCGCCCCTCCGGCCGTTCCCGACCGACCCGGTCAAGGTCGCGGAGGGCGGGCGCATTTTTCGCTCCGCGGGTTGCGCAAACTGCCACGACGAACCGGTCCCGGAGGCGGCGCCCCGGTTTCCGCCCCTCGCCCGGCTCCTCGGCAAGAGCGGGGGGTGTCTCGAGGCCACCCCGGCCCGGGGACGGCCGCACTACGGCCTCTCCCCCGCGCAGGCCGCCGCGCTCCGCGCTGTTCTCGCCAAGCCACTGCCCCCCATGGACCCCGGGGATCGCGTCCACCTCACGATCAAATCCTTCAATTGCTACGCGTGCCACATGCGCTGCGGCCTCGGCGGGCCCGGCCCGGAACGGGAGGCCTATTTCACCGGCGACAAGACGCTCGGCGACCATGGGCGCTTTCCTCCCCACCTCACCGACGTCGGCCGGAAGCTGACGAAGACCGCCTTGAAGAGCATCCTCGCCGGCAAGGGCGGCATCCGTCCCTACCTCCACACCCGCATGCCGGATTTCGGCGCCGCCAATGTCGGCCATCTCGTCGACGACTTCCCCCGGGCCGACGACCTCGCCGGCGTCGAACCGGTTGATTTCGCCGGTGCCGACCCCGATGCCGGCCGCATCCTCATGGGAACCCGCGGCGGGGTGGGCTGCATCACCTGCCACGGCGTGCAGGATCGCAAGGGGATCGCCATGGAATCCCTCACCCTCTCCGGCGCGACCGGACGTTACCGCCCGGGATGGTTTCACGAGCACCTCATCCATCCCGCGAGGCTCCGGCCCGGCACGCTCATGCCGAGCTTCTGGCCCGGGGGCGTCGCCGGCAATCGGACGATCCTCGCCGGGGATACCGACCGCCAGATCGCCTCGATCTGGATGTATCTCCGGGAGGGCGGCCCGCTCCCGCCCGGGTTCCCCGACTTCGACGCCGGGGAATTCGAGATCGTCCCCAAGGATCGCCCGGTCGTGCAGCGCACCATGATGCCCAAGGCGGGCACCCACGCCATCGCGGTTGGATTTCCCGCGGGCGTCCATCTCGCCTTTGATGGCGCGTCGTGCCGGCCGGTCCTCATGTGGAGAGGCCGCTTCATCGACGCCTACAACACGTGGTTCTCGCGCAAGAACCCGACGGCGGTTCCCCTCGGCACCGATGTCGTGGAACTGCCCGCCTCCCCGCTGCTTGCCCTTCCGGGCTCCCCCGCGCCCCGCTTCGAGGGCTACGAGCTCGATGCTTCCGGCGTCCCGTCCTTCATCTACCGGTTGGGGCCGGTCCGGGTCACCGATCGATTGGCCCCGGCGGAGACCGGCGTCCTCCGGACCCTCCGGGTGACGGGCGCGGGCCCCGTGACGATCCATCCGGGCCGCGTGAAGGGCCTGCGCATCAAGCTGCTGTCACCCGGTTCCCCGGCTCTCGATCTTCGCGAGGGCGCCGGGAACACCATCACCATTTCGTATCAATGGGCGCCATGAACCGATTCTTGTCCGTCATCGTTTTCCTGCACTGCGGCCTGGTCTGCGGGATCGGCGGGCATCCTGCGGCGGGAAATCCGGCTGCCCCCTACTACAGCGTGCACGACATCCTGGTCGGCACGAATTTGAACAACTCGCGGGACACCGACTGGCGGCCGGGCGAGGGCCTCCCGCTGGAAGTCACCGGAATCGCGGCCCTCGACGGGGACCGGATTGCCGTCGCCATCCGGAAGGGCGAAGTCTGGGTTCTCGGCAATCTCGCGGGCGATCCCGCCGGGATCACCTACACCCTCTTCGCGTCGGGACTTGACGAGCCGCTCGGCCTGCTGCGCCGCGGCGAGAGCCTCCTCGTCACCCAGCGCAGCGAGGTCACCCGCCTCGAAGACCGTGACCGGGACGGCGTCGCGGATCGCTACCTCACCGTGGCCAAGGGCTGGAACGTGTCGGGGAATTACCACGGCTACGTCTACGGTCCGGCGGTCGACAAGGACGGAGATCTCTGGGTGACGACCAATCTCGACATGGGCGACGGCGCCGCGAACGGCTCCCCGTGGCGGGGATGGGGATTGCGGATCCGGCCGGACGGCACCGTCGAGCCGATGTGCGCGGGGATGCGCTCGCCCTGCGGCCTCGGGGCCAACGCCGCCGGTGACCTGTTCTTCACCGATCAGCAGGGCAATTGGATTCCGACCAACAGCCTCCACCACCTCCGCAAGGGCGCCTACTACGGAAACCCGGAGGGGATGGCGCCCGCAAGTCTGCCCGGATCCCCGGTCAAGCCGCTGGCGGCGAAGGTCGACGGCGATCCCTACCCGCTGGCCCTCGAAAAACTTCCGCAGCTGAAACCGCCGGCGGTGTGGTTCCCGTACAACAAGATGGGGCGCAGCCGCACCGGCGTCACGCTCGACTCCACGAACGGCAAGTTCGGCCCCTTTGCCGGGCAGCTCTTCGTGGGCGAGTTTACCACCAACAAGATCGGCCGCGTCTTCCTCGAGAAGGTGGGCGGCGAATACCAGGGCGCCTGTTTTCCGTTCCTCGAGGGATTGCCGTGCGCCGTGATGCAGACCGCCTTCGAACCCGGCGGCAGCCTCTTCGTCGGAATGACGAACCGCGGCTGGAGTTCGCTCGGCAGCGCGGCCTACGGCCTGCAGCGGGTCAGCTGGAGCGGCGAGGTCCCCTTCGAGGCGAAGGAAATGCGCGCCACCCCGGACGGTTTCGAGCTGCGCTTCACGTCGCCCGCCGATCCCGCCACCGCCGGCGCACCGGGCTCCTACCGCATGAGAAGCTACACCTACGCCTTGTCGAGCCGCTACGGCGGACCGGAGATCGAGCGCAAGGATCTCGCCATCACCGCGGCGCGGATCTCGGAAGACGGGCTTCGGGTGCGCCTCACGGTGGACGGCCTGCGGCCCTTCTTCGTCCATGAACTCCACTATCCCGGGGTTCGCTCCCAATCCGGCGCCAAGCCCTGGCACCACATGGCCTACTACACGCTCAATCGCATCCCGGGCGGGCCCGCCCGCCCCCGCCGTTCCGGACCCTGACGCCCCGGCCGATCCAGCCGGCGCTCCGGATCATGCCGTGTCCCTAGGGGTGGGAAATGCCCTCCGACGCCCCGGCGCGAGGATCCCCGTGGCCGCCGGGTTTCGGCCCATTCTCCTCCCCTGAAGACTCGTCGCACGGTTGGGGGAGGCCCCAAATTTCTTCCCATAAGCGGGTTGCATGACCCGTTTTCCTGCCTTACTGGCCGCCCCCACATGCTCCGCACAAGCTTCGCACTACTCGTCATATCCATCGGCTCCGCAGTCTTCCTGTCCTCCACGGCTCCCCTTTCCGCCAACCCACCGGGAAAGCGGCTGGCGGGGGCTCACTCCGCTGAGCGCCGCGCCCTGGCCCGCTCCATCCTGAGCAGCCCCCAGATTTCCCTGCTCGAATATCACGTCAGCGGAAACCGCGACCAGGCCACCGCCCTGCACAACATCGAACAGACCGCCAACGGCAAACCCGCCAAGTGCAGCTACTACGGCAATGCGCCGGGCGGCAGCACCAAGCTCTCCATCACCATGCTCCGCGCCATCAACCAGCTCGTGCGGGAAGGGTACAGCTTCCGCATCACGGAGGTGGCCGGCGGATCGCACAGCAGCCGGTCGCGCCACTACGCCGGAGTCGCCTTTGACATCGATTTCCTCAATGGCCGCAAGGTGAAGTGGGGCCACCCGACCTACCGCCGCTTCATGCAGCGCTGCCGGGAACTCGGCGCCACCGAAACCCTCGGACCGGGCAGCTCGGGTCACAGCACCCACGTCCACATCGCGTGGCCCCGGCCCAAGCTCTAGGGTTCCGGCGCCGCGCCGCGGTCACGCCACTTTTCCACGCCCCCGTGCCTCCGCCCGGCCCACAACCCCCAGCAGATCGCGCACATCAGCATGGCGGCGAGGTGAATCGCGTAGATCGAGAAGGGGAAATCCATCGCGGAGTGCAGGGCCACCACGGTGAGGCCGATCACCATGCCGCGGACCAGGGGGACGTCGTGACTGGCCACCCGCCCGCGGCGGCATAGCAGGATTCCGGCGAGGACCGCGCCCCCGCCCAGGGTGAACCACGCCGCCGCCCCGAGGTAGCCCCACTCCACCACCGTCTGCAGCGGGTCGCAGTGCCCGTGCTGCCAGCCGCCCTCGATCCGGCGGCTCTCATCGACCGTCATGTAGGGAATGAGGTGCCGGAAGGTCCCGGGCCCGAACCCCCGCCAGCTCGCTTCGTCGGGCGACGCCATGTAGAGGAGGATCTCGATCATCTTGAGGCGGCCGGCCAGGGTCTTGGGGCCCTCGACCTTCTCGAAGCCGGCGAGGAAGGCATGCCATCGCTCCATCACCATGCCGATGCCCACGACCATGAGGACCACCGCGAGGATCGCGAGGGCCACCAGCAGGACGAGCCGCTCGATCCGCCGACCCCGCTCGTGGATGCCGCCCCGGATCACCTCCCATACGCGGTGGCGGTTCCACGCGATCTGCGCCACCAGCGAGACCGCGAGAACGAGGATGGCGCCCTTCGACGAGGAGACCACGACCCCCACCGCGATCAGCACCGTCGCAAGCGCCCAGAAGCCGTTCGCCGCCCGGCGCTCGGGGTCGAACACCCCCGAAAGCCACAACCCGAATGCCACCGGCAGCGTCAGGTTCATGAATTGCCCCGCGTTCCCCGCGTAGATGAATGGCGCGAAGATCGTCTTCGGCTGGATGTCGTCGATGAACCACACCGTCTCCGCCCCGAGCGCCTTGTGGACGGTGCCGGTGAGCGCCACGAGCGCGCCGAGGACCGCAAGCAACCCGAGGAGCCGCCTCCAGGCCCCGGTCTGCGTCGCCCGGATCGCGGCGAGACAGGCGAGCACGACCGCGGAGAGCTCCAGCATGGCCCGCAGGCTGGTGCGGCGCGCCACCGACCCCGGCGCCCACGGCGCAAGGCGATCCTCCAGCTCGGTGAACTTCCAATAGACGAGGGAGTGTTCCGCCACGGCATTGACCACCATGAACCACCCGTAGGCGAGGAGCACCGCCGCGGCCGCCACCGCCGGCCACGGAACCCGCGGCCACCGTCGCGGTCCCGGCAGGCGCACGATCGCCACCAGCGCCGCCACCGCCGTCAGGACCACCGCCGCCGACCGGTAGCTGTGGGCCGCGGCACCATACACGAACACCGACCATCCCAGCGCCAGGACCGTCAGCACCACCACCTCCATCCGTCGACTCGCGTGGAATTCGTTGTTCATCCCGTAAGAAATCCGTTTCCCGGACGGCCCTAGCCTCCCTCGCCGGCCCCGCCTTTCTGCCGGTAGAGGTCGGGCTTGATGACCTCCGGCATCCGGTCGGGATCGTGAAGCCGCTCCCCGAGGAACCGCGCCACCTGCGCGCACACCGGCCCGGGGTTCCGGATCAATTCCGGATACGGCACGTCGAGGACCTCGATGTTCCGTTCCTGCGCGAGCCGGGCCCGCAGTTGCTGGCGGTGTTCCCTCAACCCGCGCGCCGTTTCCTCGAGGGACCCGGAGGTCCCCTCGGTCCCCCGCCGCTCGATCATGCGCGCCTGCGACCGCGCCACCTCCATCACCGGCCGCTGCATGAAGATCACCTTGTAGTTGTGCTCGGGCGGCAGCGACGGCAGCAGCATCGTCACCACCTTGATGGCGCGCTCCTCGAGCCCCTCCACCGTGGCGAACAGTTCCGGCAGCTTCCCGGTTTGCTTGAGCGACTCCCACTCCCAGTAACCTTCCGGGTTGTCTTCATCCGCCTCGCGAATCCCGTCGGTCTGCGGCTCCATGCCGGCCGCCTTGAGCATCTGCATCATCAGCGACGTGCCGGAGCGCGGCAGGCCGGAGACGATCGTGAAGGTCTTGCCGGAGCTTCCCTTCCGGGCCTCGAGTTCCTGCGGCGACTGGCGCTCCTTGATGAGCTTTTCGACGCGCTCCTGCGGCGGCGGGAACTCCGGAACGTCCCAGGTTTCCTGGCTGCGATCCGGTTTCGGCGCGGCCGTCCGCTCCCGGCTCTTCTCGAGAATCCGGTTCGCCTCGACGTGATGGCGCGCGGCGCGCTCCGGGTCGTTCAGCATCTTCGCCGCCAACCAGCTGAGCCGGCGGTGGCCGCTGTACGACTCCGGACGCATCCGCAGGCCGACCTCGAAGGCCTGCGCGGCCTGCTCCGCGTATCCGAGCCGCATCAAGGCCTGCCCCAGCACGAGGTGCACGGCGGGCTGCTGGTGGAGGCGCCCCACCGCCTCGAGGGCCATTTCGGCGGCCTCCTTCCACCGGCGCTGGCGGAGGTAGACCTTCGCCAACTCCCCCATCGCGGCGTGATCATCGGCATCCAGCGCCACCGCCCCTTCCAGCAGTTCCGCGGCGTCCTCGAACCGCCCGAGGTGCAGCAGGGTGGTCCCCACCTGGCGGCGCAACCGCGGAAACTGCATGAACTCCGCGGGAATGGCGTCGAAGGCCGCGATCGCGGCGTCCCGCCCCTCCGCATCCCGCAGGGCCCGGATGCGCACCATCGTCAGGTTCACCGGCAAGCGGCCGTCCGGGTAGGCCGCCGCCATCACGTCCAGCGCCTGCCGCGCGTACCCGGCCCGCGCCAGCGTCACGATGAGGTGCTGGATGAAGCGATCCTCCCACGGGTGACGCCGCACCAATTCCTCGAAGAGCGGCAGGGCCTTGTCGAATTGCCGCGCCGACAGGTGGACGCGCGCGAGGTTGTACTCGGATTCGGTGCGGGCCGATTCCCCGGCCTTCCCGACGTCCGCCCCGTGGTCCTCGACGTATCCGAGCGCCACGAACTGCCGGGTGAGTTCCTCGCTCCACCCCGCCTCGATCCGGGCCCCGGGGCGGTGCATGCCGTCGTCCCCCGGAATGTCTTCCCAGCTCGGCACCGACTTGACGGCCGGCGGCTCCTCGAAGACATCCATCAGGACCCGCCCGTCCATGTCCTCCCCGACGGGAAGCCCCATGGCCGCCAGCAGTGTCGGCGTGACGTCGATGATGTTGGCGCCATAGACGCGCTCGTCCTTCTTGATCCCCGGCCCGGAGATCACGAGGATGCCCATGTCGCGGTGCCAGACGGCCGGACCGGCCGGCTCCCGCGGGGTGGCGCTCGGCCGCAGGTGCCGGGTGTGGAAACCGTGGTCCGAACAGAGCAGGATGAGCGCGTCCGGACCGGCCAGGTCGAGCTGCCGCGCCAGCATGATGTCGTGGAACCGGTAGGCGGTCCGGATCACGTCCTTGTACATCTCGAACCCCTTCTCGGGGACATGCGGCAGCCGCGGGGGATGGAATTGCGCGAAGCCGTGGCAGAAATGGTCGATGGCATCGAAGTAAACCGCCGTGAAATCCCAATCGTCACCCTCCATCAGGCGGGTCGTCACGGCCTGCACCGACGCACAGTCGCTCAAGACCTTCATGAAGGCCCGCAACGACGGATCGTTCTGCTGGTCGATCTCGGCGGCCCTCGGGATGAAGGGAAGGATGTCGGCGGCGGTCAGTTCCCGCGGTTCGACGCGCATGTCCCCCAACTCGTCCTCGCGTTCCCTGGGGTGAATCGTCCCCGGCGGCACGCGCAACGGGTCGCGCCGCACCTGGTTGAACATGTTCGACACCACCGCGCCGTTGATGGGCTCGGCCGGATGCGACGCCCACCACGCCACGACATTGCTGCGGTAGCCTTCCTGGTTCAGGATGTTCCAGATCGCCTTGCATTTCCGGCTGAGGCTGGAGAACGGCCGGGCCCCGCCCCGCTCCGGGTCGGGTTCCATGAACCCGTAGACCCCGTGCTTGTCCGCCAGCTTCCCGGTCGCGATCGAGTTCCACAACATCGGGGACAGGACCGGCTGCAGGGTGGCGAGGTTTCCCATGACGCCCCGGTCGATCAGCCCCTCGAGGTTCGGCAGGAGGCCTTCCTCCAGCAGGGGCGTGATGTGCTCCCAATCGGCGCCGTCCCACCCGATCAGGAGGACCTTCTGCCGTTTGCGTTCTGCCATCTGGAAATCGGGAGTGGGGGGTGCCCTTCGGCGCGCGCGCTCTCGCCCGGGGCCTCGCCGGAATCCTGCCGGGACCTTCCTGCGATTGCAAGGGCCGGGGAATCACCCGCCCGCCTGCGTTCTCCGGCGGCGTCCGGGCAAGCCGAGCGCAAGCCACAAGAGCGACGTGCTGCTGCGCTTCACCCGGTAATAATACGGCCCTCCCGTCGATTCCCCGGGCGGGGTGTCGACGAAGGACTCTTCCCCGCAGAGCCCCGGCGTGACGGTGCGGATCGTGGTCCAGGTGTTCATGTCATCGGAGCGCTCCAGTTCGTAGGTGAAGCCGGCTTCGACCTGCCAGCGCAGGTCCATCGCGGCACCTTCCGGGCCGGCATTCGGGACCACCGTGATGTCGAGATCGATCGGATACGGGTCGGGGCCCGGAACGACCGCCGCGGCGCCCGTATTCTCGTAGCCGACCCGGTCGATGCTGAGCGTGTTCACGGAAGGATCCCAGACGGCATGCACCCACCCGTAGTGGGTGGCGCCCCCGATGTCGAACATCACCCCGATGTAGGCGTCGTTCCCTCCCCACCACGCCCCGATGCCCCCGGCCGGCCCGGCGGAACTCAAGGCGAGGGTCCCGATCGCGGAGCTGAAGCCCAGCCCCGAACCGATCGCGTCGCCTCCGTAGTAGGCGCCGGGCACGCCCAGCGGAAAGGGCTCCGTGAAGGCCACTTGCGCGCCGAAGATCCCGCCGGCCTGCACCATCCCGTTGTTCCCGAACATGTCGGGGTTGCTGGCGGTGCCGACCCCGAGGCCGACCTCGTTCTGCCCGTCACCGTTGATGTCCAGCTGGAAAAAGACCGGCTCTCTGAACCCGGGCGTCAGGGCGAGATCCAGGTCCATGCACACCATGGCGCCCTCCGCCTCGAAGCCGGCCAGCCCCATCGCTCCCCCCGCCGCCCACGCCGGATAGGCCAGCAACCGCCGCGCCAGGCCTTCGGATGGGGTTCGGGGTGTTGGGTTCATGGGTGGCCCGCTCGGATGAAACCGGATGGGAATCGTGGGCTGCGATCCGCGTGATCTGATTTCGGGATGTCTCGAATCCAAAAGCCCCCGGCGATTCTACCGAGGGCCCGTGGACAATTTGTTGATGCGCCGGGGTTCACCCCTTGGCGGAACGGCGCCGGCGGGCGGCAAGCCCAAGGGCGCCCAGCCCGAGCAGCGCCAGGGACGACGGCTCCGGAACGTGCGCCTGGGTGTTGGCCAGGTCCTCGTAGGCGTAGGAGTGAATCGTGGCCGTGCTCGACCCGACGCCGTCCGGCGTCCAGGTGACGTGAACCCAGCCGTAATGCGTGTCGCCGCTGATGTCGAATTCCACCCCGAGGTAGGCGGTGTTTCCGCCGAGCCAGTTGCCGACCTGTGGTCCGAAGGTCCCGGCGCTGTTCGCGAGGGTGCCAAAGCTTTGCGTGGAGGCATCACCCCCGCTGAAGACCTTGCCCGCGCCGGGGTTCACCCAGCCGGCGCCCACCACGTTGCTGGTCGTGAAGGCGTTCGGGTAGAAAAACCCGCCGTCGCCAAGCGTCCCCGCCAAGGCGGCCCCGTTCATGCCGATGGCCGTCAGGAGGCTCGCCGAAAAGATCATGATGTTCACGTCCTCCGCCGCATCCCCGTTCAGGTCGATCCCGGCCTTGAACTGCGGACTCCCCGTCATGGACGGATTGTCGGTCAAGGTGATGTTCGCCTCGGTGATCACCAAGGCCGCTTCGCTGGCCTCGAATCCCGCCGTCATCCCGGCCACGCCTCCGACCGTGGCGACTGAGTATTTCGAAAGTTTGCGGGCGAACGTCCCACTGAACCGTGGGTCCTCTGGATTTTTCATGGCAGGCAGTTTGGATGACCCCTTGATTAGCAGTCAGAAACGCAAGCTGCATTCAGGCAAGGGCTCGGCTTGACGCCAAGAAAAAACCTTAAAAAATGCTGAGGAAATGTGGGTTTTATTTAGTTTTTATTAATAATTTATTAACCCGGATATCCATGCGTTTCGGCGCGGAGACTCCGGGAAAGCCCTGATATTGCCGCCCGGCCTTCTTCCGGGGAGGAGTGCCCCCCCGGATCGTGCCGAAACTCGACCCGCCGGGGCCGGGCGGTGCAGGCGCTTT
>JABDMC010000035.1 GCA_013001695.1 Akkermansiaceae bacterium
CTTTCCAGGCCCAGGGTGTGTTCCGCCTCGGGGCGGCCCGGAAGGGTCCTCATTTCGGTGCGGACCGGGGTGCCGGTCACCACCGTGACCGCCTTCTTGAAGTGGCTCCGCGCCTCCGCGAGCCCGAGAAGAACCTTGCTGCAGAAGCGGCTCGTGAGGACGTTCGATTTCCCGGGGATGGCATTCGAGTCATGCACGAATGTCGGGAGGCCCAGCCGGTGCCCGGCGTAGACCGGCGGGAGGGAGGTGAACCCGCCCATCCCGATCACGGCGTCGGCCCGGCGCTCCCGGAGCAGCGCGCGGCAGCGCCGCACCGTCTTCCAGAGACGCACCAGGAACGGCAGCATCCGGGGCGAGAAGGTCGGCGGCTTGGCAATCGCCGGGATCGCAATGAAATCGAGCCCGCCGTATTTCGCGGAGGCCTCGGCATCGACCTTCTTCTCGGAGATCAGGAGGACCGGATGATGGCCGCGGCGCTGGAGTTCCTCCGCCACGGCGATCCCGGGAAACAAATGTCCCCCGGTCCCCCCGCAGGCGATGATGATGGTCTTGGCTGGGTCAGGCAAAGTCGGTTGGGCTGGGAGCGCGGACGGTTCGTCCGCTTCCTGTAGGTGCCCCGGCCCGCGGCCGGAAGCGCAAAGATGAGAACCCGGAGATCCTGTGAACTTCTGGGCGGGACCACCCACGGGGGCGGGCCGGCGGCCGCCAGCTGACTGCCCGCGGACGTGCCGTCCAAGCTCCCGGAATGGAATCCTCCTTCTTCCGCACCCTGAGCGCCGCCGCTCAGAGCTTCAGTGCAAGTTTCCGCTCCTTGATCACCGGGAGTTCGGCGCGCTCCGCGAACACGGCCCGGCGGTGCAGGCTGACGAGGAGGCCGACCGCCGCAAGGGTGAAGACGAGGTTCGACCCGCCGTAGCTGACAAAGGGCAGCGGGAGGCCGGTGTTCGGAAGGGTCGCGGTGGCCACCCCGATGTTCATGATGGCCGGCACCACGATCACGGCCGTGATCCCCACCCCGAGGACCCGCCCGAAGTGGTCCTGGGCGTGCAGCGCAATCCCGAGTCCCGCCGTGCAGATGAGCACAAAGGCGAACACCGTGCCGAGCGTGAAGACCAGCCCGAGCTCCTCGCCGATCATGGCGAAGATGAAGTCGGTGTGCGCGAACGGGAGGTAGCCGTGCTTCTCCGCCCCGTTTCCGAGGCCGACCCCGGTCACCCCGCCGGATCCGAACGCCAGGCGCGCGCGGTATTGCTGCAGGCCGAAGCCCAGCTTGGTTCCCTCGAGGTCCATGAACGACATGATCCGCGACCAGCGGTTGTCATCCATGCGGACCATGTAGGCGAGCCCCGCGAAGCCGGCCGCGGCCGAGACCGCGAGCCACCACCAGCGGGTGCCCGCGGCGAACATGAGCGCGAACCCCGCCGCCCCGACGGCCGCGGCGGTGCCCATGTCCTTCTCGAAGAAGATGAGCCCCGTCGGGATCGCGAGAAGAAGCCCCGGAAGGACGAAGCCCCTCCAGAAACAGCGCGCCTCGGCCTGGTACTGGGCGAACCACGCCGCCAGCGCGATCATGATGGCGATCTTGGCCGGCTCCGACGGCTGGAACTGGCCGAGGAACGGCAGGTTGATCCAGCGCGTCTCCCCGTTCCGGAGCACCCCTACCCCGGGAACGTAACACAACGCCAGAAGCACGCAGGCCCCCACGAGAATGTGAATCCAGAACCGCCGCAGGAGCCGGTAGTCGAGGAACGCCATGCAGCACGCCGCCAGGAGCCCCACCCCGGTCCAGAGCACCTGCCGCTTGACGTGGAAGTAGCGGGTGTCCTCGTCCTCCACCCAGACGCTGGTGCTCGCCAGCATGACGAGACCCAGCACCACCAGGGCGGCAACTGCGACACAGAGAACGATCGCGCTTCGGCGGGCCATCGGGAAATCGGGCGGTTCTACTTGGCGGGAATGGTGAGGGTCACCCCGACCCGCAGCTTGCGGGGATCGGCGAGGCCGTTCCGGCTCATGAGCACCTGCTGGTCGACGCCGTGGCGGTTGGCGATGCTCCAGACGGTGTCGCCGGTCTTGACGGTGTAGCGCCGGCTTCCGGTCGCGGCGGCCTGCGCCGGACGCACCCGGACGGCCCCGCCCGACTCCGGCGGGGATTCCTCCACCCGCCCGGCCTGCGCCACGACCGGCACCGGCGGGGCGTCCACGACGACCGCCACGGTCGGCGGTTCGGCGACCGACCGCGGTTGTTCGCGTTGCGGCGGCGGAACCGAGGCCGGCACCGCGGCGCGCACCACCACCGCCGACGACGAGGCGCCGCCCGCGTTCGACGGGAGCCGCAGGATGCGGCCGGCCCGCAGGGCCACGTTGTTGTTGAGTTCCCGCAGGGCATCGAGATCGACCTGCTTGAGATCGGCGATGCGCTCGTAGGTGTCACCGGTGGCGACGAAGTAGTAGTCCTCCCCCTGCTCGACCTGCGGAAGGGCCGCGACCATGGCCGCCCCGCCGGAGCCACCCCCGGTCCCGGCGGACGCGCCGGCCGGATCCACGGTCGACTTCTTCACCACGGGATCGTCGTTGGTCACGCGGTTGTGGATGAAGATCGCCGCCACCGCCCCGACGTGCAGGATGAGGATCACGAACAGGGCGCGCGCCACGCCGAGGTTGGGGACCTCCGATCCGAGATCGCCGGCCGCGGCGCCCGCCGCCACCCGTTGCTTCCGCTTGCGGCTCCGGGTCTTGCTGTGGAGGATCATCAGCCCGCTCTTGTTGACGGGGCGCCGTTTCTTCTGAAGGGGTTCAATTTTTTTTCTCATGGGGTGTAAGGGTGTGGAGGTTGTGACAGCAGATTATTTGAGAGCCTGGGCGGCATGGCGGAAGGCGTCGCCACGCTCCTCGTAGCCGGAGAACATGTCGAAGGAGGACGTGCCGGGCGAAAACAGGACCGTCCCGCCGGGCGAGGCGAGGTCCCGGGCGAGGGGCACCGCTTCCTCGAGACTGGCGGCCACCCGCGCCTCGATGGCCTCCGAAAACAGCGCCCGCAACGGCTCCCGGATCTCGCCGATGAGCACCGCGGCCCGGACCTTCTCCTTGAGCAGCGGCAGGACCCCGCGGTAGTCGAGGCCCTTCTCCTTGCCGCCCGCGATCAGGACCGTGGGCCGGGTCTGCGAGCGCAGGGCCGACTCGAGGGCGTGCAGGTTGGTCGCCTTGGAATCGTTGATGTACTCGACCCCGTCGAGGGTCCGGACCAGTTCGCAGCGGTGCAACGGCGGGGCGTAACCGGCGAGGGCCTGCCCGGCGGTGGAGGCCGGGATCCCGAGGGCCTGCCCCGCGGCGATGGCGGCCATGGTGTTCTCGGCATTGTGGATCCCGCGGAGCTTGGTGATCCCGAGGTCGAGGATCCTCTCCCCGTCGAGGCACAGATGCGACCCGTCGAGACTGTAGTCGCCGCCGGTCTCGGTCGCGGAGAAGGACACCCGGCGGGCCGCAATCTCGCCGACATCCTCGCCGAGGCGCACCACGGCGACGTCCTCCGCGGTCTGGTTCTCGAAGATCCGCAGCTTGGCGGCCCGGTAATCCGCCACCGACCGGTAGCGGTCCATGTGATCCGGGGAGAGGTTCAGCCAGATCGCGACGTCGGGCCGGAATCGGGCCACGGTCTCCAGCTGGAAGGAGGACAGCTCGAGGGCCAGCGCCGCGGGGACCGTCTCCCCCAGGACGACATCGGCCAGCGGCCGGCCGTAGTTCCCGCAGGCCTCGCAGGTGGTGCCGCCCTCGGTGAGGATGCGCTGCACCAGCTCGGTGGTGGTGGTCTTGCCGTTGGTGCCGGTGATCCCGACGATCCGCCCCTCGTAGTGGCGGTAGGCGAACTCGGTCTCGCCGATCATTTCCTCGGCGCCCGCCGCGAAGGACGCCGCAAACTCCCCGTCCGGCTCGATGCCGGGACTGATGATGACCAGCGGGGCCCGGCAGGCGCGGCCGGTGTCGGCGGTGGCGTGGGGATGCACCGCGACGCCCTCCGGCATCCCCCCAAAGGCGTCCGGGCCGGCGGAATCATAGATGGTGACCTCCCCGCCGAGACGCAGGGCAAGGCGCGCCGCGGCGGAGCCACTGCGGCCCGCCCCAAGCACGGCGACTTCTGTTCCGGCCAGGTCCATCAGAGAATTTTCAGCGAAGCCAGTCCGACCAGCGCGAAGATGATCGAGAGAATCCAGAAACGCGTGATGACCTGGCTTTCATGCCATCCGCGCAGTTCAAAGTGGTGGTGAATGGGCGACATCGCGAAGATGCGCTTCCCGCGCGTCTTGAAGCTCGCGACCTGCAGGATCACGGAGAGGGCCTCCATCACGAACACCCCCCCGATCAGGACCAGGAGCAGCTCCTGCTTCGTCGAGATCGCGGCCGTCCCGAGGGCCCCGCCGATGGCGAGCGAGCCGGTGTCCCCCATGAAGACCTGCGCCGGGTGGCAGTTGAACCACAGGAACCCGAACCCCGCCCCGACCAGCGCCATCAGGAACACCGACAGCTCCCCGCTGAGCCGGTTGTACGGGATGAAGAGGTACTCGTGGGCCATGTAAAAGTGGCCGGCGAGGTAGGCCAGCAC
>JABDMC010000049.1 GCA_013001695.1 Akkermansiaceae bacterium
CCCGGGGGAGCCGTGACGAAGACCGGTTGCTCGAGCCCGCTCGCGACCCGCACGGCGGTGAGCCCGCTCGGGCCGGCGGCGGCCAACGGAACCGCCAGCACGGGCAGCACTACGAATGCGAGCGCCCCAAGGCGCGCGTGCCTGGCGCCATCGAGCACCAGTGAAACAATGGAGATGAAGGCCGATGACATGGCAACGGGCGGCATTCTCCGTTCCCCCGCCCCGCCTGACGAGCCCATTCGTCAACGGCACCAGCCACCGGTGATTCCACCGGGTCCGGAGTCCACCGACGGCCGGGACGGCGCGGCCTCACTCGAGGCCCATTCCGTAGCGGACCCGGCAATCGAGATCGATCGGCCGGCCGGCGGGAAGGTGCGCGACATCGTTTCCCTTGCCGCCGTCCCCGCGCGGACCGAACCAGCGGAGTTGCTCCCGCCCCTCGGCAAGGAGGGCAAACCTTGCGAGGCGGCCGCCGGTCATCGCGAGGCGGCCCGTCCACCGGAGGTCGATGGTGTGATCCCAGCGGCGGCCATCATTGCGGGCGCCCCGCCCCTTCTCGATCTGCTTGCCCGCCACCTTCGAGCGTCCCCAGATCTCGAGGCTCTCGTCGGCGGCGCGTCGGGCCCAGAGGGCGATGTCCTCCGCGGTGCATTCCCCGCCGGAGAAGGCGCCCCCGAGGGGGTTGACATCGAGCATGCCCAGGTAGGCATTGGCGACGATGACGCGCGACAGCCCGGCCGGCAATCGGAAGGCCTTTCCCTCGGCGCTCCGCATCGCGGCGGCAAGGGCATCCTGCATGCCGCTGGTGATCTCGAAGCGATCCTCGATGTAGTTGTCCTGGGTGCGGGCGTCCGATCGCGGCTTGCCCTCATCATCGAGGGCCCGGCCGACCACCTCGACGAGGCGGGCACCCGGAGCGACCGGCAGGCCGCCAGGACAGGCGTCGCCGGCGGGATGGACGTCCGGGACCGCGAGGGCGCGTCCGTGGTCCGGAAGGTCGGGCAGCTTGCGCGACGGGAAGCGGTGGAATCGTTCCGCGGATACCGGCCGCGATGCGTCGGGAAACGCCGCGTAGCGCTCGCGGGTGTGATCGAGAAAATTGAGGACCTCGGCGTCGTCCTCGAACATGAGCGACCACGCCAGGACCTTGCCCGCCGCATTGAGAACGGCAATCCCCTGGGGGGCCGGCTGCGAGCGCTTCAGTTCGCGGTAGAGGTCGCCCTCGATGCCGGGCGGCGGATTCTGCACCCGGCCGGCCTTCACGGCCACGGGAATGAAGTCCCTCCGGATGCGCGCGATGACGTCGGGCTTGGAGAAGACCGCCTCACGGGCGGCCCCGGCAAACACTCAGCACCGCTTGTCATCGATCGGATGGTCGATGAAGCACCAGATGACGACGGGCTTTTTCTCCCGGCGCGCCGCCGCGAGGCCGTCGAGCAGGCACGTCTTCCATTCGATCCCGCGCCAGGCGACGTCCTCGACGCGCATCGCGGCGAGATCCGCCTCGATCCGGTCCCACGACGGAATCGAGGCCGGGGGAGCGGGAGCGGCCCGCTCAGCGGCGGGACTCGCGCCGGCGAAAAACGGAGCCAGCAGGGCGACGGCGAGAATCAAGCGGGTCATTGCAGACACCATGCGCGGATGGAATGCCGCCCGCAAGGGGATTCCGGCGCGGCGCGGTGCGATCACCGGAGTCATTCGTTTCGCGGCGAGGCGCTGCTTCGCTCGAGAACCTTGACGCAACAGCGGAGCGAACCGCCATACATGGCGCTCGTTGTCATGGCCTCGACGGGGCGCACCTCGTAACCGGCGGCCCGCCACGCCCCGGCGGCGGCCTCGTCGAGGGGGCCCAACCCGTACCGGGCGAGGAACACCGTGTCGCGACCGGAGAGAATGACGTTGTTGTAGGTGAGGGTCGGGAAGCGCGGTCCCGGGAGGGGCACCTCGCCGTCCGGCGCGTCCGGGGCGGGCCGAACCTCGTCTTCGGGGGCCGGGCCGAGGAAGGGAATGCGCAGGACCTCGTAGCCGATGTCCTCGAGGTCGGTCGCGAGGGCGTCAAAGTCCGCCGCAAGGCCGGCACAGTGCGCCGCGGCAGTCCGGGTGTGCCCGAGGATGTCAGGGGGATCGATCGGCCGCCCATCCTTGTCGAGCAGGCCCTTGATCCCCTTGCGGCCGAAAAATCCGTCGATGCACTCCTGCTCGAAGGCCGTCGCGGCTTCCGGATCGCGGGCAACGAGATCGCGGACGAGACGGGCGCCCCAACCGGGGTCGGCGAGGGCCACCCGGCGACCGCCGAGCGGCGCCAGGACGAGGTCGATGTGGCCGACGGGCTGCGGGGCTGGTCCGATCACCATGGCCTTGCGTCCCAGTTCGGCCGCGAATCGCCGCGTGACCTCCGCCGCGGAATCACCCGTGAGCTCGGCGTTGTGCAGGATGGTGTTGACCCCGATGAACACGAAATCACGGTCGGCCACGATG
>JABDMC010000053.1 GCA_013001695.1 Akkermansiaceae bacterium
CCGTGAAGAGGGTGCTGGACGAGAAGGTGGAGACGAGGAGCGCGGCGGCCGCGATGATGGCGGCCTCGAAGAAGACCGCGAGGACGGCGCCCTGGAGGCTCCACGAGACGCCGTGCTGGAGGATTTCCTCGCGGGCCGAGACCTTGTCGGCCTCGGTCCAGTCGCCGCTCAGGATGAGGCGGTCGGCGAGGTCCATGTAGCGGTCGACGATGGCGTTGGTGCGCACGTAGAGAACGACGTCGAGGAGGATGGTCATGACGGCCATCCCGGCGAAGATGAGGAGGAGGACGCCGCCGAGTTTGCCGAGGAGGTAGTCGAGGCGCGGGACGGGCTTGGAGAGGATGGTGTAGAGGGTGCGGTCCTCGAGGTCGCGCGGGATGAGGAGGGCCGTCGAGACGACCCCGAGGACCACCGCGAAGAGCTTCATGAAGCCCACGAGGGTGCTCTTGATCATGCGGAGCTTCTCGGCCCCGAGGGCCTCCGGCCCGGAGGTGTGCGGGAGGTCGGGGATGAGGTGCATCCCGGTGGCGAGCAGCACGAAGAGCAGCAGGAGGTAGAACACCTTCATGCGGACCAGTTGCGTGAAGGTGCTCCCGGCGATCACGGCGACGCGCGCCGGGGAGAAGAAGGAGGTGCGGTTCGCGTCGTCAGTCATCGGCGAGGTCGGTGACGGTGGGTTCCGAGGTCTCCTCGAGGAAGAGGCGCTCGAGGGTGGTGCGCGGGTGGCCGGAGCGCACCACGCGGGTCCCGGGGCGTCCCTCCACCATGCGGCGGATCTCGCCGAGGAGGGCCTCGTCGGCGTTCTCGAGGATGATCTCGGTCTGGTCCTCGATGGCGGTGAGGTCGTCGAGGCGGCCGGACTTGACGAGCTTGCCGCGGTGGATGATGCCGACGTGGTCGCAGACTTCCTGCACCTGTTCGAGGAGGTGCGAGCAGAGAAAGACCGTGATGCCGCGCTCCTTGAGGCGGAGGATGAGGTCGCGAATCTGGCGGGAACCGATCGGGTCGACGCCGGCGGTGGGCTCGTCGAGGACGATGAGGCGCGGGTCCTGGATGAGGGCCTGCGCGAGGCCGATGCGTTGCAGCATCCCCTTCGAGTACCCGCCGAGGCGGCGCTTGCGGGCCTCCTGCAGTCCGACGAGCTCGAGGAGCTCCTCGGTGCGGTCGCGCAGGGTCGGCCCGTGCATGCGGCAGAGCTTCCCGTAGAAGCGCAGGGTTTCCTCGCCGCTGAGGTGCTTGTAGAAGTAGGGGTTCTCCGGGAGGAAGCCGACCTCCTGGCGGGAATCGACCTTGCGGGAGTCCTTTCCGAAGATGGCGCAGGTCCCCTTGGTGGGGGCCACGAGGCCGAGGAGGGCCTTCATGGTGGTCGACTTCCCGGAACCGTTGGGACCGATGAGCCCGTAGACTTCGCCGGCCGCGATCCGGAATGAGACATCGTCGACGGCCCGCACCTTCCCGCGGCCGAAGGAGCCGTGGAATACCTTGACGAGGTGGGATACTTCAACGGCGGGCACCTCACTCATCGGCTTCGGAAGATATCGGCCGAATCGCCGCTGGCAACGGGATTTCCGGCTCCTTTCCGAAGAAATTTGGAAACCATCGCCGGGGGCTGCGGTTTACGGAAGCAGAGAGAGGAAACGGAGATCATGAGTGTTTTCGGATCATTGAAGACCATCCTGTCGGCAGGGCCATCCCGCCGCATCGCCAGCGGGGCAGGCCCCCGCCGGACGATCGAGCGGCTCACGCTCGAGGAAGCGGGGCTTGCCGGGATGATCATCCGGGCCAGCGCGGGCGCGCCGATGCCGGCCGCATCTCTTTCCCGTGGAGGGGAACAACCTTCGCCCGGGCGCCTGGCGGCCGGGTGAATATCGGAGTGGTGAGAGGACGGCGGGGTGTGTGCCCCGCCGTCTTCGTGCGCGGATCCGGCCCAAGTTTTCCCAAAGAAGGATTGCCACCGGGGGCAGATCGGCGAATCTGGGAGCCTTATGAAAGCGCACATCCTTGGATTTTTCGCCGGTCTCGTGATGCTCCTCGTCCTGCCGGGTTGCCTGCAGATCGAGCAGACCATCAAGTTGAAGAAGGACGGCAGCGGCACGCTGATCGACCAGGTCATCCTCGGCCCGCAGATGGTGGGCATGATGGAGATGGCGGCCGCCCAGGGCGGTGGCGAGGGGGCGAACCCCATGGCGGACTTCTTCGACGAGGCCAAGTACAAGAAGAACGCCGGCAAGTACGGGGAAGGGGTCGAGTTCGAGAAGATGGAGAAGGTCGAGAAGAACGGCGGGAAGGGCGTCGTGGTGACCTACAAGTTCGCGGACATCAACAAGGTCAGCTTCGAGCCGGGGTCGGCCCTGGACGCCCTGCAACAGCCCGGGCAACCGGACCAGGCCGGGGAGCCCGCCAAGTTCACCTTCAAGGACGGGAAGCTCACCGTCGACTTTCCCGACCCGCCGGAGAATCCCGAGGCGGGCGAGGCCGTCGAGGAACTCGACCCGCAGGCCGCCGCCATGATGCAGATGTTCGCCGACATGAGCCTCAAGGCGAAGCTCGTCATGGTGGACGGCATCAAGAAAACGAATGCCACCCACCGCGACGGCGACACGATCACCCTGATGGAGGTCGACTTCAAGAAGGTCATCGCCGATCCGGACGGCCTCTCGCGGCTCCAGAAGACGCAGAACAAGAAGCGCGACGAAGCCATGGCGCTGCTCGACGGCGTCGATGGCGTGAAGTTCGAGAAGAACGACCCGCTGACGGTGGAGTAGGCCCAGCGGTAATTAATGATCAAGGCCGCCCGGCCGGGCTTGTCCCGGTCGAAGGCAAAGGGGGTGTGCTCGGAGCCGCCCGGCCGGGCTTGTCCCGGTCGACGGCAAGGGGGTGTGTTCGGAGCCGCCCGGCCGGGCTTGTCCCGGTCGACGGCAAGGGGGTGTGCTCGGAGCCGCCCGGCCGGGCTTGTCCCGGTCGATGGCGAGGGGATGTGCTCGGAGCCGCCCGGCCGGGCTTGTCCCGGTCGACGGCAAAGGGGGTGTGCTCGGAGCCGCCCGGCCGGGCTTGTCCCGGTCGACGGCAAGGG
>JABDMC010000059.1 GCA_013001695.1 Akkermansiaceae bacterium
AAAGCGATCCGCAGTACCCGGACACGCACCTCCGCACCGAGGGCGATGATCCCACCGTGGTGACGGCCGTGGCCGGATCGAGCGTCCCGGCGGGCAACGACGGGTTCTACCTGCCCGGCACCGTCACCGGCCTGCTCTACATCGACACCGACGGCGATGGTTCCCGCGATGGCGAGGAGCCGCCGATCGCCGATTTGGACGTCATCATCACCGACGCGCTCGGCAATTCCCAAACGGTCGCCACCCTCTCCGACGGCACCTGGTCGGCCTCGGTCCCGCCGGGATCCACCACCGTCGACGTCGATGATTCCGACCCGGAGTATCCCGCCTTCCATACCATCACGGAAGGATCCGACCCGTCCGTGGTGGACGCCACCGCCGGGGATACCAGGTCCGCCGGCAACGTCGGATTCTCCTACGTCCTCGGGACGGTCACCGGCCTGCTCTACATCGACACCAACGGCAACGGCACCCGCGACGGCGGCGAACCGCCCCTCGCCGGTATCGACCTCACCATCACGGGCGCCGACAGCCTCGTCCAGACGGTCACCACCCTCTCCGACGGCACCTGGTCGGCGCTCGTTCCGCCCGGCACCACCACCGCCGACATCGATGAATCCGACCCGCAATACCCGGGCCTCCTCCTCCGCACCGAGGGCGACGACCCCACCACGGTGCTGGCCATCGCCGCAGCCACCGTTTCCGCCGGCAATGACGGCTTTGTCGAGCCTGGCGTGGTGACCGGACATGTCTTCCACGACGTCAATGGCGACGGGGCGCAGAGTCCCGGAGAGGGAAACATCGCCGGGGCGGAGGTCATCATCACCACCGCGGGATCGGACACCCTGGTCGCCACCACCGGCAGCAACGGGACCTACGCCGCGTTCGTCCGGCCGGGTTCGACCACCCTCGACGTCGACGAATCAACCCTCCCGGCGGGCACCACCCTCACATCCGGAAATGACCCCCAGGACATCATCGTGACGAGCGGGGAATCGATCGACAGCGCCTCGGTCGGATACCAACTTCCGGTGCTCGCCATCAGCAAAACCGCCAACACCCCCGGGCCCGTCACTCCCGGGTCCCCTGTCAGCTACACGGTCACGGTTTCGAACAACTCCGGGACCAGCCACACCGGCGTGAGTGTCCGGGACATCATCACCAACGGGGAGATCAACTACGCGGCGGGAATCAACGTCTCCGGCGCCCCGGCCACGGTCGGCGACACCCCGGTCATCGTCGCATTCCACGACCTCACGGCCGGCGGCACCTCCCCATCAGGCGGCACCGGATGGGCGGGCGACTGGACCGAGATCAAGGAATCGGATGGTTTCAATCGCGGCGACATCCGCATCTCCGCCGCCGGCCTGCGGATCCGGAGGGACGAGGAAGGGGCCTACCGGGTCATTGACCTGACGGGATTCACCGGCGCCAGCCTGCAGTTCGACTACAAGCGGAAGGAATTTGAAGAGGACGAGTATATCTCCGTCGGATACACCACGGATCTTCCCGTGAATGGCTCGTCGAACTGGGTCGAGCTCGAGAAAGTCGGGAACGAACTTCCGTCCGAAGGCCTCATCCCGGCCGCCGCGGGTGACAGCGAAACGGCCAGCTCGCCGGAGTTCGCCCTGCCGGTGACCGGCCAACCCGTCGCCATCCGCTTTTTCACCGTCAATGACGATCACGACCCGAGCGATTTGCTGGAGATCAAGAGCCTGTCCGTCTCGGCAACTTCGAGCGCTCCGCAACCCGGAACCGCGGGAACCGCGGCGCCGTTCCTCGCCACGAATTACTCACTCGATGACGGCGACATGATCACCATCACCTATGAGGCTGCCGTGGATTCGGGCACCGGATTCACGTCGATCGACAACACCGCCAGCGTCACGAGCGACCAGCAGGGCGCCCCCGAGGCCGCGAGTGTCTCGATTGCGGTCGAGCCTCCCACGACCGGCACCATCACCGGCCACCTCTTCATCGACACCAACGGCAATGGCCTTCAGGACGCCGGGGAGCCGGATCTCGCCGACGTCGACGTGCTGGTCAGCGACTCCACGCAGTTCGAACAAACCGTCACCACGGACTCAAGCGGCTACTGGATCGCCACCGTCCCCGGCGGGACCACGACCGCCGACGTGGATGAATCCGACCCCGATTTCCCCGCCGGTTACACGCAGACCGTCGGCACCGATCCCACCGGCGTCACGGCGGTCGCCGGAAGCTCGGTGGATGCCGGAACCGACGGCTACTACCTGGCCGCCACGCTCACCGGCCTCGTCTACATCGACACCAACGGCAATGGCACCCGCGACGGCGGCGAACCCGGCCTCGCCGGAGTCGATTTGACCGTCTCCGACTCGGAAAACAACACCCAGACGGTCACCACGAACTCCGACGGGACCTGGTTGGCCTCCGTCCCGCCCGGTCCCGCCACCGCCGACATCGACGAGAACGACCCGGACTACCCCGCCGGTTACACCCGCACCGAGGGCGACGATCCCAGCAATGTCGAGGCCGTCGCGGGAGCGAGCACCCCGGCTGGCAATGACGGCTTCTATCTTCCCGGCGCCATCAACTGCTCGCTCTACATCGACACCAATGGCAACGGCACCCGCGACGACGGCGAACCCGGCCTGGCCAACGTCGATCTGACCGTCACGGATTCCGCGGGCGACGCCCAGACCGTCACCACGGCTGCCGACGGTTCGTGGACGGCGCTCGTCCCGCCCGGTCCCGCCGCCGCCGACATCGACGAGAACGACCCGGACTACCCCGCCGCCTATACCCGCACCGAGGGCGACGATCCCACCGCGGTGATCGTGGTCGCCGGCTCGAGCGTCTCGGCCGGCAGCGACGGATTCTACCTGGCCGCCACCGTCACCGGCCTGCTCTACGTCGACACCAACGGCAACGGCACCCGCGACGGCGGCGAACCCGGCCTCGCCAACGTCGACCTCACCGTCACGGATTCCGAGGGCGACTCCCAGACCGTCACCACGGCCTCCGACGGGACCTGGACGGCGTTCGTCCCGCCCGGCACCACCACCGCCGACATCGACGAGAATGACCCGGATTATCCCGCCGCCTACGCCCGCACCGAGGGCGACGACCCCAGCAACGTCGAGGCCGTCGCGGGGTCGAGCACTCCGGCAGGGGACGATGGCTTCTTCAATCCCGCCATCGTCACCGGCCTGCTCTACGTCGACACCAACGGCAACGGCACCCGCGACGGCGGCGAACCCGGCCTCGCCAACGTCAACCTCACCGTCACGGATTCCGCGGGCGACTCCCAGACCGTCACCACGGCCTCCGACGGGACCTGGACGGCGTTCGTCCCGCCCGGCACCACCACCGCCGACATCGACGAGAGGGGCCCGCATATTCCGGCAAGAGCCACGAGAACGGAGGGCGACGATCCCACCAACGTGACCGCTATCGCGGGCACGACCGTTTCCGCGGGCAATGACGGCTTCGCGGTGCCCGTCCAGATCCACCGGCTCCGCTACAGCCAAACCGAAGTGGAACTCGACGTCGACTCCGCGACAGGACAGCAGTACAAGGTCGAGTGGAGCCCGAACCTGAAGGCGGGATCATGGAGGGAAGTGGACTTCCCCACGGAGACCGGGGTCGCGAGTTCCACCGCGAACACCATCGCCGGAACCGGCGGAAAGCTCACCCTCACCGCCAGCCTCTCCGGCGATCCACGCGCCTGCTTCTTCCGGGTCTTTGCCGGCACACCCGGCGCCTTTGTGCCCATCCCGGTCCTCGACATGCGCGTCGTGCGCAACCGGGTCCGGGTCGAGGCCGGATCCGTGGCGGGCGTGGATTACCAGCTCCAGTGGAGCCCGGACCTCCGGGAGGGCTCCTGGACCGACGCCGGAAGTCCGATGCCGGGCAATGGCGAAACGATCACCTTGATGGCCACCACCCCGGGTGATTCCGCGTCCTGCTATTTCCGGGTCGTGGCCGATTAGACCCGGACCTCGATGCTGACCGGGCTGCGACCGCACGGGACCGGGCTCCACCACCACGCCCCCGATCCGCTGCCAGGCCGCAAGCGATCGGGGCATCACCGCCGCAGCCTGCACAACTCCCGGCCCGGTTGCCGGTTGAATCGTCCCATGAAGACGTCCGCCATCGCTTTCCTCGCCATCCTCACCCTGCCGCTCGGCGCCCAGACCTCCGAGACTGACGAGCGGCTCCAGAGATTCCTCGAGCGCTTCCCCGCATCGGACGCCGACAAGGACGGCGTCCTGACCCGCGACGAGGTTCGCGCCTTCAACCGGACGCGCCGCGCCGACCAGCCGCGCCCCGACCGGGCCCCGGCACCGAAGCCCACCCACGCCGACGTTTCCTATGGCGACCACCCGCAGCAGGCCTTCGACATCTGGCTGGCGAAGCGCGACGACGGAAAACCCGCGCCCCTGTGCATCTTCATTCATGGCGGCGGATTCCGCGGGGGCGACAAGCGCAGCGTGCCGAAGACCGTCATCGACCGCTTCTTGCGGGAAGGCATTTCCTTTGCCTCCATGAACTACCGTCTCACCAACGGTGGCGAGTTTCCCTACCCGACCGCCATGCACGACGCAGCCCGCGGTCTCCAGTTCATCCGCTCCAGGGCGAAGGAGTGGAATCTTGATCCGGACCGGATTGCCTCCTTCGGCGGCTCGGCCGGAGCGGGGATTTCCCTGTGGCTGGCCTTCCACGACGACCTCGCCGACCCGGACAGCGACGACCCGGTCGCCCGCCAGTCGACCCGCCTCGTGGCCGCGGGAACGACCGGGGGACAGTCGACCTACGACATGCGCACCTTTCGCGAGTGGTTCGGCGTGCCCGACCTGAAACCCCATGACGCCCTCGTCGATTTCTACGCCATGAAGGAGGACGAGACGCCCGACACCCCGCGCGTCGCCAAACTGGCGGAGGACGCCTCCCCGATCACCCATCTCACCGCGGACGACGTGCCGGTTCACATGAGCTACAACCGGCCCAACACCCCCGTGACCGCCAAGACGGGGCAGGGCGAGTGGGTGCACCATGCCCTCCTCGGACTGAAACTGCAGGAGGCTATGAAGAAACTCGGGCTCGAGTGCATCGTGGTTCACCCGGGGCTCAAGGATGAAACCTACCCGGACCTTCCGGCCTTCCTGATCGCAAAGCTCACCGCCGCGACGGAAAAGGAATGATCACGCGCCGGCGCTTGTTCCGCGGTGTCGCGGGCGCCACCGTGGCCGGTTTCCGGCGGGGGGGCTATCCTGCCAGTTTTTCCCAGACGATTCCGGCCATGCGGACCGCGACCAGGCAGGCCACCGCAAGGCCCGCCATGGCGAGCACGAGAATCCAACGGGGGACCTTGCGATTGCCGGTGAGCTCCGGCCGGGTTCCGAGGTAGACCAGCGCGAGGGCGAGGGCCGGCAGCCCCAGGACGGTCAGGGCCTGGGCGAGGGTGATCAACTGCACCGTCCCCTGCGCTTCGGCGAGGCGGGCGAGACCGACCGCGAGACCGATGAGGAGCGCCAGGGCCGTGAAGTGCCGCGGGCCCTTCCCGTCCATGCGGCTGCCGAGCCCGAGGCTGTCCGAGAAGATGGCGCCTCCAATCATGGCATTCACAAGGAAGGAGCTGCACGCGCCCGCGAGGATGCCGATGCAGAGGACGACCCTGGCGGTGCTCCCGAAGAGGGGAACGAGCTGGTTGGCGACGTCGCCGACACTCGCGAGGTCGACGCCGGGCCGGCCGTGAAAGGCGAGCACGGATGTGGCGAGGATGACGGCGGTGACGACGCCGAGCACCGTGATGGAAACCGCGGAGTCGGCCATGTTGCGGCCTGCGTCCCGCAGCCGCCATCCCTTCTCCCGGACGAGGTAGGCCTGGTAGAAGGCGCCCGCCACCGAGAAGGTCGTCCCGATCATCCCCAGCAGGGGCACGAGGTCCCGGGGGCCGCCGCCGGCCACCGGCACGAAGTCCCGCGGCGTGAAGAGGGCCACGAGGAAGTTCACCACGAACGCGACCACGAGGACCATGATGAGGACCTTCATGAGGCGCTCCACCGCCCCGTACAGGTGGCGCATCGCGTAAAGGCACACGATCACGAAAAGGTTCATTCCCACCAGGACCGCGGCGCGCAACGGGAAGGAATCGAAGGCGCCGTCGAAGAGCGGCTCGAGTCCCGCCACGACCGCGATGTTGTTGCTCGACTGGAACAGGGCCACCACGAGGAAGAGGATTCCCCCGACGGCCACCGCGGCCCAGCGGCCGAGGCGGGCCGCCAGCTCGTCGCAGAGACTGCGCTCGTAGGCCAGCCCGAGCCGCCCCGCCAGGGCGACCATCCCGATCATGAGAACCACCGAAAGAGCGAGAACCGCGAGGGCGGGATAGCCGAAACTCGCGCCCACCTTGGAGCTGGTCAGGATGCTGCCCGGGCCGAGCACCACCGCAGCCACGATGATGGCGGGGCCGATGCTCCGGAGCCATTCGCGCGGTTTCATACCTCGTCCATTCCGAGGGCCCGGCGCGGGTTCACCGCGATGACCTGCTCGATCTCCCCGGGACTCAATCCGAGGGCGGCCCCCAGGTTCTCCCGGATGCGCGGCATGGTGAGGGTGGAGCCCACGAGGTGGTCGCCGCCGGGGGCGCGGGCCACAAGATCCGTGCCGATGTCGAGCGTCCACGAGGCCAGCGTGTAGCTCCCGGGTCCGAGACGCGCCGCGGAGATGGCATCCGACACCATGATGACCCGCTCCGTGCCCGCGGCGCGCAGGTAATTGCGCAACGCAAAGAAATCGATGTGGGCCCCGTCCGGGATGAAGGTGATCCACATGCGGTCCGCGAGCGAGAGGGCACGCTGCACGATATTGTCGTGCCGCGGCAGGTGCGCCGGGCATCCGTTGCCGAGGTGCGTGAACATCGAGAGCCCGGAGTCGAGGGCGCCGCGCAATTGGTCGAGCGAGGGATCGCAATGCCCGGCGGAAACCGCGATCCCCCGGGCGGCGAGGTGCTTCGTCACGGCGAAGCCCGGGTCCTGCTCGGGCGCGAGGGTCACCAGCTTCACGAGGCCGCCGCCGGCCTCGACGAGACGCTCCGCGAAGCCGGCGTCGGCCCGGCGGACGTGCTCGACGGGATGGGCCCCGACGTATCCCGGCTCGGGACTGATGAAGGGGCCCTCGACGTGCAGTCCGGCAATGACGGACGCCACGAGCGGGTCGGCGGCCCGCAACTCCGCGAGGCGGTCCAGCCGCGCGGTCATCTTCTCCGCGGCATCGGTGATGATGGTGGCGAGGATCGCGCCGGTCCCGTCGTCCCGCAGGGCGGCGCAGGCGGCATGCAGATCCCCGGCGGCGAGGTCGTCGCCGTTGAAATCGACCCCGGCGTAGCCGTTCACCTGGAGATCAAGCGGACTCATCCGTCACGTTCGGGAGAGGAGCGACGCCGCCGCGGTGTCGAGATGGAGGGCGCAGTCGGAATGTTGCTGCAGGATCGACGCGGGAACGTCCGGGGTGACGGCGCCTTCCACCGCATCGCGCACCGCGCGGGCCTTGCGCTCGTCGGGCACGGTGCAGACGACCGCCTTGCTGCGCATGATCTCGCGAACCGACATCGAGATGGCCCGCGTGGGGACTTCCTCGAATGACGGGAACCAGCCTTCGCCATGCTGCTGGCGGCGGCAGGCATCGTCGAGGTCCACCACGAGGTAGGGCATCACGGTGTCGAAATCGGCGGGGGGATCATTGAAGGCGATGTGGCCGTTCTCCCCGATGCCGATGAAGGCCACGTCGACCGACACGGGCGATATCAGGCTCGCCAGCCGGTCACACTCGGCGTGGGGATCATGCTCGGCATCGATGTAATGGAAGGCGCGCACCGGCAGGGGCAATCGGCTTTCGAATCGCTCCCAGAGGTACTTGCGGAACGAGGCCGGATGATCGATGGGTAGCCCGACGTACTCGTCGAGGTGGAAGACGGTGACCCGGTTCCAGGCGATGTCCGGCTCCTCCACAAGGGCCGCCAGCATCGAGAACTGCGACGCCCCGGTGGCGACGATGATGGCGGCCTCCCCCCGCGCCTCGAGGGCGGCGCGCAACTTCGCCGCGCCCGCCGCGGCCGCCTCCCGACCCATCTCATCCACGCTGTCCCCGATCCTGATCTCCATCGTTCCGGAAGCAGATCACACGTGATCAATTCCGGCCGCAAGCGCAATTCCGTTCCCGTGCGCGGACGGAAGGGGTTCCGGACCATAGCCCGGTGCTTCAACGCCGGGAGGACCACCGTCAAGCGATTTTCCCGCCGTTCCCGTCAGCGGCCTGAAGGGCCGCCAGAACCTAGCCCGGCGCTTCAGCGCCGGGATGACAGCCGTCGGGCGATTTTCGCGCCCTGAAAGGGTGCAAGAAACCGGTGAGGATCGACCAACGGCTTCTCGCGGACCTTCAGCCCGCTTCTCCTTTCCACTCCCGCACACCCAGGCCTGAAGGCCCGGGCTGCGTTGTGGCGGCCCTTCAGGCCGCTTCTCTTTTCCACTCCCGCACACCCGGGCCTGAAGGCCTGGGCTAGATTGTCCCGGCCCTTCAGGCCGCCTTCAAATCACCTCGATCGCGATATCCGCCGGTCACACCACCTCGATGGCGAATTCGCCCTTGGCCTCGAGGGCGCCGATGATGTCGGCGCAGGGAGCGTTCTCGGCCTCGAGGATGCCCATGACGTCCCCGAGATTGTCGGGCGGCACCGCGAGGAGGAGTCCCCCGCTCGTCTGGGCATCGGCGAGGAGGAGACGCATGTTTTCCGGCACCTCGTCCGCGAAACGGGTGAACTCCTGCGCCACCGCGAGGTTCGCCCTGGTCCCGCCCGGAATGCAGCCTTCGTCAATCAGCTCCATGACCCGCGATGCAATCGCCGGCACCTTCTTGGAATCAATCCGCGCCGTGACTCCGCTCTCGCGCGCCACCCCGCCGAGGTGCCCGAGCAATCCGAACCCGGTGACATCCGTCCCGGCGTGGACCAGCCCGCGCTCCGCGAGGGTCGTCCCGGGCGTGTTGAGCGTCGCCATCAGCTTGATCGACTCGTCGGCGAGGGTCCCGACGGCGATGCCGCGCTTGATGGCCGTCGAGACGATCCCGGTCCCGAGCGGCTTGGTGAGGACGAGGACGTCCCCCGGCTTGCCGTGGGCATTGGTGATGAGGCGGTCGGGATGGACGAGGCCCGTGACCGAGAGGCCGTAGATCGGTTCGGGATTCTGCACGGTGTGCCCGCCGGCGAGGACACACCCCGCCTCGGCGACCTTGTCGGCCCCGCCCTTGAGGATCTCGTTCACCGTCGAGAGCGGCAGGACGTCGGTCGGGACGCCCACGACGTTCATGGCGGTGATCGGCCGGCCGCCCATGGCGTAGACGTCGGAGAGCGAATTCGAGGCCGCGATCTGCCCGTAGGTGTAGGGGTCGTCGACGATCGGGGTGAAGAAATCGAGGGTTTGCACGAGGGCCCGTTCGGAATCGAGCCGGAAGACCGCGGCGTCATCCGAGGTCACCGAGCCCACGAGGAGGTCCTCGTGCTTCAACTGCGTCAACCCGCGCAAGACCTGCGCGAGATCGGACTGGCCGAGCTTCGACGCTCAGCCCGCGCAGGACGACAATTCGGTGAGACGCTTGATATCTTCGCGCGACATGCGCGGACCATAGCCCCTTCTTCCCGAAACGCCAGCCCCGCGGCGCGACCCGCGCCGGGGCCGCAAATCCCGCGGGGACAGGCGATCGAGGCCCCCGGCGGCCCCCCGCCACCCGGCCGGAGTTCTTCACAACGCACCCGAGGGAGGTTGTCGCCCCCCGCAAAGCTTGTTAGAAATGACCGGTCCTTGGCCAACAACGGCTGGAGGCATCAGCGAAACAACAACAAGAAAATGATGGAAGGTATCGTCGGCATTCTCAGCATCCTCTCCTGGCCGCTCTCAATCGGGGCCCTCGTGTGCTGGATCATGGAAATCATCGCGGCATTCAAGAAGGAGGAGAAACCGCTCATGGGAATCCTGTCGATCGTGCTGTGCGGGATCGGGGGGTTCATCATCGGGTGGATCCACGCCAAGAAGTGGGACATCAAGAAGCTGATGACGATCTGGACGATTCTTTTCATCGCATCCATCATCCTCAACATCATCGTTGTGGCAGTGGCCGGCGCGGCCGCGGCTTCCGGGATGGAAGGTCTCGAGATTCCCGCCCAGCCGTAGGCTGCGATTAATTATCGAGGCGCGTCGGACCCGTCCCGGCGCGCCTCTTTTTTTCCCCGGGTGGCCGCCATGCGGCGTTCCATCTCGACCCTCGCGGGGGAAGCGACTCATGGAACGGCTGAAGCCGTCACTCCAACCCTTATCCCAAGACCATCAGCGGTGTTCCGGAAAGGTGGCGACGGGCATGGCGGTTGGAAACCGCCGCCACGCTCAAGCGAGGATCTCCTTCACGACGCGGGCCTGCTCGACGCCGGTGAGGCGGACGTCAAGGCCCTGGTGCTTCACGCTGAAGCGTTCATGGTCGAGGCCGAGGTTGTGGAGGACGGTGGCGTTGAGATCACGGATGTGGACCGGGTCCTTGACGATGTTGTAGCAATAATCGTCGGTTTCGCCGTGGTCGCACGGCTTGAACCCGCCGCCCGCCACCCAGGTCGTGAAGCAGCGGCCGTGGTGGTCGCGGCCGTGGTTGTCCTTGGTGAGCTTCCCCTGGCTGTAGATGGTGCGGCCGAATTCGCCGCCGAAGACGACGATGGTGTCCTCCAGCATCCCGCGTTCCTCGAGATCCTTGACGAGCGCCGCCGCGGGCTGGTCGGTGTCGTTGCAGTTCTTGCGCAACTCCTTCGGGAGGTTCCCGTGCTGGTCCCAACCGCGGTGGAAGAGCTGCACGAAGCGCACCCCGCGTTCCGCCATGCGGCGGGCGAGGATGCAGTTCGACGCGAAGCTCCCCTTCTTTCGCGAATCCGGGCCGTAGGACTCGAAGGTGCTCTCCGGTTCGCCGTCGGTGCTCATGAGCTCCGGCACCGAGGCCTGCATGCGGAAGGCCATCTCGTATTGCGAGATGCGCGTCTGGATCTCGGGGTCGCCGGTCGCCCGGAAGTGCCCGCCGTTGATGCTGGCCACGCCGTCCAGCATCGACCGCCGCAGGTCGCGGTCGATCCCCGGGGGATCGGACAGGTAGAGGACGGGGTCGTCGCCGCTGCGGAACTGCACGCCCTGGTGGCGGGACGGCAGCATCCCGCTCCCCCAGAGGCGCGAGAAGAGCGCCTGCCCGGGCTTGGCGCCGACCGAGATCATGATGACATAGGCCGGCAGGTCCTCGCTGAGGCTTCCCAGTCCGTAGGACAGCCACGAGCCCATGCTCGGCCGCCCGAACTGCTGGCTGCCGGTGTTGATGTAGGTGATGGCCGGGTCGTGGTTGATGGCCTCGGTGTTCATGGACCGGATGATGGTCAGCTTGTCGGCGATCGAGGCGGTGTGCGGGAGGAGCTCCGTGTTCACCCACGTCTGCCGCTCGCCGACCTGCTCGAACTCGAACATCGGGGCCACGCAGGGGAACGACTTCTGCCCGCTCGTCATGCCGGTGATGCGCTGGCCCTGGCGGATCGAGTCGGGCAGCTCGTCGCCGTGGATGTCGCGGATGCGCGGGTGGTAATCGAACATGTCGATGTGGCTCGGGCCGCCCGCCTGGAAGAGGTAGATGACGCGTTTCGCCTTCGGGGCGAAGTGCGGGAGTCCGGCGATGGGCGCCGCGAGGCCGTCCTGCTTCAGGAGGCTGGCGAAGGCCGCGGTCCCGAGGAGCGACTTGCTCGTGTCGAGGAACCGGCGGCGGGAGATGGGGTTGGTCATCGGATCTTGGATGTTGGATCTTGGATTTTGGATCTGCGATGTTCGATCTGCGATGTTCGGTTTGTGAGCTGCGACGCCACAGGCCCGGCGCCTGCCGAAGGGTGCGATCTTCGCAATGAATCATCCGTGGTCATCCGCGGGTATCTGCGCTCGTCTGCGTTAAGAAACATCAACGGACCTGCTCCGCTTGGCAGCGGACATCCAACGCGGATCCCCGCAGATGTCCGCGGATGGGCGCAGATTCGAATCGGATGTGTGAAGCTCCTCATTCTCTCGTCAGCGTTTCGTCGAGATTGAGGATCAGGCTTGCGACGATGGTCGCGGCGGCGTGCTCGACCGCGGGAAGCGCCTCGTCGCGCTTCGCCTCGCCGACGGCGAGGAGCTTCGCCGCCAGATCCGGAGCGGCTTCGTACTTGGCGAGCGCCTTCCGGTGGATCTGGCGCATGGTGGAAAGCTCGGCGTCATTCGGCGGGCGGGCGGTGGCGAGTTCGAACGCGAAGGCGTGGCGGGCGTCACCGGCATCCCCGCCGTCCTTCAGCATGCGCTCCGCGAGCATGCGGGCGGCCTCGACGAACTGCGTGTCGTTCAGGGTGACGAGGGCCTGCAAGGGGGTGTTGGTGCGGGGACGCTTCATGGTGCAGACTTCGCGCGTCGGGGCGTCGAAGATCTGCAGGCCGGGGGCGGGGGCGCTGCGCTTGAAGTAGGTGTAGATGCTGCGCCGGTAGAGCTTCTCGCCCTTGTCCTGGACGAACTTCGGGTTCCCCCCGAGGCCGACCTGCGCCCAGAGTCCGGGCGGCTGGTAGGGTTTCACGCCGGGGCCGCCGATCTCGCGGTTCAGGAGGCCGCTGATCGCGAGGGCGTTGTCCCGGACGAACTCGGCATGCAGGCGGAAGCGCGGGGCGCGGGCCAAAAGGCGGTTCCCGGGATCCCGGGCGAGGTGTTCCGGACGCACCGTCGACGCCTGGCGGTAGGTGCGGGACGTCACGATCTGGCGGATGAGGCGCTTCACGTCCCACCCGTTCTCGCGGAAATCGACCGCCAGCCAGTCGAGCAGTTCGGGATGCGACGGGTAGGCGCCCTGCGCCCCGAAATCGCCGGGCGTCTCGACAAGCCCGACGCCGAAGAACTCCTGCCAGATCATGTTGACCGCCACGCGGGCCGTCAGCGGATGTTCCTCGGTGAACAGCCAGCGGGCCACGGTGAGCCGGTTCGGGGGCGCCTCGGCATCGACCGGCGGGAGGACGGAGGGCACTCCCGCGGTGATCACCTCGTCCTTCACCGGCTGATCGTAGGCGCCGCGGTTGAGCATGTAGGTCATCCGGATCTTCTCCGGCGGGTTGTCGGCCATGATCATGGTGGTGGCCTTGCCCTTGGTGAGGAGCTTTTCCTCGTGCCGGGCGCGGCTTGTCACGGCGAGCGCGGCGCGGTAGTGCTCCTGCTCGGTCGTGTAGAAGTACTCCTCGAGGAGCTTCGTCTGCTGCGGCGAGCGCTTCTCCGCCGGCGTGGAAAGCGCGACCTCGACGGGATTCTCCGCCGCCTGGGCGACCTCCTCCTCGGTGAGCACCCGCCCGTAAATGCGGATGTCATCGACGGCGCCCTTGAAATGGGCGTCGGTCGACCGCGCCCCGATGCGGAAGGGCGCACCCGACTTCGTGGAGCCCGTCAGCTTCGCCTGCTCCACGACGTTATCGGCCACCTTCCCGTCGATGTAGATCGTGACTCCCCCGGCCTCGCCCTTCCCGTCGTAGGTGACCGCCACGTGGTGCCAGGTTCCGGGAGGGAGGGCCTCCTTGGAGACCACCTTGACGGCGTTCTTCGGCCACGAGCTGACAATGTGCGTTCCGACGCGGCTTCCCTGCAGCCAGAGATCCCAGCCGCGGTGGTTCTTGTCGACATCCATGTCGGAAATGACCGCCCCGCTCGTCCCCTTGGGAACCTTCAGCCACGCCGAAAGGGTGAAGGCCTTGTTCTTGAAGTCGTAGTCGGGGAAATCGTTGAAGGTCACGGCGGTCCGGCCGTCGAACTCCATCCCCCGGCGCTCCCCGGGCTCCACCACCGCGCAGGTGCCCGGCCCTTCGAAGACGCCCACCTTGGCCGACACGAGGTCCACCGCGATGTCGCGCTTCCCGCCATCGAGGGCGAAGAAATGCTTCATCTCCTTCGGCTCGGGCATTTCCTTCTCCCCGGCTTGCTTGAGCCATTCCCCGAGGGCCTCGCGCCCCTCCCGCCGCGCCTGCGCCCGCATGTCCTCGGCTTTCTTCAAATCGGCGCGCACCACCTCGAGCCGCTCGCCGTCCGCCGGCGGGACGACGTGCACCACCGGCGCCTGGTTCCCCCTGCGCGTCTGCATCCCCGGGTCGGTGTGATTGTTGAAGTAGGCGTAGAAGCGGTAATACTCGCGCTGGCTGATCGGATCGTACTTGTGATCGTGGCATTGGGCGCACTCCATGGTGAGCCCCATGA
>JABDMC010000099.1 GCA_013001695.1 Akkermansiaceae bacterium
GTCCACCGGAAACCATCAAACCCCGCCGCGAAACGCCATGAAAGGCCTTTTAATTACCGCATTGCCCTGGCTTCGCCGGCAGGCGGAGCGCCCGCCCTACAAGACCATTGGCAGGCGGGGCGCCCGCCCTACAAGGCCCGTGGCAGGCGGAGCGCCCGCCCTACAAGGCCATTGGCAGGCGGGGCGCGCGCCCTACAAGGCCCGCGGCAGGCGAGGCGCCCGCCCTCCGATTTTCGCGCCAATGTGTCCGCATGGCGCGGGGGATTCGGGACAATCTGGCGCGATCGGTGGGGCCGGGGGCGGGGCTTCAGCGCCTTCGGGGTCGCGGAATGGTCTGGTTCTCAGGGGTTTGCGGGGGTGGCGGGAATATCTGGCATGGGATGTGCCAAAGAAAACGGGTCGAGGCACGCCCCGGCAAGGTTTTCGAAACGAACAATCCGCGAGGCTTCCGCGCCTCAAGATCCCCCAGCACAGAAAGGATTACAGACAGATGGCAAAGATACTAGGAATCGACCTCGGGACCACGAACTCCTGCATGGCAGTCATGGAAGGCGGCGAGCCGGTGGTCTTGGAGAACTCCGAAGGGGCCCGCACCACGCCCTCGGTGGTGGCCTTCGCGAAAGGCGGCGAACGTCTCGTCGGCCAGGCCGCCAAGCGGCAGGCCGTGACGAACTCGCAGAACACGATCTTCTCGGCGAAGCGCCTCATCGGGCGGAAGTATGCGGAGCTCAGCGAGGACGACAAGAAGCTCCCCTACAAGATCGTGGAAGCGTCGAACGGCGACGCCCACATCCAGGTGGAAGTCGACGGCGAGAAGAAGAGCTATTCGCCGCAGGAGATTTCGGCGATGGTCCTCGGGAAGCTCAAGGCCGACGCGGAAGCGAAGCTCGGCGAGAAAATCACCGAAGCGGTCATCACGGTGCCGGCCTACTTCAACGATTCGCAGCGCAATGCCACCAAGGCGGCGGGCGAGATCGCGGGCCTCAAGGTGCGCCGGATCATCAACGAGCCCACCGCGGCATCGCTGGCATACGGGCTCGACAAGAAGAGCGACGAGAAAATCGCGGTCTATGACCTCGGCGGCGGGACCTTCGACATCTCGGTGCTCGAGATCGGGGACGGCGTTTTCGAGGTTCTCTCCACCGACGGCGACACGCAGCTCGGCGGTGACGACTGGGACAGCGCCATCATCGAGTGGATCGTGAACGACTTCAAATCGAAGGAAGGCATCGACCTGCACGGGCAGCCCGATGCCCTGCAGCGCATCAAGGAAGAGGCCGAGAAGGCGAAGATCGCGCTGAGTTCCTCGTCGAGTTACGAGATCAACCTGCCGTTCATCACGGCGGACCAGACCGGCCCGAAGCACATCCAGATCGAACTGAGCCGCGCCAAGCTCGAGCAGCTCACCGAGAGCCTCCTCGAGCGGACCAAGAAGCCGGTGGTCGACTGCCTGAAGGAATCGGGCGTGGCGACCAGCGACATCGACGAGCTGGTCCTGGTCGGCGGGATGACGCGCATGCCGAAGGTCCAGGAGATCGCGCACGAGTTGGCCGGCAAGGAGCCGCACAAGGGTGTGAACCCGGACGAAGTGGTGGCCATCGGAGCCGCCATCCAGGGCGGGGTCCTGCAGGGCGACGTGAAGGACGTGGTCCTCCTGGACGTGACGCCCCTGACGCTCGCCATCGAAACCGAAGGCGGCCGGGCCACCCCGATGATCGAGCGCAACACGACCATCCCGGTGAAACGCTCGCAGATCTTCTCGACCGCGGCCGACAACCAGCCCGCGGTGGACATCCGGGTCTGCCAGGGCGAGCGACCCTTGTTCGAGGCCAACAAGCTCCTCGGGAACTTCCGTCTCGACGGGATCGAGCCCGCCCAGCGCGGCATGCCGCAGATCGAGGTCACCTTCGACATCGATTCCAACGGCATCCTGCACGTCACCGCGGCCGACAAGAAGACCGGCAAGGAGCAGAAAATCTCCATCGAGGGGTCGAGCGGCCTGAGCGATGACGAGATCGAAAAGGCCAAGCGCGAAGCCGAGGAGCACGCCGAGGAAGACAAGAAGCGCGCCGAGTCGGTGGACACCAAGAACAAGGCCGAGCACATGGCCTACGACGTCGAGAAACAGCTCAAGGAACTGGGCGACAAGGCCCCCGCGGAGCTGAAAACGACGCTCGAGGGCAAGGTGGAGGCCATCCGCGAGGCCCTCAAGGCGGACGATCTCGCCGCGGTGGAGGCGGCCACCAAGGACCTCGAGGGTTCCTTGACCGATCTTTACAATGCCGCCCAGAGCGCCCAAGCGGCCGAAGCTCCGGAAGCCGCCAACGCCACCGCAACCGGTGGCGACGATGGCGACGCGGAGGAACCGCGCCAGGCCAAGGGCAAAGTCGTCGACGCGGAAGTTGTTGACGAAGCAAGGTAAGCTGTCACTTTCCGCCCCCCAATCCCCAAGGCGGGGAGGGGGGCGGTTTCTCAAACCACACACACAACAGAAACAAACACACCACTAACCAACCATGGCTAGCATCAAACCATTGGGTCAGAGGGTCCTCGTGAAGCGCCTGGAAGCGGACGAAGTCAGCGCCGGCGGAATCGTGCTCCCTGACACCGCACAAGAGAAGCCGCAGGAAGCCGAAGTCGTATCGCTCGGCACCGGCGGCAAGGACGAACACGGAAACGACTTCAGCTTCAGCGTCAACTCGGGCGACAAAGTGCTGATCTCGAAGTATGGCGGGACCGACGTGAAGGTCGACGGCCAGGACCTCCTCATCATTTCGGAGTCCGACATCCTTGGCGTCATCGCCAACTGAAACAGCGGGGCCGGGAAGATTTCCGGCCCGTTGAAACGAATCACATAACAAAAAAACGACGAGAACCATGGCAGCAAAACAACTGCAATTTGACGAAGCCGCCCGGCATGCGCTTTTGCGCGGGGTGGAGAAGCTGGCCCGCGCGGTCAAGGCCACGTTGGGGCCGTCCGGCCGCAACGTGATCCTGGACAAGAAGTTCGGCTCCCCGACCATCACCAAGGACGGTGTTTCGGTCGCGAAGGAGATCGAGCTTGATGATCCTTATGAGAACATGGGCGCGCAGCTCATCCGGGAGGTCTCCAGCAAGACCTCGGATGTGGCCGGGGACGGGACGACGACAGCGACCGTGCTCGCGGAGGCCATCTACAAGGAAGGCCTGCGGAACGTCACGGCGGGTGCCAACCCGATCAGCCTGCAGCGCGGGATCATGAAGGCCTCCGAGGCCATCGTGGCGCGCCTTGCGGAGATCTCGAAGCAGGTTTCGGACAGCAAGGAGATCGCGCAGGTCGCGACGGTGTCCGCCAACTGGGACGAGGAGATCGGCAACATCATCGCGGAAGCGATGGACAAGGTCGGCAAGGACGGCACCATCACGGTGGAGGAAGCGAAGGGCATCGAAACCACGCTGGACGTGGTGGAAGGCATGCAGTTCGACAAGGGTTACCTCTCGCCGTACTTCGTGACGGACGCGGAGACCATGGAGGCCTCGCTCGACAACGCCTACATCCTGATCCACGAGAAGAAGATCTCGAACCTGAAGGACATGCTTCCGCTGTTGGAGAAGGTGGCCAAGACCGGCCGTCCGTTCCTCCTGATCGCGGAAGACGTGGAAGGCGAAGCGCTGGCGACCCTCGTGGTCAACAAGCTCCGCGGGACGCTGAACGTGGTGGCCGTGAAGGCCCCCGGTTTCGGTGACCGCCGCAAGGCCATGCTCGAGGACATCGCGATCCTGACCGGCGGGAAGTGCATCACGGAAGATCTCGGCATCAAGCTCGAGAACGTGGAGCTCGACCAGCTCGGGGAGGCGAAGCGCGTCACCATCTCGAAGGAGAACACCACCATCGTGGAAGGCGGCGGCGGAAGCGACGCCATCAGCGGCCGGGTCAGCCAGATCCGCAAGCAGATCGACGACACCACCTCCGACTACGACCGCGAGAAGCTCCAGGAGCGGCTGGCCAAGCTCGCCGGGGGGGTGGCCGTCATCAATGTCGGCGCCGCGACCGAGACCGAGATGAAGGAGAAGAAGGCCCGCGTGGAAGACGCCCTGCACGCCACCCGCGCCGCGGTGGAAGAGGGCATCGTTCCCGGCGGTGGCACGGCGCTCATCCGCGCCCAATCGGCGTTGGACGACTTGAAGCTGGAAGGCGACGAGGCGACCGGCGTGGGACTGGTGCGGAGCGCGGTGGAAGCCCCGCTGCGCCAGCTGGCCGCGAATGCCGGCCGCGAAGGCGCCCTCATCGTGGAGCACGTCAAAAAGTCGAAAGGCAGCGAAGGTTACGACGTCGCCAAGGACTCCTACGTGGACCTCGTCAAGGCCGGGGTGGTGGATCCCACCAAGGTGACCCGCAGCGCGCTGCAGAACGCCGCCTCGATCGCCGGACTGCTCCTCACCACCGAAGCGCTGGTGACCGAGATTCCCGAAGATGAGCCCGCCGGTGGACATGACCACGGTCACGACCACGGCGGCGGCATGGGCTTCTAAGCCAGTTGCCGGACGTCAGATTTCAGACGTCGGAAAAGCCAATCGTGAACAAGCCGGGCGGGAAACCGCCCGGCTTTTCTTTGGGCGCCGGGTCGGACCGGTCGGACCGGTCGGACGGGTCGGACGGGTCGGACGGGTCGGACGGGGCGGACGGGGCGGACGGGTTGGACGGGTTGGACGGGACGCCCGCCCAAGCAAAAAGCTGGCCGCAGCCAGCTTTGCAGATTCGGGATGTTGCGCGCAGGCCTCCCTTACTTCCAGGAATAAACGTTGTCGCGATTGTCGGGATGGTCCGGATCGGGGTGGGCCCTGCCGTCGGGTCCGGTGGACCATGCCACCGCGGAGCGGCCGAGGATGGTGAAGCCGGGATCAGTGGGATCGGGGATCTTCCCGTCGCCGTCGAGATCGAGAAGGAGGTAGAAGTGACGGACGCCACCCGGCTTTTTTTTCCACGGGTCGAGCAGCTCGGCGCCGCCGGCGATGGAAAAGAACAACCCGCCGTGGGCGGTGGCGGCCGTCCGTCCGACGGCGGCCTTGCCGGAGAAGTAGCGCAGCGCCCTGGGGTTCGCCGCAATATTGAAGCCGAGAAGGATGTCCATGGCGGCATTGTCGGTGAGGGCCCCCCGTCCACCGCCGGCGCCGGGGATTGGGGGGAGGCGGCCGTAATCGGCGAAGTAGGCGGCGACGGCCTGCACGAGGTTCACGCAGTCGTGCTTGGCCTGGGCCTTGCGGGCCTTCTTGATGGCGACCATGCCGGCTCCGAAGCCCGTGGAGGCCCAGATGAGGATGACGGCGGTGAGTATAAGGAGCCCCAGGAGGGGGCCGACGAGCAGGTTTCTCAGGGGCGTTGCGCGGGCAGAGCCGGGGAGGGGCGGAGGCTTGGCTGGCGATTTCATGAAGAGGATCCTGGGGAGCGAAGAGTGAGGAGCCCCACGCCCAAGCAAAAAGCTGGCCGAAGCCAGCTTTGCGCGTGGAGGTATTTCATGAAACGAGCCCCCGCCTTACTTCCACGAATAGACGTTGTCGCGGTTGTTGGTGCCGCCGTCCTTGCCGTCCTGGCCGGTGCTCCATGCCGCGGCCTGGCGGCCGTGGATCGTGTAGCTGCCGTCGGTGGGATCCTTGATCTTCTCGTCGTAGTCGAGGTCGAGGAGCAGGTAGTAATGCCGGACGCCGGCGCCTTCCTTCCGCCACGGATCGAACAGCTGGGCGCTGCTGGTGGAGCCCGAGTCGGTGTAGAACAAGCCGCCGGTGGCGCTGGAGGCCGAAGAGCCGGACGATTGCTTGCCCGAGAAGTAGCGCACTTCCTTGGGATTCTTCTCCTTGTCGAAGCCGAGGAGGATGTCCATGACGTTCTCATCGGTCAGGGCGCCCTTGCCGGTCCCGGCACTCGGGATATCGGGAAGGTGCGAGTAGTCGTCGAAGTAGCCCCCGACGGCCTGGACGAGGTTGACGCAGTCGTTCTTGGCCTGGGCCTTGCGGGCCTTGTTGATGGCGACCATGCCGGCTCCGAAGCCCATGGAGGCGAGAACGATGATGATGGCGATGACGACGAGGAGCTCGACGAGGGTGAAGCCGGTGCGGCGGGAACGCGGGACGGTGGATTTCATGGCGGTTGTAGTAGTTCGGTTTCTGGGCCGCGCAGCCTAGGAGGCGGCGTGGAGGCATGGCAACCGCAGGTTTCCCATGCAATCACAATGTCTATACAAGAATGGAGGGGAGATCCGGCCATGGCAACCACTTTCTGGCCATCTGATCGGGTGGGGGGGGCATTTGGGGCCGCGGGGCCGTTACCGGTTGCTGCCCGGGCGGACAGTATCCAGAGTGCCGCCATGCCGGACGGGGAGGGGTTGAGAGAGCAGGTCCTGGCCCTGATGGGGACCCCCGGCTACCGCCCGCGGAACAAGGGCGAGCTGGCGCGCGATCTCGAGGTGCATCCCGACGAGCGCTCGGCGCTGCGGGCCGCCCTGGCGCAACTGGAGCGTGAAGGGGTGATCGTGCGGGGCAAGAAGGCCCGCTATCAACTGCGCTCGCGGGATGCCAAGTTGCTTGTCGGGACGGTGCGCTTTCATCCCAAGGGCAGCGCGTGGTTCTACCCGGACGTGAAGGACGACGCGAACCTCGATACCGGGATCGACCTCGAGAAGTTCCGGAGGATCTACATCCCGGCGAACAAGACCTCGGTGGCGCTGGACGGCGACCGGGTCGCGGTGCGCATCGACCGGCTGGGGCCGCCGGTGTGGTGGAAGCACGCCAAGCACAAGCAGGCCGCCCTCGAGCTTCCCGGCGCGGAGGAGCAGGCCAACGGGCGGGTGGAACGCATCATCAAGCGCCGCAGCGGGGTGGTGGTGGGAACCTACCTCGAGCGGGGGAAATTCCGCTACGTGCAGCCGGACGATCGGAACATGCCGGCCACCATCGAGTTGACCGGCGATGTGGTGGCGGCCCCGGGACAGAAGGTGGCGGTGGAGTTGCTGGAGTGGGACAGCCGCCAGGTGTCGCCGCACGGACGAATCACGGAGGTCCTCGGCTGGCCGGGCGACGCGGGCGTCGACATCCTGGCGATCATCCGCCGCCACGGGCTGCGGACCGAGTTCCCGGAGGCGGTGGTGGAGGAAGCGAAGCGGGTGCCGGGCGAGATCCCCCCGGACGAGCTGGCCCGCCGCGAGGATTGGCGCGAGGCGGACGTCATCACCATCGACCCGGCGGATGCCAAGGACTTTGACGACGCCATCCTGGTGCGGCGGAGCGACCGCGGGTGGGAACTGGCGGTGCACATCGCGGACGTGTCGCACTACGTCAAGCCGCAGTCGGCCCTCGACAAGGAGGCCGAGGAGCGCGGGAACTCGACCTACCTCGTGGACCGGGTCCTGCCGATGCTGCCGCCGGAGTTGAGCAACGGCATCTGCTCGCTGCGCCCCGGCGAGGACCGCCTGACCTGCGCCGCCATCATGCAGTTCGCCCCGGACGGGAAGATGACGAAGGCCCGCTTCGCGAAGGCCGTGATCTGCAGCAAGAAGCGCTACACCTACGAGGAAGCCCAGGAGATCCTGGTCGGCGGGAGCGCCGGGGAGGGGCCGGCCGCCATGCTGCACGAGGCCTGGAACCTGGCGGCCCTCCTGCGCCAGCGGCGCTTCGCGCAGGGTGCCCTCGACCTCGACTTTGCGGAGGTCCGGATGATCCTGGATGAGAAGGGGCAGGCCACCGGATACCAGCGGGAGGAGTACAACGAGAGCCACCAGCTCATCGAGGAATTCATGCTGGCGGCGAACGAGGCGGTGGCCCGGGCGATCAAGAACGCGCAGCGGCCGGGGATCTACCGCGTCCACGAGGATCCCGACTTCGACAAGCTCCACGAGTTCGCGGAGCTGGCGCGCAGCCACGGCTACCAGCCCGGCGACCTGACGAACAAGAAACACATCCAGAAGCTCCTCGACGCCGCGAAGGGAAAACCCGAGGAGCACGCCATCAAGCTGGGCCTCTTGAAAAGCCTGAAACGCGCCCACTACCTCGACGAGCCGCAGGGACATTACGGCCTGTCGAAGACCGACTACTGCCACTTCACGAGCCCGATCCGGCGCTACGCGGATCTCATCATGCACCGTTCGCTGGAGCCGCTCTACGACAACCCGCCGCCGGAAACCGACCGGCTTCCCGGCAAGAAGCACTGCGCCGAGATCGCGGATCACATCTCGACGACGGAGCGCACCAGCGCCAGCGCCGAGGACGAATCGCGACGGCTGAAGATGCTGGAATGGCTGCAGCGCACCGCGCAGGAACCCGACCCGCCCGTCTTCGAGGCGGTCGTCACGGACGTGCGCAAGATCGGGCTGATGGTCGAGGCCACCGAGATCCTGCAACGCGGGCTGGTGAAACGGGCCGATTTCCCGCGCGGCGACTGGCACTTCGAGGGCCACCGGATGCGTTACGCGAGCCGCGAGGGCGAGATGCACCTCGGCCAGGTCCTCCGGGTCCGGGTGGTCCGGGTCGACATCGAGAACCAGTTCGTCGACTTCCGGGTGGTCGAGTCGGAATGACCGCGAACCGGGCCCCTCCGGTCCCGCGGACCTGGGCCGGGATCCGGGTACCTAACTTCGATAACGTTATCGAAGTTAGGTAACGGAAATTTCGGCCCGGCCCGGGGCGTATGAGATTATATGCCTCAATCACGACGATC
>JABDMC010000182.1 GCA_013001695.1 Akkermansiaceae bacterium
GCCTCGCCCTGTCCTCGCGGAACGCCAACCTCGGCCCGGCCCAGCGGGCCGATGCCCCCCGCATCCGCCGGGCCCTGCTCGCCGCCCAGGCCCTCAAGACCTGCGGCGAGGAACGGCCCGAGGAGTACCTGCGGACCGCCCGGCATCACCTCGAAGACGGTGCCCCCGCCGATTTCCGCGTCGACTACCTCCAGCTGGTCGATGCCGGGTCGCTCCAGCCGGTGGCGAAGGTCGCGGCCCCGGCCCTCCTCGCCGCGGCCGCGTTCTACGGCGAGGTGCGACTCATCGACAACGTCGAGCTGTAGGGGAGCGCCGGCGTCCCGCGCCGCGTCTCCCGGTGGGGGCAGGCCGCCACCCCCTCTTTTTGATTATACCGTGGCGGGACCGCACCGCGCCCTCTACCCTCCCCCCCCGTGACCACGGACTTCCTCGTCATCGGCGCCGGCATCGCCGGGCTCTCCTTCGCCATCAAGGCGGCCCGCCACGGGTCGGTGACCGTGATCACCAAGAACCAGGCCCTGAACTCCAACACCGCCTGGGCGCAGGGCGGGATCTCGGCGGTCCTTCCGGAGGGCCTCCGCGCCGCGGAGGATTCCGTCGAGAAGCATGTCGCCGACACCCTCGATGCCGGCGCCGGGCTCTGTCACGAGGACGCGGTGCGCACCATTATCGCGGAGGGCGCCGCCACCATCGAGGAACTCGTCGAGTGGGGGGTGGCCTTCGACCGGGATGATGCGAGCTACCAGCTCGGCAAGGAGGGCGGGCATTCCGAGCGCCGGGTCCTGCACGCCAAGGACACCACCGGCCGCGAGATCGCGACCTCCCTGTTGGAGACCGCGCGCAACACGCCCAACCTCACCCTCCTCGAGGGCCACTTCGCCATCGACCTCATCACCACCGCCAAGCTCGGGGCCGCCACCGAGGACCGGATCCTCGGCGCCTACGTCCTCGAGGAGTCCACCGGCGACGTCCAGGTCATGCGGTCGGACCGCATCGTCCTCGCCACCGGCGGTTGCGGGAAGACCTACCTCTACACCACCAACCCCGACAGCGCCACCGGCGACGGGGTGGCCATGGCGTGGCGCGCCGGCGCCTCCATCGCCAACATGGAATTCGTCCAGTTCCACCCGACGTGTTTCTACAACCCGGGGGCGTCCGGCCCCGAGGCGCGGTCCTTCCTCGTCTCCGAGGCGGTCCGCGGCGAGGGCGCCCTCCTCCTCAATGCCGCCGGCGAGGAGTTCACGAAAAACTACGACCCGCGCGGGTCCCTCGCCCCGCGCGACATCGTGGCCCGCGCCATCGACACCGAACTCAAGAAGACCGGCGCCCCGTGCGTCTTCCTCGATGCCACCCGGAAGCCGAAGGGCTTCATGAAGGAGCGCTTCCCGTTCATCTACGAGACGCTCCTCAATTTCGGCCACGACGCCGAGGAGGCCCCCATCCCGGTCGTCCCGGCGGCCCACTACCAGTGCGGCGGGGTGGTCACCGACCTCGAGGGCAAGACCACCATCCGCGGCCTCTTCGCCATCGGGGAGGTGGCCTGCACGGGCCTCCACGGCGCCAACCGCCTCGCCTCCAACAGCCTCCTCGAAGGCAACGTCATGGCCCGCCGGGCCCTCGCCGAGATCCTGCGCCTCTACCCGCCCGGAAAGCAGTCCCCCGGCGCGCCGGGCATCCCGCCGTGGGAACACGGCGACACCGCCCCGCCCGACGAACTCGTCAACATCTACCATAACTGGGACGAGATTCGCCGCACCATGTGGGACTACGTCTCGATCGTGCGCACCGACAAGCGTCTGCAGCGCGCCGCCTTCCGCCTGCGCAACCTCCGCATGGAAGTCCGCGAGTTTTACTGGGGCTACCGCGTCAACGCCGACATCCTGGAACTCCGCAACCTCGTCGCGGTGGCCGCCCTCATCATTGACTGCGCCGTGCGCCGCAAGGAGTCCCGCGGCATCCACTTCACCCTCGACTACCCGGAACCGCTCGAGGAATACCGGAACGACACCGTCGTCCGCCGGTTCTGAAGCCGGCGCCACGAAGCGGGGCGCGCCCCCTACCCCGCGAGATGGCGCAATTCGTCGCGGGCGTCGAAGGCATCCCGCGGGCCGAAGACCTCGCGGAATTTCCCGAGGATGGCCACCGTCAGGGACTGGTCCTCCCCGCGCAGTTCCGTCGAGAATCCTCCCGACACGAAATTGCTGAATCCCTCCGGCCGCGCCCCCGTCTCCCCTGCGAGGTCCTCGAAGGCCATTGTCCACTGCGCGAACTGGCGCTGCGCAATGTCCCCTTCCGTCACGACCTCCACCGCACCATGCCGGGGGTCCCGCAGGATCTTCCGGTAATAGAGATCGCCCACCGCGCTCCGGGGCCCCTCCAGGACCTGCATGAAGGACCCCGAGAGATGCACCAGCATCCCCGTGATCCCGAGGTCTTCGTTGGTCGCCCGGCTGCGTTCCAGCAGGCGGTCCAGCTGGCCGGCGGAAAAGGGCGTCACCGCCTGGCTCGTGTACAAGAGGGAGTAGAGGGGATCGGAAGACATGACCGGATCGGGGGGGATTGGCGCCGCGGGCCGCCGGGCCGAAAGACATTCAATCCGCCCCGCCGCCCCGTGGCGGCACCCGCTGCGACAGTCTAACAAACCGCCCGTCCACGATCAAGCGCCACCGGTCCGCTCGGCCCGCCGCGCGCGCGCGACTGTGAGTATCCGTGACGCGGCCGCTCCGCCCCCGGCGTCACGAGCGCCGCCGCCGGGCGCCGATCAACCCCGCCACGGCCAGCAAGGCCAGCGGCGAAACCTCCGGGGTGGTGACCGTCGTCGGGCTCGAGTAGGCCAGCGGCGTGTCGTAGAAGTTCAGGGAGTACAAACGCGTCTGGTCCTCACTGCGCGTTCCGGTCAACCCGAGGCGGAAACTGAGCGAGGTCACATCGCTGTAGTCCGCCTCGACCGCGTAGGTCGGATCGAGCGAGATCCCCTGCGGTCCCCCTGCCGCCGTCGACTCGAACTGGACCTCGGACGGGTCCATGCTGATGATCTGGTCCGCCAGCGGGGCCCCGTCCTCGTACCGGTAGGCATCGAGGCCATACAGGGTGACGCGCTCGTAGGTGTCCCCCAGCTGGTTGTTCCCGTCGATATCCATCACGGCCATCGTCAGGTCGCCCACCGAGACGGCTTCGCCCGTGGTGGAGTCCACGAAGGAGATCGTGAAGTCCGCGTAGTGGTCCTGGTCGGCGGCCCCCTGCACCTTCGGCTGGAAATACTCGTAGAGGGCCTCGTTCGGCGGCGGAGGGCCGCCGTTGTCGATCTGCGACACGAGCGCCCCCGGCGAGATGAAATCGATCGAGACGAGGGCATCCACCCCGGCCGCCACGTCCGCGAAGAGGTAGACCGCCCCGGCCTCCAGGTCCGCGTAGCCGTTGCTTACCTGGGTGAAGCCCGTGAACCGCAGCGATTGCGCGCCCACCGGTGCCGCCCACCCCGCGATCACCGTGATCGCGGCGGCCATTATGACGACCATCCCGCGCCACCGCTGCGCTACGCGGCGCCGCGCCATCCAACCGGCTGGAAGTCGTCCAATCATCGAAGGGGATCTGCAGCTGCGCATCATATCCCCTTCCCGCGACCCGCCAATTTTTAACGGTCGCACCGTGGCATCTTCCCCCGGCCGCGGCTCCGCTCCTTGCGTCCGAATTCCGCGAATGCCGCAGGATCCCGCGGGCGGGGACAGCGCCCGCCGGAACCGCGGGCCGGCGGCTCACGGAGTGGCCGCTTCCCGTCGGCGCCGGAAGCCCCTCCCGGCCGCGATTGCGAGCACGAGAACGAGGGACGGTTCCGGCACCGCGCCGATGGCATCGAGATTGAAGGCGTCCGTGGAGCCGAAGTCGCCCCCATGGACCACGATCGTCCCGCTGCTCCCGTCCCATCGGACGATATCCGACTGCGTGAAGAGGGGGGACCCCGGCAACTGGCCGTCCGCCTGCACCGTCAGGTACATCTCGGTGGCACTGACGAACTCGAAGCCGGCAATGTCCTCGTCGCCACTCGTGAAGGTCGATTCCGAAAAAAAGATCGACCGCGTCCCCACCGGGTCGGCAAGGTCGAACTTGAGGATATCGCCGTCGAGGACGCCCAGCCCCGCGAAGGTTTCGTTGCTGTCGAAGGAAACGAGCAGGTCCCCGTCGGAGTGAAACGACAGGGCGTTCACGTTCGAATCGGTGCCGTGGAGATCGGGGTCGTAATGCAGCGCGGCGCGCGATCCGGCCGCCGCGGACGGGTCGTAACGGACGATGTCATCCTTGTCGATGACGAGCCCGTTGTCGGCCAGCGTGGAGGGTCCCGCCGTCGAGAAGTAGTAGATTCCATCCCGCCACGTGAAGGCATCCACTTGCCCGCCGGCGGTGAACATCGACGCTCCCGTCTGGGCGAGGATCTCGGTGATCTCGGATCCCAGCGCCTGGGAGGTGTCGAACGTCCAGACATCCTCCCGGTAGACCAGCTTGTTCTGCAGCTTCTCGTCATTGTCGGTCGAGAAGAGGAATTCGGTCGTGACCTGGGCGGAAGCGGAATGGGACGCGCCCATCGCCGCCACCCCTCCCAGCAGGAGGACCGCGAAACCGGATCGCAGGTGGGACGCAGTCGTCCCTGGCCTGGCACACACCATGCCGGCCATTCTAACGGGAAATCGGCAGTTTCCTATTTGTTACGCACCTTGCATACCGGAAAACCGGTTCGGGGACGTCGCGGGGGTCTCCTGCCGGACCTCTCGCGCGGAGCCGGACCACCGGCCCCCAAGAAAAAGGGCCGGGAATTCCCGGCCCTGCGTCGTCACGGATCGGCGGCGCGGCGCTACTCGTCCTCTTCCTCCGGCCCCGCGGCCTCCTTGATCAGCTCCTGGTCGGCATCCGAGAGCTTCGCGATCTCGTAGGGGACCCGCCGTCCGTTCGGAAGCTGGAATTCCACCTTGTCGCCGTCGATCGACATCACCGCGGCCTTGATGGCCTTGCCTTCCGCGTTCGTCCACGTCCGCGATGCAATCACCGGACCGGACGGAGCGTCGTCCTCCTCGCCCTCGAGTTTCACCTCCTTCAAGGCCTTCTTCACGATGCGGTCGAAGTTGTCGTCCATGGGGTGCCCCGCAAACACGAGCTTCCCGGCCGGATCAAAGATCACGGCGTGCGGGATTCCCCGCAGGGTCGGCGGCCGGGTGGTCCCCTTCGTCACCGAAAACTCCGCGCGGGCATCCTTGATGACCTTCTCGATGGCCGGCAGGTCGCTTCCCTGCACTTCCGCCCCGATGACCGTGAGCCCCTTGTCCCGATACCGTTTGTCCATCTGAACCAGATGCGGCATCGCCGAAATGCACGGGCCTCACCGCGTGCCCCAGTACTCGATCACCACCACCCGGCCCTCGAGGTCCTTTTCCTTCACCTCGTCGCCCAGCAGGGTCTCGCCGACCTTGTAATCCGACAGCGACTGGTCCGGCAGATCGTCCGCGGCCCGCGCGGCCGGAATGGCAAGCAGCGCTGCCAGCGCGGCCGCCGTGATCCCGATTGTTCGTTTCATAGCGCTCACCCCATAGCTGCCCTTGGCCCCGGTTGCAATGAATTCCGCGCCCCCCGGCGACGGAGTCCCGGCGTCGGGTGCCCCCCGGCCATCCCTTCGCGGCGCCGTTATGGTCCGAAGCGCAGGTAGGCGGCCATCTTTTCCACCGTCTTCGCCCCGATCCCCGGCACCCGCCGCAGGTCCTCCGCCTTCCGGAACTTCGCCTCTTCCCGGCTCTCCATGATCCGCAGCGCCATGGTCTCCCCGATCCCCGGGAGCTGCATCAGCTCGTCCCGCGAGGCGGTGTTCGGATCGATCGACTTCCCGGCGGGCAGCCCTCCCCCGCCGTCCTTGGCGGCCTGGATCTCGGCATCCTCCTCGCGCTGCAGGCGCCGCTCTTCCGGGAGGCTGGCCCAGTCCGTCGCGGCCCACGCCCCGATCCCCCTCTTGGCGGCGGTCAGTTCCCGGTCCGCGAGGCGCGCCCGGTACTCATCCCGCGAGACGTCCGCCGCCTTCCGGCGATACACCCCGTAGGCCCGCGCCAACCCGGCCTCCACCAATCGCTCCGCGAGATCCTTCCCGTCGGCCGTCTCGACAAACCCGTAAAACCGCTTGTAGCGCGCATCGCCCCGCCCGTCGGCCCACGCGGTGTGCACCGTGAACTTCCCCTCCAGCTCCTCCTGCACGAACTCCCATGCGGCGGTCCCGAACTCCTTCGCGCGGCGAATCGATTCCTGCGCGCTCCCCCCCGCCTTCGTCATCCCGAAATACCGGCGCTGCTCGCGCAGGCGCCGCGCATCCGAATCGTCCCGCACATGCCGCTCCAGGCAATCCGCCCCGTAGAGGCGGATGGTGCGCTCCTCGCCGTCCGGAAACTTCACGCGGAAGCTGTCGCCATCCGCCCAATCCGTCGGCACCAGCGTGCACCCCGCAAAGCGCGTCAACCCCGTCACCGCATTCGTCACCCCCCGCAGCGGCGCCTCGGCTTCCGCCCACCCCGCCGCGGCCGGCAGCGTCATCAGCATGATTCCCACCCTCACCCCGCCATTCTCCCCATCAGCACCCACCCCTCAAGCCTGCAGCGCCCCCTGACCCCTGACCCCTGACCCCT
>JABDMC010000197.1 GCA_013001695.1 Akkermansiaceae bacterium
GGGCGCACGGTGGGCCGGGGCGCACGGTGGGCCGGGGCGCACGGTGGCTCGGGGCGCACGGTGGGCTCGGGGCGGACGGTGGGCCGGGGGCGGACGGTGCGGCGAGGCCAAAGGCCTCATGCATACTAGCCCAGGGCGAAGCCCTGGGTATGCGGTCGAGCCGAATACCGGCAGGCTGAAAGCCTGCGGCATAACCGTGCCCGGTGAGCATTCAATCCCACACATAACGTTCGTCAAATTCGATGTCATACTTCCGGAGGAGCGTCCGGAACTCGTCCTGAAAGCTCACGGTCTTGTGGTGTTCTTCCTGGTTGTCGATGTAGCGGATGAGATGATCGAGTTGCGAAGGCGCCACCGAAAAATTTCCATATCCGCTTTGCCAATAGAACTTGGCGTATTCATCGCCCTGCTTCTTGATCCAGCGCGAGGATTCCTTCTTCACGATCTCAAAGAGCTTGGAAATCGTCGTGGTCCGCGGAAGGGATCCGGCGATGTGCACGTGGTCGGCAACGCCGCCCACCCGGTAGGCCTGCGTTTGAGGCGGGTCGATTTCACGGAAGACCTTCGCAATGAACGCATGAAGGCGCGGGCGGATGTCCGCGTCGATGAGCGGGAGGCGATCCTTGGTGCTGAATACCATGTGGAGAATGACCTTGTTGAGGGATTGGGGCATTTTTGGTGGGGCCTATGAGGCAGCCCTACAGGCTGCGGTTCTCCTTGGTGGTTTTGAACCCGGGGCTGCGCCCCGGGCTAGTATGATTGAGGCCGTTGGCCTCCGTCCGATCTGCGGCAGGGACTCCCTGGTGTGTCTTGGATTTCATTGCTGATTCCTGACTCCTGATCTCTGATACTCATTCCCCCTTTTCCCCGACGGCCTCGATGATGCCGCCGGCTTCGGCGATGGCCTTCAGGACGGGCTCGAAGGTTTCCTTGGGGAGGGCGGCGTCGCACTTGAACTGCACGTGCCGCTGGTCGTCGGCCACGGTGTTGGTCAGGAGGGCGCGCACGCCCCACTCGACGTCCTTGGCGCCGTCGACCCGGACCCCGTCGAAGTAGATCTCCCCGCTCTCGTCCATCGCGACGCGGGCCACCACCGAGGCCTGGATCTTCTCGACGTGCTCGGAGAACGGCAGGGTGACCTGGAGGTCGCTGCGGTCCTTGGTGACCTCGCTGCAGACGAGAAAGAAGATGATCAGCAGGAAGGCGATGTCCCCCATGCTCGCGATGGGCACCGGCACGGTCCGCCGTTTTTTTCGCTGGGGGATCCTCTTCATCTCACTCGTCCTCCTCGACGATGGCCACCACCCCGTCGTGGGCGCTGATGGCGGCGAGGGCCTGAAAATAGTTCTCGTAGGGGGTCCCCCGGGCGGACTCCAGCATGACGACCCGCTTCGACGGGTCCTGCGCGGCCAGCTCGAGGGCCGCGAGGCGCTCGTTGAGGGCGTCCATGGTCACCTTCTTGTCGTTCAGGAAGACCTCCGCCCCCCGGAGGTTCACGATGGGGGTCTTGTCGGATTGCGGCTGGCTCGTCTTCTCGCCCGCCGGGAGGTCGGCGGTGATGGTCTTGACCTTCACGAGGGTGGTCGCCACGAGGAAATAGATGATGAGAAGGAAGGCGATATCCGAGAACGACCCCGTCGGGATCTCTCCCGACCGGTGCTTCTTTTCCCGGCTGTAACGCTTCTTCATCAGGGGTCAGGGGGGAGGCCAACGGCCTCGCGCATACTAGCCCAGGGCGCAGCCCTGGGATGGGGTTGCGTCAAAATCGGCAGGCTGAAGGCCTGCATCATAACGGCGGCGGTCGTGGGGCCTATGAGGCAGGCCTTCAGCCTGCGGGGTCTTCTGCCCGTCCTACAACCCAGGGCTGCGCCCTGGGCTAGTATCTGGGAGCCCGTCAGGCTCCCGGCCTTCAGCCTGCGGTGTCTTCTGACCGTCCGAATACCCAGGGCTGCGCCCTGGGCTAGTATATGGGAGCCCGTCAGGCTCCCGGCCTTCAACCTGCGGTTTCTTCTCGCCGACCTCATACCCAGGGCTCTGCCCTGGGCTAGTATGAATGAGGCCTTTGGCCTCCGATTGGGAATGTCGACCGTCTTCATCGGGCTCTTCAGACTGGGAACTCAATGGTGCGTCAAAATGAACTCCACGAACTCGGCGTTGGATTCCTCGATCTCGAGTTCGATCTCGTCGCTCCAGCGGTTGAAGACGCTCTGGGGGATCACGGCGAAGAGGGCCACGATGAGGCCCACCGCGGTGGTAACCATGGCCTCCGCGATGCCGTTGGCGACGGCTCCCCCGCTGCCGCCGATGCTCCCGGCCTCGGCCAGCCCGGCGAAGGAGGCGATCATGCCGGTGACCGTTCCGGTCATGCCGAGCAGCGGGGCGGCGGTGCCGATGGTCGTCAGGACATCGAGGCGCTTGTTGACGACGCTCATGGCCTGCGCGCTGTAATCCTCCATGACCTGCCCGACCACGAGGCGCATGGTATCGGACGCCTCGTCCTTCCCCTTGAGGTGCTCGTAGGACCGGAGGCCGGCGAGGAGCACCGAGGCGATGGGGCCGCGCGCGGTCTCGCACTCGCTGATGGCGGCGCTGATGTTCCCCTCCCGCAGGTGGACGAGCACCTTCGAGCGGAGCGAGCGGGTGTCGATGCGGCGGTTTTCACGGAACGCCTGCCACCGGTCGTAGACGACCGCGAGGCTGACGAGGCTGCAGAGGACGAGCGGGACCATGATGGGTCCGCCCTTGAGAATGTGTTCCAGCATAGGATTCAGCGTTGGGGTGTTAGAGATGTGGGGGTGGCGGCGGGCTTGAAGTGCGCGAGGATTTCCAGGGCCTCCGAGGGCGCCACCTTCAGGCGGCGCAGGCGGAGCGGTTCGCCGGGTTCGACCACCAGTTCGCCCGTGGCGGGGTTGTAGTGCGTCCCCGGGCACTCGGCAATGGCGATTCGCTCGAGGAGCCGCCGGCGCCCGGCGGCGAGCAGGATCAACTCGTCGTCCGTCACGCAGAGCCAGACGGGGGATCGCCGCCACCATCGCCCGGCATCGATGCGGGTCCCGGTGCGGAGGCACAGGCGCGGCCCGGAATCGCCGGCGGCCTCGCGCAGGAGTTGCTGTTCTCGCTCGTTCAAGATCACTCCGGGGGCGGGTTCCCGTCGGGGGTTAGCGGTTCTGGTTCTTGAGGGCCTCGATCATGCGTTCGCGCTCCTCCTTCTCGACCTGGATGATCCGTTCGAAGGCCGGGTCGGCGAGGCGGCCGCGGGCGTACTTGGCCCACTTGCTGTCGGGGAAGTCGAAGGTGACGCGGCGGTAGAGCTCGTAGGCCTCCCGCATGGAGGCGCCGCGCCCCTTGTAGTTTCCTTCGGACATGAGGCCGACCCAGCGCTCGTGGCTGAGGCCGGTCCAGTAGATCGCCTGGGCGCGGATCTCGGGGCCGTCGAACTCCTCGTTGTCGATGACCTCCCGGAACTGATCGATGGCCTCCGGGTACTGGTGGGCGCGCATGTAGTTCTGGGCGGCGCGCAGCCCGGCGAGCCCCGCCAGCGGGTCGTCCGGGAAGCGCTCGTTCAGCTTCGCGAAGACCATGGCGGCATTGAGAAACTCGGGGTAGCTCAGGCCGTCGAGGCGCAGGACCTCGGCCCTGGACTCGTCGTCCTCGTTCTCGCGGAGGGCGTCGGCCTGCTCCTTGAACGCCTGGCCCTTCTTCTGGAAGTAGCCGCCGAGGCGCGCCATCACCGTCGGGATGAGCTCGTCGTTCGGATACTTGTAGGCGAGCTTCACGTATTCTTCGACCGAGTTCTCGATCTCGCCCATCTTCTCGTAGACGAGGGCCGTCTTGAACTGGGCCTTGGATGCGAACTCGCTCTCCGGGTAGTCGGTCGGGATCTTGGAGAAGCGCGCCAGGGCGTCCTGGTACATCGGCAGCCGGCTGTCCTCGTTCTTGGCAAGATCCGCGAACTCCTGGGCGAGGTTGCCGAGAAGGTATTCGGCGTGCGCCTTCAACTCCTCGTCGCGGTGGGTGGCGAGGGCCTCGGCGAGGAGTTTGCGGGCGTGCCCGATCTCGCGGCGGGCGAGCGATTCCTGCTCCATCTCGCGGTGCTTCTTGGCCAGCTCGAAGAAGCACTCCGCGAGGGTGAAGCTGGTGCGCACCGCCATCTCGTCGCCGGTGTAGCGCTTGCTGAACGGCTCGATCAGGCCGTCGGCCCCCTTGTTGACCTTCACGGCGAAGGACTGGTCCTCGTAGGTCACCGTGATGTCGTCGCCGTAGCGGACCGGGAAGCCGTTGAGGGCCACCGGGGGGAGTTCCGCGCGGATCTTCTCGTCGGCGTAGCTCACCGCGAAGACGGCCTTGAAGATGCCCGAGTGGCCCTCGGTTTCCTTGAGTTCGTAGGTGGTGCTCGCCCCGCTGGTGCCCTTCAGGGTGACGCGGGTGACGTCGCGCTCGGGCCCCTGGTCGAGGCCGGGAGCCAGCAGGCGGAGGTAGATCTTCTCGCCGACGTAGGAGCTGAAGAGGCCATCCCGGTAGCCGTTTTGCATGACGTCGAGGATGGCGTGGCTGCCCACCGTGAACGAGACGGTCTTCCAGTGAACCTTCTCCTCCTCGTCCTGCCAGGGGAATCCGACGTGGACGACGTCGCCGGCCTTGACCGCGAGCCCGTCGGGGATGGCGGAGCTGGGAAGCTCGGCGGCTGACTTGGTGGCGAAGCTGCGCTGCGGCGGGTCGCCGAGGATGAGGGGGACCTGGAACGAGAAGCGGCCCTCCTCGAGCGGCGGTTGGTTGGTCGGCGGGACGGGCGAGCCGTCGAGGGTGTATCCCGGCGGCTCCCCGATCGATCGCTCCCCGAGGGCGCCGGTGAGCTTGAGCGTCCCGGGCACGGTGACGTCGAAGGCCTTGTCCGACTTCGGTGCGGCCCGGCGCGCGGCCTCGGTCTGGACGTAGGCGCGGATCTCGCTGCTGCCGGCGAGGGCGAGGTGCGGGGCCACCACGTCGAAGCAGACGCTGGCGCCGATGACGGCATCGAGGGGGTCCGTCCCGAGGTTCGCGGGATCGACGTAGCTGTAGCTCAGGGTCCGCCGCGGCAGGATGACTTCGGGCCCGGTGGCGCGCTTCGTGGCGGGTTCCCCCGTCGGCTCCTTGCGGGGCGGCGGGGGCAGCGCCGCGGAGGCGAGGTCGTAGGCGCTCACGAGCGGCGTGGCGTAGATGGCGTGGCTGATGGTCACGGTGCGGTCCGCGGGGATGCCCGGGTCGAGGTTCTCGATGTCGCGGTAGGTGGCGGTGAGGGTGCCCCCCTTGCTCAGCTGAATTTCCGATCCGCGCGAAGGCTCTCCCTCGACCGGGAAGACGCGGCCGAGGAACCGCCCGCTGTGCTCCTCGGTCTCGACCGCCCGCAGGACCGCGGTCTCCCCGCCACTCGAGGTGACGGTGAACTCGACCTGGTCGCGTTCCGGGCTCCCGTCGAGGTCGGCGTCCTCGATGATGATGCCGATGGCGTCGTCGAACCGGAACCGGCGGATGGGCTCGAGGACGAGAACGCGCTCGCCATCCCGGTTCGTTTCGTAGTTCAGGAACGAGGCCGTGATGGTCCCGGTGTTGAAGGCGACCCCGAGGCTGCGCTGGTGGCGGTTGCGCTTCGGGGTGGCGGAGACGGGGTCCTCGTAGCTGGCGATGATCTGGTCGCCGGGCAGCACCTCGAGCTGGTCGTTCTGGCGCAGGGCCATGAAGTCCTCCGCGACCGGGAGGAGTTGCTCACCCGCGCGGTTGCCCAGGGTGACCTTCCGGATGGCGGGCGAAACACCCTCGAATCCCTGGATGACGAGGCGCACCATGCGGGCCTGCGTCCGGTCGCCGAACTCGATCCGCAGCGCGTCCTCTCCGCTGCTGATGCCGGCCGCCCGGGGGATTTGGGCCCGCACGCCCTCCGGGAATCCGGCGGGGTCGAACATGCTGTCCGGGCAGGGCACGAGATCCTCTTTCCCGGGCTCGTCGCAGAGAAGGACCGGCGTGCGCTTGAGGAACTGGTCCCGCCCCTCGTGCCGCCAGATCTCGATCCGGTGCAGACCCGGCGCGAGCTCGCGCTCGATGAGGAGCGGGTCCTCGGAGTCCTCGGCGGCCGGTTCGCCGTCGAGGAGGAAGATAGTCTGAATGTTCCCCTTCTCATCGGTGGCGGGGTAGCCGGTGAGCTGGAAGCGCCGGATGGCGGCCGCGGGCTGGTAGAAGAGGGCGCGGTAGCGCACGAGGCCGGAGTACCCCGGGTGCCCGGTGTTGACGACCGGGAGCTTCTCCGCGGAGAGGCCGGTGACATGAGCGGCGAGGTAGCCCACCGAGGCCTTGGCGGTGCCCAGCTCCATCTTCTCGAGCCAGTCTTCCGGGAGCGCGCGGCCCTCCGGTGCGGAGACCGCGATGCCGCCGCGGTAGGTCGGGAACGAGGAGAGGTGGGGACGCCCGTCCCACGCTTCGGCATCCTCCGCGGCCGGGTAGCGGGCCCGCGTGATCCAGTCGCTGCCGTTCATGGACGTCTGGACGACGAAATGGGTCAGCTCCTGTCCGCCGCCCCCCGAAGCGACCGTCATCTCCTTGAGGGCGACGTTGTCGTTGAGGTCGATGCCGAAGGTGCGGGCCTTTTCCTTGTCGCCGACTTCCCCCTGCCAGCCGGGGTAGTCCCGCGAACTGATGGCCATGTTCGGATCGCGGCCGGGGGCGCTCTCCGAGGCGAAGGCCAGGGCCTGCGCGCCGGTGGTGGGGACGATGGCCTGGAACTCGCCGCTGAACGGGGCGGTCTCCTTCAGGACCAGACGCCGAATCTCATCGCCGCTGGAGGCCTGCAGGCTGACCGTGATCTCGTCGAGGCCCGGCGTGATGCTCTGGTCCGGGTCGGTGACGCGGAGGTAGACCGGGTTGCCCGGCCGCACGGCGCGCGTCCCGAGGGCGGCCTGCGCGGTGGTGAGCCCGAGTTCCTCGATGGCGAGGCGGCGTTCGCCTTCGCGGGCCGGAAAGGCCCCGGCGGTGAGGTCGAGGCGGGCGTCCGAGGCCACCCCGATGACGAGGTCGGGATCGGGCGGCAGGTCGTCCATCATGGCCCGGAAGCGCTTCGAGTAACCGAAGCGGATCTCGTCCCTGCCGAGGATCTGGAGGATCTTGTCACCCGGGGTGGGCGGGCCGAGAGCGGTGGGCACCTCGGCGCGGAACTTCTCCTTGCTGTCGCCGAGCTGGTGGAGGAGGACGCGCTCGCGGTCGCCGGACTTCGCCCAGATTTCGACCTCGATGTCGGCGCCGACCCCGGACACCCGCAGCGTCGGGTCGCGCAGGTTGATCTTCACGGCTTCGCCGGGGACGAGGACGGTGTCGTCCTGCGACGGCCCGAGCTCGATCTCGCTGGCCTCGACGAGCTTGCGCATCTCGTAGTGGATCTTGCCGCGCAGGATGAGGGCGTCGGGGTGCTTCGGCTGGCGGCGCAGGACCGCCTCGACTTCCCCGAGCGCCTCGGCGTAGTTCTCCTGGTCCATGAGCACCTCGGCGCGCGCGTAGCGGATGCGCATGCGGAACTCCGGGTTGGGCAGCTGCATGAGCTTGTCGAGCTCGGTCAGGGCGGCGGAGTAATTCTTCGAGACGCGGTCGACCATGACCGAGCCGAGGGCGGCTTCGAGGTGCATGAGCGACCCCTGGTATTCGGCGGCGTCGGCGACCTTGCGGAACCACGCCCGCGCGGTCGGCAGGGCGCCCTTGCGGAAGGCGAGGTGGGCGTAGGCGATCTTGAGGCGGGCGTCCTGCTCGAGGCTGAAGGTGCCCTCGGCCTGGCGCGACCAGATGGTGAGTTCCTTGACGAGCTCTTCGGCGCGCTCCTGCTCGCCGGCCTCGGTGTTGCGCCGGAGGAGCCAGAGCCCGTATTCGACGGTGAGTTCGCGCAGGACGGGGACAAGCTGGTCGGCGTGCTCCTCGTAGAGTTCCCATGCGGAGTCGAGGTTCCCCCGGGCGTGCTCGGCGTTCGACTTGTAGAGCGGATAGCTCGGGTCGTTCTCGGCGACGGGGATCTCGAGGGCGCCGATGTCGGTGGCGGCCTTGCCGGTGACCTGGCGGAGGCGGCCGTTCATGCGGGTGAGGTTCGGCTCGCTGCGGGCGGCGAAGGCGCGGCCGGCCACGCTGCGCGTTCCGCTCCGGGCGATGGTCATGGCGACCGATGAGGCGCCGGCTTCCAGCGCGGCTTCGGCGAATTGCGTGAGGGCCTCGCCTCCCCGGTAGTAACGATCGTCGTCGGTGGCGGCGGCGGCGTGCCACAGCCCCGCGGCGCAGGGTTCGAGCGTGCCCCAGCTCCCGGCTTCCGCAAGTTCCGCGGTGAGCCGTTGGATGAGGGGTTCGTATCCCTGCCTCGCGGGGACGGCCCCCACCGCCGCGTTGTCCTCGAAGAGCGAGAGCACGAGGGCCCGGGTCCCGCCGGACCACTCGGGGGCGGCGGCCACCTTGCCGAGGCCGAGAACGGTGACGGGATCGGGCGCCGAAACCACGCGGTCGACCGCGGCCTTGAGGGCCGCCTCGACCTGGGCGCCGGTGGCTCCCTCCGGGAGGGCGAGCAGTTCGCGGCTGAGGTGCTGGGGGTCGGTGGCGGCCAATCCGGCCGTCAGGGCCGCCCGGCCGAAGTGCTGCGCATCCGCGGCCACCCGCTGGTAGGCGTCGTCGAGTTTCGCGTAGCCCGGCGTGGCCAGCAGCTCCTTGATCACCTCGACCGCCTCGGGCTTGCGGGGGTCGATGCTGTGCAGCCACATCCCGAAGATCGTTTCGGAGGGATTGCCGGCCTTCATCTGGGCGCGGACGAGTCCTTCAAGGTGGGTGATGAGATCGGCGGCGGTCTCCCTCGTCCCCTTCTGGTGGTAGCGGAAATGGTTGTCGTAGACGTCGGCCTTCCAGGGCATGGCTCCGCCCTTGCCGAACTGGGACTTGGCGAGGGCGCGGTGCAGCAGGTACTCGCGCTCGCCCGCGAGGTTCGCGGTGAGCGTCCTGATCATCCGGACCTTGTCGGCATCCGGGGCCTGCGCGAAGAGCTCGTCCCACAGGACGTTGGCTCCGGGAATGCCCGGGTTGGCGGAGAGGAGGTCCTTCTGCAGGGCGTTGAAGGCGGCAAGGCGTTCGTTGCTCTTGGCTTCCTTGGCGACCTGCTTCGTCAACTGCTGGTAGCGGGCATCGAGCTTCCCGTATTTCTTGATGGGCACGTCGTGCTCGACGTCGCGCTCGAACATGCCGCTGTGCCAGAGCCCGTGGGTGACGGCCTTGATGTCGTTGAAGCGCCACATTTCCGACTTCATCATCTGGTCGGCGGCGGCGCTGTAGTTCCGCTCCGGCCGGGCCCAGGCGCGGACCATGGCGGCCTGGGCGTGCGGATTGCGGGCGAGGTTGGGCGCCATGGCCCCGGCCATTTCCGGCGTGAGCGTCTTGTCGAAGAGGGAAATGTCGGGGGCCTGGAGCGAATTGAAGACCTGCGGGAGGTCGCGGACGAGGGCGCGCAACTCGTCCCGGCTGAAAAGGTAATCCGCCGCCTTGCGTCCCTTCCCCTGCGCGACGGTCATGCCCAGGATCTCGCGGGCCTGGCCGGCGGGAAGGCGGCGCAGGGCCTGCAGCAGCGGGGCGGCCTTGGCCTCGCGTCCCGGGGTGACGAAGTTGTTGAAGACGCCGGAGTCGCCGGCATTGAAGTTCATCCACCCGGTGATGACGGCGCGCGATCCCTCGTAGGGCAGGGCGTTCACGAGGGCGGTCGCGGCCGGCAGGGCGCTGTTGAAGTGGTCCTCGGGAAGGGGCTTCTTCGCGGAGGCCAGCTCGGCGGCCGGGGGGCAGAGCGGCAGGATGGTCATGACCCAGTTGACCCGGGCTTTGGCACCCGCCGGTGTGCGCCGGGCGGCGGCGAGCGTCTTGAGGGCCTCGAAGAGCTGCTCGCCGTCGTGGCTGAAGGTCTCCAGTTCGCGCAGAAGGAAATCGAGACTGCCCTCGTAGCGCTCGAGCGGGTCGTTGCCGTTGTGGATCGCGGCGAGCCAGTTCGCCAGGGCGAGGAGGTCCTTGCGCTGCTGCGCGCGCTCGAGGAACCACGAGTCGAACTGCCGCGCGCGCCCGTAGGTGCGCAGGCGCGCCCCGTCCTCGCGCATGAAGAGGTAGGCCGCCTCCGGGTCCGCGAGGTGGTTGATGAGGAGGCGATAGATCGCGGGCACGGCCTCGGCGGCGAGGCGGCCGTCGACCCGGGGGTTCTTGAGGAGCTTGCGGTAGAAGCTGACCGCGGCATTCCAGTCCCCCGCCCGGGCGGCGGCCTGGCCGGCGTGAAAGAGGACCGGCTGCGACGAGGACGGGTTCGCGGTGAGCCACGGCTTCACCGCCGCGAACGCCATCGCCGAGCGGTTCTCCCTCAGTCCCGTCTCCAGGATCTGGGACACCGCCCCTTCCGTCTGCGTGGCCGCCTCCTTGAAGGCCGCGATGCGGTCATCGAGCGGGGCGGCGTTCGCGGAAGTACCCAAGGACCCAAGGATTCCCATCGCGAGAAGAAGCCCAACGGGCTTCCGCATACTAGCCCAGGGCAACGCCCTGGGTTTATGGTTGGCGATAAAGTCCGGCAGGCTGAAGGCCTGCTTCATAAGAGCGTCTTTGGCGGGGCCTATGAGGCAGGCCTTCAGCCTGCGAATCAATTTTCTGGCCGGCCGACCCAGGGCTGCGCCCCGGGCTAGGATGTTGGAGCCCTTCAGGCTCCTTGGCACCTGCATCCTTCTTCGCCAAGGCTTCGAAGGACAAGTCCTGTATCCTGAATCCTGCATCCCGAAACCTATCTCCTGATCCCTGACTCCTGTTCCCTGACTCCTGTTCACAGCCCCCCCTCCAATCGTTCGAGTTCCAATTCGTTCTCCAGTCTCAGGAGGCGTTCGGTCGAGAGTTGTCCGCGGGCGTAGGCGGCCCATTCGCTCTCGGGGAAGTCGTAGGTGAGGCGCTTGAAGGTCGTGTAGGCGGCCATCTCCTGGCGGAGTTCCTGGTAGCACATGCCCACCCAGTACATCGCCTGGGCGCGCACCTTGGGGCCGTCGTATCCCTCCTCGTTGATGACGCGCTGGAAGGCATCGACAGCCTCCTGGTTCTTGTCGGCGCGCATGTAGGCCTGTCCGGAGCGCAGGCCGGCCTGCCCGGCGAGCTCGTTGCCCGGGAAGCGCTCCTGGAGGCGCCCGAAGATGCTGGCGGTCTTGAGGTACTCGCGCACCGCCATCTTCTGGAGCGCTTCGCCCTCGAAGGCGGCATCCTTGTCCTCCCCGGCTTCGCCCTTGGCGAGGAGCGGCTTGGCCTTGGCCTCGTAGGCGGCGGCCTTCTTGAGGAAGTGGCTGCCGAGGCGGGCCATGGAGGTGGCGAGGAATTCCGAATCGGGGTACTTGTAGGCCAGCTTGACGTATTCCTGGGCCGCGATCTCGGGCTCCTGGAGGGCCTCGTAGACGGTGGCGATGCGGTATTGCGCCTTCGAGGCGTAGAGCGTCTGCGGGTAGCTGCCGGTGACGGTCATGAAGCGCGAAAGGGCGGCGCGGAAGCGGGTCTCGCGCGTCCCGGCATCCTCCGCGGCGATGGCCTCCTCCATCGTCAGGGTGCCGAGGAGGTACTCGGCATGGGCGCGGGTCTCGGGGTCGGTGAACTGGTCCATGGCTTTCGAGAGGAGGAGCTTGGCGCTGGCGTACTCCTGGGCGGCCAGCTTGTCCTCCCCGAGCTTGCGGTGGCGCTTGGCCATCTCGAGGTAGGCCTCGGCAAGCGAGAACTGGGTGCGCATGGCGGTCTCCTCGTCCTCGTATTGTTTCGAAAACGGCGCGATGCTGCCATCCGCGCCCTTGCTGATGGTGACGAAGTGGGTGTCCGACTTGACGCCGTTCCCGTCGGTGTAGCGGGCCGCGATGGTGTCGCCGTAGGTGACCGGGAACCCCTCGCGGCGGACGTCGTGGTCCTCCGGAAGCGGGCCGGGCTGCCGGGCGTAGCTGATCAGGTAACCGGCCTTGAAGATGCCGGTGTGCGGGCCGCTCTCGCGCAGGACGACCTGCGTTTTGGCGCCCGACTTGGCCTGCACGAGGGCCGTGACGGTATCCATCTCGTCGCTGACATCGGCCCCGAGGTCGACGGCGCGCAGGTTGAGGAGTTCCCCGACGTAGGCGCTGGTCATGGGCGAGCGGAAGTCCTCGGACATGACGTCGAAGGTCGAGTGCGTGATGACCTTGGCGGAGGCCGTGAGCCATTGTTCCCGGCCGGCCTGGTCGGTGTAGCGGAACCCGAGGTGGATCTTCTCGCCCGGTTGCGCCACGAGGCCGCGGATGCTGAGCTGGAGGTCGCGCTGGGCGCTGCGGGAGTCGGCAGCCTTGCGCGCCATCTCCTTGCGCTCCTCGGCGGTCAGGACCCCGAAGGGTGGAAGGGGGCCGGCGACGAGAGGGATGGTGAGGTGGAAGCGGTCGGTGCGGGATTCGTCGCGGTGGCTCCAGACACCACCGCCAGTGTAGATGGGGCTTTCGGGGATGCCATGCCAGGTGCCGAGCGGGCGGCTGAGTCCGCCCGTGATGGCGATGGTGCCCGGCACATTGATGTCAAATCCGCTGCCGGCGGCGGCGCCGGCCGCCTTGCGCCCCGCGTCGGTCTGGGCAAAGACTTCGATCGTGGAGGCGGTGCCGAGGGCATACTGCGGGGCGACCAACTCGACGAAGAACTTGCGGCCATGGACGACTTCGAGGCCTCCCTCGGGTGCTTCCTCCGCAGAAAGAAGGCGGTTCTCGATTTCCCACCGGACTTTGACCTGCTCGGAGGCGAGGCGCGGGCCGTCGCCACGGAACTGGCGGAGCATCTCAAACCCGTGAACGAGGGTCCGCATCCCCGTGCCCGGGTCGGGATCGGACTCCAAGGGCGTGACCGTGGCGTGGGAGACGAGGAACTCGGGGGTGACCAAGGCCGCGTGGGCGACGGTCCCGATCCGCTCGGTGGGGACGCCGGGACGGTCGTTTTCCTCGTCGAGGTAGGTGGCGGTGATGGTCGCACCCTCGCCGACCTGGAACTCGTTTGCGGCCGCCGCGGCTCCGGCCACGGGCGTGATGACGAGCTTGAAGATGCCGGTGGAGTCACCGGTCTCGACCGCCTCGAAGGACTTCTCGCCTCCCGCCTTGCTGGCGAGGGTGACCGTCACCTTGTCGGGATCGCCCGAGACGTCCATGTCGGCATCGTGGATGGCGAGGCTGAGTGGTTGATCATAGGGGAAGCGGTAGAGCTTCTCGTAATACGGCATGTCCTTGCCCTTCCGCTGATCGAAGCGCGGCTCCATGTCGGCGAACTCGACGCGCGCATTGGTGAAGGCGACATCGAGGAAGCGCTCGTGGCGTTCCCTGGTCTCGGTGACGAAGCGGTCGTCGACGTAGCGCACCGAAATCTTGTCCCCGGTGAGGATCTCGAGGGTGTCGTTCTTGTTGAGGGAGGCGAAGTCCTCGGCCACCGGAAGGACGATGCCGCCGTCGGTGCCGGTGAGGGCGAGTTTGTTGAGGGCCGGGACCGATCCTTCGTGATCCATGATGAGGAGCTTGAGGAGGCGTGAGCGGGACCCGGGGGCGAACTTCACCTTGAACTCGGTGCCCGCCTCGTTGGCGGTCACGGTGGCGGGGCCGTTGCGGTGGTCGAGAGTGTTCTCGGGGAAGGTGGCGGGATCGAAGAACGCGTCCGGGCAGTCGGCGAGTTGCTCGGGGTCGTCGAGGTTGGCGAGGAGCTTGACGCTGCGCCCGAAGCCGATCGCGCAATCCCAGCCGGTGGCCCAGAGTTCGAGGGAGTGGACCCCGGGCCGCAGGTTGATCTCGCCTTCCAGCCGGTTCGGCTGCTCGCGGTCCGTGATCGGGCGTCCGTCCACCGCCAGCAGGAACTGCGGGGGGTGAGCGACGGAGGGATGGGTTCCTTCCGGAACCTTGTACTTGCCGAGTTCGACCTTGAAGCGGCGAGTGACCTCCCGCGGCTCGTGGAAGTAGCCGCGGAAGCGGTAGATGACGTGGGAATTGTGGTGCCGGTTCTGGCGGAGCCACTTGACCTTCCCGGGGATCTCCGGAGTCATCGCCTCCGACGGCCCGGCCACGTTGCCCGCCGCACCGGCGGCATAGCTCTGGGTGATCCAGCCGCGGGCGAGATGATCGCGGAGTTCCTGGAGGTCGTAAACCGAGCGCTCATCGCGTCCATGGTGATGATCGGTGTCGTTCATCACGAGCACCGACGGCTGCCACGGCTTCTCGATGGCGGCCGGGTGGTTCGGGTAAACCGCCACGGTGGTCAGGTCGCCCTCGTTCATGCCGGTCTGCAGGGCGAAGGTCTTGAGCCTGGCCCCCTCCTCGACGGCGGTGATGGTCAACTCGTCGAGCGCGACGTTGTCATTGAGGTCGACCTTGAACTCGGGGGTCACGTCCTTGACCGGGACCGGCCGCCAAGCCGGGTAGGTGTCGGCGGCGGGGCTGATGACCATGTTCGGGTTGCGGCCCGGCTCGGAGTTGCGGGCGAAGGCGAGGGCCTGGGCCCCGGTGGTCGGGACGCTGCCCTCGAACCAGCCGGTGTGGGTGCCGGTCTCCTTCAGGGTGACCCGGGAAATCGCGTCGCCGCTCGAGGTCGAGAGGCTCACGGTGAGATCGTCGACCTCCGCGGTGCGGCTGCGGTCCGGGTCGATGACGCGCACGTGCACCGGGTTGCCGGGCTTGGCGACGTTGACGAGGTAGCGGCCGAACTCGTCCGCGGAGATCCCGCCGGCCTCGGCGCGGGCCTCGGCGTCCATCGAGCGGGCGGCCATGCGGGCGCGGGCGGCGCCCTCAAGGTTGCCGCCGCGGCGCCCGCCCTTGGCCTCGATCTCGGCCATGATGGCCTCCATGTCGGCGGTGCGCTGCTCGGTTTCGGAGAGAAGCTTGCGGGCCGAGGCCATGAGGAGGGCATCGGAAGCGATGGTGATCGGCCCGCCGCGCCGTTCCTCGAGGCCGTTCATCTTTTCGCGGAAGCGCTCGGAGTAGGCGTAGAAGACCTCGTCGTCGCCGATCACCTGCAGGGTGCCGTCGTCGGGAGCGGGCGCGCCGAGGGCGGTGGGCACCTCGCCGCGGAACTTCGTCTTCTGGTCGCCGAACTGGCGGAGGAAGAACTGCTCCCGGTCGCCGGCGGTGGTCCAGACGACCACCTCGATCTCGGTGCCGGCGCCGGAGACCGCGAGGGTCGGGTCGGCGAGGGTGACCTTGAGCTTTTCGCCGGGAACGAGCGAGTCCTGCGCGGAGGTCGAGCCGAGCTCGACCTCGGTGGCTTCCATGAGCTTCTCGAGCTTGAGCTGCACCTTGCCGAGAAGGATCTTGGCGTCCGGGTGGTTCGGTTCGCGCGTCAGGATGTCGTCGATGTCGTCCTTGGCGTCCTCGAACTCCTCCATGTCGAAATGCACCTCGGCGCGGGCGTAGCGGATCTCGGTCCAGAGGCCGGGGATGCGCTCGAGTTCGAGCTCGGCGAGCGTCTGCAGGGCACCATCGAAGTTCTTGGCAAGGCGCTCGGCCATGGCGCGGCGCAGGCCGGCCTCGTGGCGCACCGCGATCTCCTGGTAGGCCTCGTTCTTCTGGGTGCGGGTGTAGAGCTCGTGCGCCTGCCGCAGTTGCCCGCGCTGCACCGCAATGTCGCCGTAGGCGATCTCGATGCGCGCCTTTTCGTCGGGGCTCAGCGGGCTGCCGTCCTCGCCGGCCCAGCCGAGCAGGGCCTTGACGAGCTCTTCCTGCCGCGCTTCCTCGCGGTTGTAGATCACCTGTTTCAGGGCCCACATCAGGTAAGGCAGGGAGAGCTCGCGGTGGACCGGCAGGAAGGCCTCCCAGTGTTCGTCGAGCCGGTCCCAGGCGCTGTCCTCGTTCCCCGTGGTCCAGTCGCCCTGCGATTGGTAGACCGGGTAGGCCGGGTGGTTCTTGGCCACCGGGATCACGATGAGCCCCATCTTCATGGCGGCGTTGCCGCGGATCGACTTGAAGAGCGGGATGTCGGAGTCCCGCTTGAAGTAGCTGTGCCCGCGGTGACGGGCGAAGGCGTCGAGTCCGGCGCCGGCGAGGGCGCTCGCCGCGGAAGGATGCGTGTCGACCAGGGACTGGGTCAGCGCGCGAACCTGCGGAAAGAGGTGGTGGTTCCGATTGAGGAAGTTCCAGACGTAGGGCGCGGCGAGATGGAGGACCCTGGGTTCCGGGTTCTCGATGAGCGTCTGGACGAACTTGTAGCCAAAGTTGTTGGAAACGGGAGCGGCCTTGAGGTCATCGATCAGGACGAGGATCAATTCCCGGACCTTGGCGTCCCTGATGACAGCGGGATCAAGGGCGGCCAGCTCTTCAAAGGCGGCTTCCGGAATCGCGATACGGAGCGGGGCTTTGCGCAGGCCCGCGATGGTCGATTGCAGGGCGGCCACGGCGGCGGGGATGTCCTCGGCGGCCTGCTCGGGATCGCTTTCACCGTCCGGCTTGGGCTTCCGGCGCTTCTTCCTATTCCTTTTCTTGCCGTCTTGCGGGGCCGCTTCGGCCTCCGTCTCCTCGTCGATCAGGGCGAAGAGGTCCTTGCTGATGATTTCGGGATCGGCGGCATCAACCAGGGCGACCTGGCCCGGCGTCATGACGTCTTTCCGGAACCACTCCCGCGCCGCGAAGTGCGCCTCGAAGGGCATCGTCTTCCACAGCGGTGATTTCACGAGGGCCTGCGCCAGCTTGACCTGCTCGGCGTTGTCCTCGGGGTACTGCGTGTTGATCCAGGCGAGCACCAGCCACGGCTCGAGCTTGTTCTGCTTGAGGCCGGTGGCCACTGCCTGGCGCAGGGCCGGCTCGAGGGGATGGGGGACGTACTTCTTCGGCTGGCGAACCTTCAAGTCCGGCACGCTGCCACCGGCATGGCGCCCGGCGAGGTAGAGGATGCCCGGGGCGTAGCTTGCAACGTTGACCCGGTTGGTGGCCTCGATCTCGGTCCAGACCGGATCGCTGCCGGTGAGGCCCTTGGCAATGGTGTCACGGGCGAGCAGTTGCGCTTCCACACTCTGGTCCCGGAGGAGTTCGGGGATGGCCTCGGGTGTGACGAGGAGAAGCGCCTTGAGCTGGCCGAGGACGCCCGGGGTTTTCGGTTGGCCTGACTTGTAGTCGCCCCAGAGTTGGCGGAAGCGGCCGAGGCGCTGGTTGGCTGGCGCTTCCTTGGCGAGAGACGCGGCCCTGATCCGGTCGGAGACGGCCTTGGTTTGCGCGATTTTCTGGTCGCGGGTGGCGTTGTCGCCGGGGCGGCCGGCGTAGTGCCAGAGCTGGTCGGCATAGCGGCCGTCGAGCTCGGCTGGTCCGAGTCGCCAGGCCTCGGGGCCGATGAGGGCGGCGATCATCTTGTCGAGATTCTTGTCCTTTCCGCCGGCGGCGATGGCGCGGATGTAGGAGGCTTCGGGGTGGGCAATGGCGGCCAGCTTGGGTGCCACGGCCTGCGCTTCCTCCGGGGTGAACTGGTTCCAGGTCGTCCCGAAGATCAACACGCCGTTCCGGGTGGTTAGCTTGTCCCCATACCGCACGAAGTGAAACACCTTCCGCACCGCCTTGACCTCGGTCGGGCGGACGTGCTTGTCACTGTAGTAACCGGCGCGCCACGACGCCATCAAGTCGGCGAGCTGAAGCGGCGTTAGTTTCGCCGCCGCGGCCACGACTGGCGCCATCTTGGCCTCGATCTCATGCGGCCAGTATTTCGCCGGGTCGTTGCGGTAGTATGGCCCATTGCCGCCGCCAGCCCAGCCGGTCTGCACCCATTGGGCGTAGTGCGGGAATTTCGCGAGAAGCGCCGTGGCTTCGGCGATGGGCGGGGTTGCTTCCTTCTCGGCGATCTTCGCGACATTGTAGGCGCGGACTGCAACGGCCCACTCGAGGCGCAGGGACAGCTCCTCGCTGAAGGGGATGGCCTTGGCGAGCTCGCGGTAGGCGGTCAGGACCTCGTCGGTCACGATGACCTTGCGGCCCTGCTCGAGGTAGCCGTCGACCTCGGCGAGGAGCCAGCGGAAATGGTCGCTGTAGTGGGTCTCGAGGAGGTCGTTGGAAACCCCGGCCTCGATGTTGGCGTGGAGGCGGTTGGCCACCGCGACGACGTCCTGGCGTTTCCTCGCCTCGGCGAGGAACCACTGGTCGAACTGACGGGAGACGGGATTGGCGGCGAGACGGTCGCCCACACCGAGGTTGAAGGAATATGCCGCGCCGGCATCGTTGAGCTGGTCCCTGAGAAGGGCGTGGGTCGCGATGACGGCCAGGCCGGCCG
>JABDMC010000277.1 GCA_013001695.1 Akkermansiaceae bacterium
CCCAACACGCGTCTCCTCGCCGCCATCGCCCTCGGCAAGGCCGGAAACCCCGCCGACATCCCGCCCCTCGTCGCCCTGCTGGAAGAGAACGCCGACGCCGACCCCTACCTCCGCCACGGCGCGGTGCGGGCGCTGCAATCCATCGCCGAAGCCACCGGCTCCGCCGAGGCGCTCCTCGAGCACGCCGCGCACCCCTCCCCCGCCGTCCGCCGCGGCCTCGTCCTCACCCTCCGCCGCCTGAAGCACGCCGGCATCGCCACCTTCCTCGACGACAAGGAGGCGGGCATCGTCATCGAAACCATCCAGGCCATCAATGACGCCTACATCGAGGGGGCCCGCCCGGCCCTCGCCCGCGCCACCAGCCGGCTCGGCAAATCCGCCCCGATGATCGACTACCGCATCATCAATGCCATCTACCGGGTCGGGGGTGAGGAGAACATCCGGCGCATCCTGGGCGTCGCGGCGGACTCCCGCTACCCGGACCAGGTGCGCATGGAGGCCCTCTTTGTCCTGCAGCGGTGGGAGGACCCGCCCGCCGCCGACCCCACCACCGGCAAGCATCGCCCCCTCGATGGCGACCGCTCCCTCGCCGCGCACCGTCCGGAGATCGCGAAAACCCTCCGCGACCTTCTCGGCTCCACCTCCGGCGATCTCCTCGCCGAGGTGATCCGCACCGCGGAACATTTCGGCATCGAGATCGGGCCCGAAACCCTCCTCGCCCACTTTGCCGAGCCGAAGAACGCCACCGGCCTCCGCCTCGCGGCGCTGGCGACCCTGCAAAAGGCGAACTCCCCGCAACTCCGCGAAGTGCTCGACCGGACCATCGACGATCGCGACCGCGAGATCCGCGCCCGAAGTTTCGAAGCCCTCGCGGCGCTCGACCCCGCCGCGGCGGTCGCGCAGGCCGGCGAGATTCTCGCCTCCGACCGCACCTTCGACCGCCAACGCGCCCTCGGGGTGCTGGCCGGCATCAAGGATCCCGGGGCCGCGGCCATCATCCTTTCCATGCTCGAGGACCTCGGGCAACAGCCCCCCGCCATCCACCTCGACATCCTTGAAGCCGCCGCGCAACGGGACGAACCCGGGATCGCCACCGCGCTGGCAGCTTACGAGAAAAGCCTCGACCCCGCCGATCCCCTTGCCGCCTACGCGGTGGCCATCGAAGGCGGAGACCTCGACCGCGGCCGGTCGATCTTTTACAACCACGGCGCCGCCCAGTGCACCCGCTGCCACAAGGGCCAGCGCGGCCGCAAGGGCGGGGTGGCCGGACCCGACCTGCGGAACGTCGGCAACCTGCACGACCGCGCCTACCTCCTCGAGTCCCTCGTCAATCCCGGCGCCCACATCGCCCCCGGCTACGGCACCGTCTCGCTCACTCTCAAGGACGGCACCATCGTCGCCGGCAACCTCCGCAAGGACGACGAAAAGGATGTCACCCTGGCTGATCTCGTCAGCGCCGAGGAGAAGATCTACGCCCGCGCGGACATTGCCGGGATCTCCCAGCCGGCCTCCACCATGCCGCCCGTCATCGGGATCCTGAAGAAGACCGAGATGCGCGACGTCGTCGCCTATCTCGCCTCACTCAAGGATGCCCGGAAGGAGTAGGAACGACCCCCGAGACGCTCCCGGTGGGCTTGTCCCACCGGCCTGCCCGCCGTGGCTCGCAGAGCGAAGACGGGAGCGAAAGTCGATGGTCTGCCGCTGCCGGCGACAGACGCCCCCCCCGAACCTCCAGCTCCAACGGGGTGAACCCGTTGGGGGCTTTGCTCGACGAATCGATTGTCCGAGGCCGATCAAGCCACCTGCCCGCAACCACGGGCAAAGCTGCTGGAACGCCCCCGGTGGGCTTGGCCCATTCGCGCGATACTGGAACGCCCCGGCGACACACGCTCGCCCCCGAACCTTCAGCTCCAACGGCGTAAACCCGTTGGGGGCTTTGCTCGACAGGCGATTTTCCGAGGCCGATCAAGCCACCTCACTCGAAGAGCGCATCGAGCTGCTCCCGGAGTGCGGGGCCGGCCTTCTCGAAATACTCATCGGCCCCCCTGGTGTCGCCGGTCAACTCCATGAACATGCCGGCCGATGCCTGGGCCTCCGGGTCCGACGGACGGTGCCGCGCCACCAGCTGCGCAAGCCGGGCCCGGTCTTCCGTATTGAGATCCGCGAAGTCGAACGACGCCTGCTTGTCCCCCACCGTCGCCTGGAAAGTGAGCTTGCCGTCGCTCTCGACCCTCGCGAGCCTGACCTTCGCGCGCGCCCTGGATAGCTCCAGCGGGGCGGGTTCGAGTTCGCCGGCGTGGCTCAGTTCCGCGAGGGCCTGCAGCAGCGCTTGATCGAGCAGGGCGGCCTGCCGGGCGGGAAGCGTCCGCGCCGGCCGCACCGGGAGGGCGCCGTTCCCGCTGGCCGCGGCGACCCCGCTGCCGGCGCCGGTGATCCGCAGGTGCTTCTTCCCCAAGGCGAGGAGGATCGCGCCGGTGGCGGTCGTCAACGTCCGCGGACCATAGGAGACATCCGAGTTGCACCCCGGCCGGTCGCGCCCCCACGGCTGGAGGATGAGGCCGCCATTGTGGGTCTCGGAGAGGACCAGGAAGGTCTTCATGTAATCGAAGTATTCCCTGAGTTTCTCCGGCTGGTCGCTGCGGGCCGCGCCGAGAACGCTCCAGAAGGCGTGCATGTTGGAGGCCGCATGACCGTCGAAGGCGTTGCCGGGACCGAGCACACAGGTGTTCGCGGCGTGCTTTCCGAGGTACTCCCACGACGGGGACTGGGTCCCGACCAGGTGCGCCACCGCACCCATGCCGACTGGCGCCAGGTGGGATCCGGTCCTGGTCGTCTCGTATGGTTTCGCCGGCTCCGGGGCGACCTTGTAGCGCGGGTTGTCGCGGTCCACCCGCCGGATGCCGTCGCCCGTGTGCTCCGTCAGGATGTTGGTGTCGGCCTCCTTGTCGATCCAGTCCGTCGGTTTCCACCGCGGGTCCGCCTTGGTCGGCCACACGATCTCGTACCCGCCGATGCCATCCATGCCGGTCGGGCAGACGTAGCCCGGGCCGCGGCCGCTGAGCCCCTTCGTCGGGTCGTGCAGCTTGATGATCGCATGCCGGTGGGCGATGTCGGCGTCGTTCAGCCGATCCGCATTGCCGAAGGCGTAGGCGATGTTGACGGCGGCCGGGGAGGTGCTGTTGAGGTAGTGCTGGTGGATGTTCTGGTAGAGACGTTCGTCGTAATAGAGCCCGGCTTCCCGGAAGAGGCTCATGCCGACCATCTGCAGACCGGAAATCGCCGCGATCGACGCGTAGGGTTTTCTTCCCGTCCGCCGCAGGTTGATCTGGGAGCGGTGCGTGTAGATCCCGTCGCCGTTGTGGCAGCCCTCGGGCATGGCCTCCGCCAGCGACTTCATGGCGGACTCGAGCTTGCGGTCCCTGGTGAGCAGGTAGTACTCGCCCATCACGATGGAATCGTAGCCCCACGTCCACATCTGGAACCCGCCGCCGGCGGGGTCGTAGGTCTTCCCGTGATACCTCGCCATGCAATCCTTGATCAGCCGGTCGTACTTCGGATTGCCGCTGGCCATCAATGCCAGCAGTTGATGGGCGTGGCCGTGGGGGCCGCCGTAAAACTGGTTCTCCTTCTTCCAGTTGTCGGCCTCGAAGTCCATCACCATGAAATCGCAGAGCTCCTCGAGCATCCGCTCCGACCGCTCGCAGTTGAACGGGAAGCTCGGGGCGAACCGCCCGACCGGCTCGAGTTGCACGGCCACCGTGGTCTCATCCGACTTGGCGCCGCCCGGCCAGACGATGAGCTCCAGCTTGCCGTCCTTGCCCTGGCTGTCCTCGAGGTGGGCGGCCAGTTCCATCATGGGGCCGTCCCAGCCACCGCCGCCGGGGAGATTGCGGCCGAAGCGGTGGGAGGATTTGAACTTCCGTCCGTTGGCGCCGACGATGACGTCGTCAATCGCGACGAGTCCCTTCGCCGGTGACTTCGCGTCCTGGAAGACGTACTTCACGACCAGTTGCGTCGGCTTGTCCGGGTAAATGCGGGCGCGGATCCCGGTCGGTCCGAGGTTCAGGAGCCAGCGGACCTCCCCGAGTTCCTCCGCCATCTCGGTGTCATAGTAGCTGCGGAGCTTCGTGTCCCACGGGTAATCCCCCCGCTCCATGACGGCGGAGGCGATTCCGCCGAATGCCAGGAGGAGGGCGCAGGAGATCCGGATGCGGAAGTTCATGGCGATGCGAAAAGCCTAACGGGAAAATCCACCACTTTTCCAGCAACTTCGCCCCGGCGCGGCCCATCCGGCCGGGGTGCGCCGCGGGCGGCCCCGCCCCCGCCACGCTTCCCGGCTATGGTCCCTCATCGCCCTGGGGCTGGTAAAATTCGACCTCCCAGAGGCGGGAGATGTCATGCGGGGCCCGGGTGATGACCAGCCGCAGGTGTTTCGTCTCCACCGGCGCGAAGGTCGCGGCCCACGCCGGATTCTCGTTCTCCCGGACGGGCGGAAGGGTCTCCCGCCACGTCTCGCCGTCGTGGTGCTCCAGCTTGAAATCGCTGACGGGATTGAGAATCCGGGCCCCGTTGTACCTGCCGGAAATCACCCGCGCCGCGCCGAGCTCGACCGGTTCATCCCACCGGAATTCGACGATGTGGGGCATGGCCCCCTTTCCAAGCCAGCGGCTGTCCTCCTCGATCTTCCCGTTGCCGTCGTTGATCAGCACCGTCCGGTCGACGCCGTCGGTCGTTCTTGAAACGGATGTGCTGACCTTCGCGGTGCGGGCCAGGTTCCGCCCGGCGCGCTCGAGCCACTTCGGCTGGGAGAGGGCGACCTGGCGCAGGCCGAGTCCGTGTTCCCCCTGGTTGGAGTACGGGATCGTCGAGCCGTCGACCTTGCCGACCCCCTTGCGCATCCGTTCCCGGAGACCGGCGAGGTGCTTTTCATAGACCCCGCGCGGGTTCGTATCGAACTCCTTGCAGACGCTGGCCGCCATCCCGACGATCTCCCCCTGGGTGCCGCAGGTCCGCATGACCCGCACCGCCCCGAGCGCATCGTGCGTGACGCTGATACAGCGCCCGGCCATGAAGAGGTTCTCGATGTTGCGGGAATAGAGGCAGCGGTAGGGAATCCAGAACGGACGGTTGTCCTTGAAGGCCGGGAAGTAGCCGTGCCTGGCGTCGGCGATGAAGGCGTCCCCCTCGAAGCCCTTGCTGTACTTGGCGCTGGGGACATGGAGGTCGTTGTCCCAACCGGTGGGCGCGCAGCCGTCGGGGAACTTCCGGTCTTCATTGAGATCCTTCACGTCGAGGATCACGTCGCCGAGGAGGCGGCGGGACTCGCGCTTGCCGAGGATGTAGGCGGACCAGTTGAGCTGGTGGTTGGGCAGCACCTTGTCAACGTTCTTGAGCGCATCCCACGCGCCGTACATGGCGCGGAAGTTCCAGTCGCGCACGTATTCCATCTCCTCGATCGGGTCGCGGTCGAACCCGCTCTCCCAGTACCAGCCGCCGAGCTGGTTCGGGTCGGGCTTGACCTTGCTGCGGCCGGGGAACGGCTTGTCGGAGAGGTCGAGCGCCCACGGGCAGCGTGGGAACGGGACCGCCCCGGCCGCTTCCTCGGTCCCGGTGTTGATGGCGTTGGTGTCCTTGCACTCGCAGACGTTCCACAGGTTGCACGGCCCCATCTTGTTCTTCTCCTGCATGTCGAAGTCGGCCCCGGCGAGGGCGCCGATGCAGGCGTCCCCGGTGCAGTCGGCAAACCAGCGCCCCACGAAGCGCAGGTGCCTTCCGGTCCGGATCTCCTGGGCGAGGACCGCCCGGATCCGCTTGCCGTCCATCTCCACCCCGTTCCCCCGGTGTTCGAGGAAGAGGTCGATGTTCGGCTCGCCCTTCACGACCGCCAGCTTCTTGTCGTCCTCGTAAAGGTCGGCGGTGTTCTCCGCGCCGTAGTGGGCCCGCCGGCCGGCTTCCAGTTCGGCGACCACATCGCCGACCCGCGGCCACGGCTCCTTGCTGCGCGCGCCTTGCAGCCAGACGCGGACTTCCGAGCTGTTGTTGCCGCCGAGGACCGGGCGGTCCTGGATCAGGGCGACCTTCAGGCCGAGGCGCGCCGCGGTGACCGCGGCGCAGGTCCCGGCAATCCCCCCTCCCGTCACGACGAGGTCGTACTCACCAACCGTTTCCGGCTCGTCGGGAAGCCCGAGACAGCGGCGGCGGAAATCGAGCATCTCCGGGTCGCTGTTGGGCGGGACGAACGAGGGATCGCTCGAGAACAGGATCGCGTCGCAACGCCCCTCGAAACCGGTGAGGTCGTGGAGCGCGAGGCGGAGTTTCCCCTCCGGCAGGTCGACCTTCCCGCCGTCCTGCCAGTGCCACTGTGCTCCCACCGTCCCGAAGGTGGTTGCGAGGGGCTTGCCGTTGATGATCACCTGGAAGCGGCCCGGGGTGCCCGGGGCCTTCCACTGCGCCACCCAGTCCTTGGTGCGCACCCAGACCCGGTAGCGGCCCGCCTGCGGGATGGCGACCTCCGTCACGGCGTCCTTGACCGGAACTCCCAGCCCGTGGGCGAGCAGGTAGGGCGAGCCCATGAGATCCATGAACTGGGGATCGATCACCCAGCCCCCGGTGTCGGCGAATCCCTCGGCCTCGACCAGGACCGGGAGATCGGACTCGGGGGCCGCAGCGCAATCCACCCCGGCGAATGCCAGGGACAAGATCACGACGGCGCAGAGGCGGTTGATCAACCGACCGGCGGATCCGACGGGGAGATGGTCTTGGGGATGCATCCTTCGCTTTCCAACTATGGGTCCGATTTCCCGCATCATCAAGCCTGTCGATCAGGCGGCACGCAAATGCTCGATCTCATCGTCCAGGGAGAATACCTATTTAGAAGGAAGTTCAGCCAGGGAGACGAAGTATGACCGTCCTGCACCTTGCCCGGTCTCTTCGTCGCATTACTTCATCTCCCTGCCTTGTCATCCAAGACGGACAGAGGGTCAGGCATTCGGCTTCCTTATCCCGTGATCAAAATCGATCGGCACGGCGGCGGTGCCGGAACCGGCCGAATCACTCCGCGGCATGCACCTGCACGAACAGATGCGGGTTGGCCAGGAGGGCCGGGCTGAGCGTGACCGCCACGGTCTCGACGCCGTTGCCATCCGGCGAGCCGTCGGCCTGGCCGGCACCGGTGTCTTCGGTCCATGACCCCGGCTCCAGGGTGGTGGAGGTCCACACCGTATAGGTCATGCCGCTGAGCGCGTCGTCGCGCCGGGTGTAGCTGAAGGTTCCGGCGCCCGCATCCAGCGGCACCGTCACGGCGCTCATCGAGGCGGCGCTGGTCGGATCGGTCCCGAAGAGACGTTCCTCGTCGTTGGTCCGCCCGTCGCCGTCGAGGTCGGCATCCGGATCCGTGAGGTCGGATCCGGGGAAGAGCGCGGCCCACACGTCGTAGTCGTCCAGGTTGCCGGCATCCTGCAGTTCGACCATGGCGCGTCCGAGGGCGTCGCCGACCAGCAGGTAGGTCTGGGCGTGCCCGTTGTAGTGGCTGTTCGATCCCCCTCCCTGGCTGAGCGGATGGGAGTAGACCGTCTTCACGTTGCCGGCAAACTGCGGATAGTTCCCGGCCTCTCCGTCCACGGCGAGCTGCGCGTCGAGGATCTCCTTCTCGGCGGCATGCGTGCTGTTCAGCGGCGTCTGGCCGAGCGTGGCC
>JABDMC010000279.1 GCA_013001695.1 Akkermansiaceae bacterium
GGCGTTCCCGCTCGGACTGGGCCGCGGCGGCGGCCTGGCGTTCCCGTTCGGCCTGCGATTCGGCGGCGGCCTGTTCGCGGCGGGCCGCTTCCCGTTCGCGCTCGAAGTCGGGCGGGGCCGGGTGCCATTCCCCGCGGCGGTCCGGCCCGGCGAGACCCAGCTCGCCATGGGCGAGGCCGGCGAGGAGCCCGAGGATTTCCGGCAGGCTGCTCCGCAGGGAGCGGTGGTCTTGGGGGCCGGGCCCGCAATCGGGATGCACCGGCAGGGCCCGCAGGATCGGGCGCTGGTGCAACGGCGGGACCCGGCATTCCGGGACCGGTTCGCAGGGCCCGTGCCACGGGTGGTGGTCGTGGAAGTGATGATCGGCCCCGGCGGTCCCCGCACCGAGCAGCACGAGGACCGGCCATATGCAGCGGGCCGCGGCATCCATGATTCCTTCGACCCCGCGGGGCGCCCGGTTATTCAACCGGATCGGGGTGGTTTCCGCGCGGGGGGGAGACGCGGCGGAGGTGGCGGAGGCGGCGGCCCGCTGGCGCTATGGTGTCGGCTTCTGGTAGATATGGGGCCGGAGGCTGTTGCCGGCCGGCAACTTCAAGGTCGTGGCGCGGTTGCTCCGGAGAAGAAGTTCCTCGTCGAGGTTCGGGAGCGCGAAGTTGTTGATGTCGGTCCAGAACTGCATCCCGCCGCCGTCGAGAAGGAGGTAGCTCTTGTAGCCCGCCACGTAGGTCCCGGTCCCGTCGGCCGGGGCGTCGCCGAGCCAGTGGAGCAGGCCGCTGGCGCGGGTCGGATCGATCCCGCCCTGGAAGCCGTTCGCCACCGTGTAGCCGCGTCCGTTCGGCCCGCCGGGCGTCTGGTCCATCGGGTAGGGCGCACCCACGGTGTTGTATCCCTCCTTGAGGGCCACCGCCACGTTGTAGTCAGCCACCACGCCAAGCGCCGTCATGCTGACCATTCCCTGGCGCGGTTCGAGGAGGACCCCGTCGCCGGGGGCGACCGGCTTGCCGCCCTGGTCCTGCTGCTGGCCGAGATCCCAGGAACGGATCCACTTCACCTCGGCGGTGTTGTCGATGAGCACGAAGGGATCGAAGCCGGCCCACTGGCGGCGGTTGTTGAAGTGGAGGATCCGCGGCGCGAGGTTCGGGTCGTGGCTGGCCTCGTCGGCAAGGGGGCCGGTCTTGTCGAAGAGCTGGTCGAGGGTGCGGTGCGGGATGACCTCGATGGTGGCCCCGGCGAGATCGGCGTTGGTGGGATAGCCGTCGCTGGTGTTGAGGCTGGTCACGCCGTCGCTGTCCGAGAAGATGTCGGGATCGTTGACGAGGACGAGGTTCGACATGCCCACGTTGCCGATGTCGAAGCGCTGGCCTTCCAGCACGCCGCTCGTGACCTGCATGTAGTAGTTGCCGCCCAGCGTGACCACGGTGCGGATGTCGGTGCCGCCGGCCGAGGTGGAGACATCCACCGAGAGGCCCGAGATCGAGTCCACCGTGCCGGAAAAGACCGCTTCATTCAGGAAGGGGCTGCTCAGCGAGGCCACTTGACCGGCATGGCAGGACGAATCCTTCCAGCCGTAGGTCTTGGTGTGGTCGGTGATCGGGGTGGCATCGATGGTGAGGGTGTCGGGGAAGCCGTTGCGGTCGGCGTCGAGCGCGACCCGCAGGCGGACCAGGCCGGCGCCGCCCACGAGGCCGGAAGCGGTGGCCACGTCGGGGCAGGTGATGGTCTCGGTGCCGTCGCCGTTGTCCACGGCGGCGAAGGGGGCGGCGGCGGGTGCGCCCGCCACGATCGAGGCGATGGTGAACCACCCCTGTCCGTCGGCGCCGTCGCCGGTGAGGCTGTCGCGCCCTTCGAGGATGTAGATCACGTCGCTGATGCCCTTGGCCCGCGTGAAGCTGGCGTCGAGGCGGCCCGTGGCGGAGTCCGCCATGTTCATGCGGAAGCCGGGATGGCCGTCAGCCCCGGTGGTGGGGTCGAGGCAGAGGGCATGTTCGAGGAGGTTGCTGTGGGAGTCGCCGTCCGGGTTGCCGCCGAGGTCGGAGGCATTCGGGACCGGCTCGGCGTCGAGGCCGCTCAGGCCGTGGTCCGAGACGAACTGCGCCCAGCTGCGCGCCTCCAGGGTGCGGAGCGGGATGTTGTTCTCGAGGATGTAGGGGTCGCCGGGGGCGAGGTCGAAGACGAGGTAGTAGGGGTTCGCCGCGGCACTGGAGTCGGTCAGGTAGCCGGGGTTGCGGAAGTCCTCCGCGGCCCCGAGGGAGGTCGGGTCGGGCAGGCCGGTGGGATCGAGCGAGGGCGCGGCGGGGGCCCGGTCCGTGTCGATGACGTAGCCGGCCGGCGGCGTGACCGTCATGGTGTAGGTGTCGCCGCTGTCGACAAACCAGGAATACTGGCCGTTGGAGCCGTCCTGCGCGAACTTGACGTTGCCGAAGGCGTAGGAGGTCACTTCCACCAGGCCGCCCGGGATGATCTCGCCGGTCAGCGAGTCGTAGAGGTAGCCGGCCGGGTCGATGGCGTCGAGGAAGTCGTTGCCGGTGCTGTCGGCGTCCACGAGGTCGACCGCGATGAGGTTCGGGTCGCCGGTGCCCGGGTCGCCGGTGCTGCTGGTCCGGCCGTCCGGATCGATCTCGAGGACGTAGAAGCGGCCCTTCGGAAGATTCGGGAAGTTGTATTTGCCGTGCTTGTTGGTCTTGACGGTGCGGACCTTCTCGACTTCCTGGAGGCGGCCGTCGCCGTCGGCGTCGCGGTAAATCACGATCTCCACGCCGTCCACCGGGCGGTCCTCGGTGTCGGCGAAGTCGCCGTCGCCGTCGGTGTCGTCGCGCACCTCGCCGGAGATGGTGAAGCTGTCCGCCGGCGTGAGGGTGTCGGTGAAGTCGTGGCCGGACTGGTGGCTGTATTCCACCGTCACCGCGATGGTGTTGTCGCCATTCGAGGATCCGTCGGTGTCGCTGCCGCCGGTGGTGCCTTCCGGGTCGGTCTCCTGCACGAGGTAGTCGCCCTTCGTGACGCCGGTGAAGGTGTAGGTCCCGTCGTCGGCGGTGGCGGCCTCTTCGATCAGGTCGCCGTTCGGCATCCGGAGCGAGACGATCACGGCCTGCAGCGGATCGCCGTCCTGGTCGCGCACCGTGCCGCTGATGGTGTAGAGGTTGACGAAGTCGTCGAGGAAGTCGTTGCCCGGGGAATTGACTCCACCCGCGATGGTCACCGCGATGGTGTTCTTGCCATTGCCGGGGCCGTCGGCGTCGGTGTCGCTGAGGCTGTAGAGCGGGTTGGTCTCGGTCACGAGATAGTTGTCATCCGGGATGGAGGGGAACATGTAGCGGCCGTCACTGTCGGTGATGGTGCTGGAGAGGAGGGTGTCTTCCGGGCCGACGGTGCCGTTTCCGTCGGCGTCGAGGTGCAGGCTGACGGTCACGCCCGCGATGGGACGGTCTTCCGGCCCGAAGAGGTTGTTATTCCCGGGACCGTCGTCGAAGACGGTCCCGGAAATGGTGGCAAGGGCGACAATGGCGTCATTAAAGTCGTTTCCGGGCGCGTCGCTCCCGTTGATCTCCACCGCGATGGCGTCCGGATCGCCGCCGTCGACGTCGTCGCCGCCGCTGGTGCCGAGGGGGTTGACCTCGCGCACGGTGTAGGTCCCGTCCACGAGGTTCGGGAAGACGTAGAGGCCGGCGCTGTCGGTCATGGCCGTGTCGATGCGCTTGCCGGCGCCGGTCTCGAGGATGATGAGAACGTTGGCGATGGGGCCCACGTTGGAATTGACGGTTCCGCTGATGGCGTGGGTGTCGAGGTCGTCGTCGAGGAAGTCGAAGCCGGCCACGTCCGCCCCGTCGACGGACGCCGCGATGCAGTTGTCGAGCGGGTCGCCGCTGACATCGAAGTCACTCACGGCGCCATCCGGGTCGATTTCCTTGATGACGTAGGCGCCGTCCACCACGTTGGTGAATTCGTAGACGCCGTCGCTGCCGGAGAAGACGCCGCCGAGGCGCGGTTCGCGATTGTCGACCTTCCCGTTGCCGTTGAGGTCGGCGATGAGCTTGACCTTCACCCCGCCGACGGGGGCGTCTTCCGCCCCGATGAGGTTGTTGTCGGTGGCATCGTCGTCATTCCGGACCGTGCCGGAGACGGAAGACCGCGAGGCGCCCTCGTCGAGGAAGTCGATGCCGGTGGAGTCGCCCAGGAGGAGGGCCACCGCCACGAGGTTGTCGGTGCCGGCGGGTTCCATGGCGCCGTTGCTCGCGTCGTTGGTGCTGCTGGCGCCGTTGGGGTCGAGTTCCTCCACGACGTAGAGGCCGGGGATGAGAGTGGAGAAGGCGTAGTTCCCGTCGAGATCGGTGGCGGTCGATCCGATGGAGACCCCGTCTTCGGGATCGCCGTCGCCGTTCGGATCGGTGTGGAGGCGCACCACCACCCCGGCAAGTCCCGGATCGTCATCCTGGAGGTCCCCGTCGGCGTCGGCATCGTGGCGGACCTGCCCGGAGATCGTGACGACCTCCACGTTGGTATCGAGGAAATCGCGGTTCTTGTTGGACTTGTTGTTGATCCAGGTGCCGATGATGTTGTCGGTGCCTTCCGGCTCGAGGGCCCAGTCTTCCCAGTCGTTGGTGCTGGTGGCGCCGTCGGGATCGGTCTCGCGGAGGAGATAATCGCCCCTGGTCAGGCCGCGGAAGGCGTAGTTGCCGCGGATGTCGGTGAAGGTGGTCTGCAGGTAGATGTCCACCCCGGGCTCGTAGGTGCCGTTCCAGTTCACGTCCTCGAAGAGCTCGATCTGGACGCCGGCCACGCCGTCGTCGTCATCGCCGAGGTCGCCGTCGCCGTCGACGTCGTGCCGCACCTGCCCGGTGATGTCGAGGGTGCTGCCGTCCAGGAAGTAATTGCCGGTCGAACTGGCGTCGTCCACCAGGACCCCGATGGCGTTGGGGCCGTTGAGCGCGGTGCCGTCCTTGTCGGTGATGCTGTCGGCGGCGGCGGGATCGGTCTCGACCACCACGTAATGGCGGTTCGGGACCCAGGAGAAGTAGTAGTTGCCGTCGCTGTCAGTGACGGTCGTGGCGAGAAGAAGCTCCCCGGCTTCCACGGTGCCGTTGGCATTGCGGTCCTCGTAGATGTCGATCCGCACATCCTTGATGTCGTCGTCACCCTCGGTGGGGGTCAGGGAGGCGTCGCTGTCGCTCAGGACCATCCCCGTGACGTAGGAGTAGTCCACGTCGGTGTCGAGGAAGTCGACGCCCGACCAGATCTCCCAGCCGGAGAGGGTGAGGCCCACCATGCTGTCGTCGGGCATCCCGCCGACGTCGTTGGTGCTGCGCGCCCCGTAGGGATCGACTTCCACGATCACGAAATCGCCGTTCGGAACGTTGAGAAAGCTGTAGTTGCCCCACCAGTCGGTGGCGGTCCGCATGAGGGGCTCGAGGCCCTCGTCGGGGAGGCCGTTGCCGTTGAAGTCCTCGTACAATTCCACCGGGACACCGGAGAGGCCCCAGTCCTCGATGTAGTTCCCGTCCCCGTTCCAGTCGTCGTAGACCGTGCCGTGCACGTCATTGGTGCCCGTGCCGCTGGGGCTGTTCATCTCGGCCCCCGTGCCCAGCGGCGTCGAGGACGATCCCCAGGCCGAACCCGCCACCGGAATCAGAAGCAGCCCCGCCACCACGGCGGTCTGCCAGGCGAGGGGGGAGCGGGTGGTGCGGAGGAGCTTGATCATCGAAGGGTTGGGGGGGAGGAGCTTGTCGAAGCCACTTCCGGGAAGGGCATTCGGAACCTTGACGAACGAGAAACCGGAAAATCTATAATCTCCGTAAATATACTTAACCAAGATGAAGGCAATTGGTTGATAGTTAAGGAAAGTTAACTATCAGATTTACCAAACCATCTGCCCGAATTCGGCTGTTAGTCGGTGGATTTCACGGATTTCGGGTC
>JABDMC010000297.1 GCA_013001695.1 Akkermansiaceae bacterium
CCATCATTTCCGCCTCGGCCTGCTGGGTGGCCATGGTGGGGTAGTAGCGGACAGCCTCCGGCGCGGACGGCCCGGGGTTGCGGTGGGGGTCGGCCACCGCGACGTTGGCCCGCACCCCGAGGTCGCCCACCCACCAGGCGATCCGGTGCCGGTTCCCGTCATCGCCAACGACCGGGACGGTGGGCACCCGCACCCGGTCATCCCCGGAGGTCACGGATCCGGGGCCGACCAATTCGACCGAGTGCCCCGGCGGAAGGGCGGCGGCCGGATGGGCATCTCCGCTGACCAGCCACGCGAGGACCTCCTGTTCGGGCATCCAGCCCGGCGCGGCCCGCAGATCCCGCAGGCTTCCGGTTCGCGGGTCGCGCTCGAGGAACGAGGTCCCGTCTTCGCGCCGCGTCCTCCACACCCCGGTCCAATGGCGGGCGCCGCCGTTCGCAAGGATCGACGAGGTTGCCGAGACGCGCTGGTCCGGCCCGAGATGGAGCTGCAATTGTCCGATCGCGGTGGTCAGGGCGAGGCGGGCGTTGGCGCGGGCGATCGCCATGTCCCGCGACTGCCGGCTGTGCCGGATCTCGACCGACGACAAGGTGACGAGGCTGAGCGCAATGAGCACCATGAGCAACAGGACCGAAACGCAAGCCACGAGGGCGAACCCGCCGCCCGCTTGCCGGCCCCCCGTGGCCCGAGAACTCCCGCCCTGCATACGCCTTCATTAATAATGCCGATCCATGGAGGCGCGAACAATTTTTAGGCCCGCGGTCTCCGGGAAATGCGGGCCGGGGTTGCTGGAGCCGGGGTGGAGGGAGTTGGAGGGAGATTCCGGCCGGGGAATCGACCGGAGAGGGCGTGCCGGGCGGGGGCACGGACGATGGGGGAGGCGTGGGGGAAAGCCCGGCACGCAAGGCGCGCCGCGACGTGCCGGAGAAGGGGTGGGGGCCTGCGATCGGGGCTTCCTTTTGTGCATTGCACGAGGGGGCGGGCAGCCGCTAGCCTCGCTTGTGGACGAGAAGGTATCGCAGCTGATCGACCTGGCGTTGGCGGAGGATATCGGAACGGGGGATGTGACCTCGGAGTATTTCGTGCCGGTCGACCGGATGGGGCGGGCCTTCGTGGTGGCCAAGGACGACGGGGTGGTGGCCGGGTTGGAGGTCGCGGCGGAGGTCTTCCGGCGGGTGGGGAGCGAGAGCGACGTGCAGGTCCTGCTCGATGACGGGGCGCGGATCGCGCCGGGCGCCTACATCATGGAGGTCAACGGCAAGGCGCGCCACCTCCTGACCGCGGAGCGCACCGCGATCAACTTCCTGCAGCGCCTGAGCGGGGTGGCGACGAAGACCGCGGAGTTCGTGGGCGCCGTGAAGGGGACCGGGGCGACGATCCTCGACACCCGCAAGACGACCCCCGGCTGGCGGCGCCTCGAGAAGGCCGCGGTGGTGGCGGGCGGCGGGACAAATCACCGCATGGGCCTCTACGACCGCGCCATGGTGAAGGACAACCACCTCGTGGTGGAGGAGGGACTGGAGTCGTTGCAGCGTGCCATCGCGAGCTTGAAGAAGGACATGCCGGGGGTGGAAGTGGAGCTCGAGGCGGAGCAGCTCGAGCAGGTGAAAGCGTTCCTCGGCCTCGAGGGGGTCGACCATATCCTCCTCGACAACATGGAGAACGAGGAGATGACGAAGGCGGTGGCGCTGCGCACCGGCGAGCGGCCGTATTTCGAGGCCAGCGGGGGGGTGAACCTCGACACGGTGCGCGCCATCGCGGAAACGGGGGTGGACTACATTTCGGTCGGGGCCCTGACGCACTCCGCGGTGGCCCTCGACATTTCCCTGGAGTTCGCCGCGGCCGACGATGATCACGCTTGAACCAGCACGCCTCGAGGAGATCGGCGGGCGCCTCGTGCACCTCGCCACGACGAAATCGACGAACGACGAAGCGAAACAGCTGGCGGCGGACGGGGCGGTCCACGGGACGCTGGTGGTCACCGACGAGCAGACCGCGGGGCGCGGGCGGCACGGCGCGGAGTGGGTCAGCGGACCCGGCGAGGGGCTCGCATTTTCCGTGGTCCTGCGGCCGGAGTGGGATCCCTCGCGATGGGGGTGGCTGGGACTCGCGGCGGGCCTCGCGGTGGCCGAGATGCTCGAACGGCTCGGGCTCGAGGCCGCCATCAAGTGGCCGAATGACGTGCTGGTGGACGGGCGGAAGACCTCCGGGATCCTGGTGGAGGCGCATTCCGGCGCGGCGGTGGTCGGCATCGGGATCAATGTGAACGAGGAGAACTTTCCCGAGGGTCTCGAGGCCGTCTCGGTGGGGCAGGCCCTGGGGCGGACGGTTTCGCGCGAGGAGGTCCTCGTGGCGGTCTGGCGGCGGCTCCTGGCGGTCGTCGACCGGGAGCCGGATGTCATCGCGGAAGCGGTGTGGCAGCGGCTGGCGTGGCGGAACGAGGTGGTGGCCACCGCGGAGGGGGTCGCGGCGAAGATCCGGGGATTCGGGGTGGGGGGCGAACTGCTCCTGGAATCCCGCGGGAAGCTGGTGCGGCTGACGCACGGGGAGTCATTGCGGGGACCGGGTTTTCGCGATTGAGTTTTGGGGGTTCTCCGGGTTTGCTCCGGGCGCACATGGCGGAGCTGAGCAAGGCGTATGAACCCGGGGAGGTGGAGGCGGCGTGGTACGCGCGCTGGCTGGAGGGGAAATGCTTCCACGCCGAGGCCGGCTCGGGGAAGCCGGGGTACTCGATCGTGATCCCGCCGCCGAACGTGACGGGCATCCTCCACATGGGGCACGTCCTGAACAACACCATCCAGGACATCCTGTGCCGCCGGGCGCGGCAGGAGGGGAAGGAGGTCCTCTGGCTGCCGGGGACCGACCACGCCGGGATCGCGACCCAGACGAAGGTGGAGCGCAAGCTGCGCGACGAGGGGAAGACAAAGCGCGACGTCGGCCGCGAGAAGTTCCTCGAGATGGTGTGGGACTGGAAGGACCACCACGGCGGAATCATCATCGACCAGCTCAAGAAGCTCGGGTGCTCGTGCGATTGGGAGCGCGAGCGGTTCACGATGGACGAGGAATACTCGCGGGAGGTCCAGCGGACCTTCGTGCACTTCTTCAAGCAGGGGAACATCTACCGCGGGAAGCGGATGGTGAACTGGTGCCCGGTGTCGCTGACGGCCCTGTCCGACGAGGAGGTCGACATGAAGCCGCAGCAGTCGAAGCTCTACTACATGAAGTACGAGCTGGTGGAGGAGCCGGGGACCCACCTGCGGATCGCGACGACGCGCCCGGAGACGCTGATGGGCGACACGGGGGTGGCCGTGAACCCCAGGGACGAGCGCTACGGGCACCTCGTCGGCAAGCACGCCCGGCGGCCGTTTCCGGCGGCGGACATCCCGATCGTGGCGGACGAGCACATCGATCCGGAGTTCGGCACGGGGGTGCTGAAGGTGACGCCGGCGCACGACAAGGCGGACTTCGAGATCGGGCAGCGCCACGGACTCGAGATCCTCGACGTCCTGCACCCCGACGGGCGGGTGAACTGCCCGGAGTGCCCGGACCTCGACGGCCTGGACCGCTTCGAGGCGCGCTACGTGGCGGCCAAGAAGCTGGAGGACATGGGCCTTCTCGAGAAGACCGAGGACCACGAGAACAAGGTGGGCTTCAGCGAGCGGGCCGGGGTGCCGATCGAGCCGCGCATCTCGATGCAGTGGTTCCTGCGCTACCCGCAGGTCGGGCGCGCCACGCGGGTCGTGGCGGACGGCGAGATCGAGTTCCGGCCGCCGCGGTGGAAGAAGACCTACATGAACTGGATGGAGAACATCCAGGACTGGTGCATCAGCCGGCAACTCTGGTGGGGGCACCGCATCCCGGTGTGGTACCGGAAGGAGAAGGCCGTCGAGTTGCAGGAGGCGGAGAGCCTCGACGCCGCGGACCTCGAGCGGGGCGACCTGCACGTCGGCACCGAGCCTCCGGGCGATCCCGGGAACTGGGTGCAGGACGAGGACGTGCTCGACACCTGGTTCAGCTCGTGGCTGTGGCCGTATGCCACCATGGACGAGCCGACGCGGGCGAAGTTCTACCCGACGAGCGACCTGTCGACCGGTCCGGACATCCTCTTTTTCTGGGTGGCGCGGATGATCATGGCGGGGCTCGAGTTCATGGACGAGGTGCCCTTCAAGAACGTCTATTTTCACAGCATCGTGCGGGACCTGAAGGGCGACAAGATGTCGAAGTCGCTCGGGAACTCGCCGGACCCGCTCGACCTCATCGCGAACTACGGGGCGGACGGGCTGCGGCTGGGGTTGATGCGGATTGCGCCGACCGGGATGGACGTGCGCTTCGACGAGAAGCAGATCGAGGAAGGGCGGAACTTCGCCAACAAGCTGTGGAACGCCTGCCGCTACCGGCTGATGCAGGGGGAGGCCGCGATGGGTGGGCCGGCCGCGGCGGACCGTCCGGCGGAGTTGCCGGTCTATGCGATCGACATTCTCGCCAAGCTCGACGCCCTCGGGGAGCAGCTCGAGACCGCCTACGCGGCCTACAAGTTCAACGACATCGCGGCGCAACTCTACGAATTCTTCTGGAGCAACTTCTGCGACCTCTACCTCGAGGCGGTGAAGAATGATTTCCGGGAGGGCGGGGAGCGGAAGGCGGCCACCTTGTGGACCATGGACGTCTGCCTCTCGCGCTTCCTGCAGGCCCTGCATCCCTTCATGCCCCACGTCACGGAGGAATTGTGGCGGACCCTCGGGTTCGGCCGGGAGGGCGAGTTCCTCATGCAGGCCGAGTTGCCCCGCGAACCGGTGCTCGCGGGGCTCGACGCCGCCGAGGCGCGCGAGCGGGCCGCGGCGGTCTACGAGTCCGCCAGCCGGATCCGGAACCTGAAGGCCGAGTACAACCTCGCCTCGAACAAGAAGGTGCGCCTCGTGGTGAAGCCCGCGGGCGGCTGGGTGGAGGCGGAAGCGGCGACCCTGGCGCTGCTCACCGGGGCGGCGGCGGTGGACTTTGACGCGGCCTACGAGCCGCCGAAGGGAACGCCCGCGGCCCTGACGGCGGTGGGCGAAGTCTACCTTCCCCTCGAGGGGTTGATCGATGTCGCGGCGGAGCGGTCGCGGCTCGGGAAGGAGATCGCGAAGGTCGAGAAGGAGATGGCGAAGTCCGAGGCGAAACTCGGGAACGCCAACTTCGTGGAGCGGGCCAAGCCGGAAGTCGTTGAACAGGAGAGGGGACGGCTCAAGGATTGGCAGGAGAAGATCGCGCAGCTCCAGGAGATGCTGGCGGGCCTCGGATGAGGGGAAGGGGGCCCCTAACCCTTATGGGGGCTTGCAAGCGGCGCGGACGCGGGCTTTGCTTGGAAGCACGATTATGTCGAGGCTTTCGCAGATCCCCGGGGTGACCGCCCCCCTGACCGAACTTCTCCGGTCCGCAGGCCTGGAGACGCTGGGGGACGTGGCCACGACCCCGGCGCAGGAGATCGTGGCACGCCTCGAGGAAGCCAACCGCGAGGGGCAGATGGTGGCGCAGGTGCCGTCGGTGCAAGCCGTGTCGACCTGGCAGCGTGCCGCCCGGGCCCTCGACGAGACGGCCGCCGGAGCGCAGTTGCCGAGCATGGCGTCCGCCGGGGCCGGGCCGGACGGGGTGGCCGGCCTCAAGACGGCCGGCGCGGTCTCGGCCAGGGAAATCCAGAAGTTGGGAGTCAGCGTCAGCGAGGTCCCGGTCGCGAGGCTTCTCGATGAGGATCGGCGTCGCCCGGCGGCGACGCGCCCGGCGGCGGAGGTGAAACCGCCCCCCCGCCCGGCGGCCAAGAAGAAGGCGCCGAGGCCGGAACCGGCCGAGCCCGCCACCGCGAGCGATCCCGAACCCGGGGAGGGCCCCAAGGAAATGGTGTTCCGCCCCATGGAGGAGCTCGGCAAGCAGGGACCCCGGACGCAGCGGCGCAACCCGGGGATGTCGCACCATTCGCCGGTGTCGGTCTGGATCGCGGCGGGGGCGACCATGCTGTCCGAGCTCATGTTCATCGGCGGCGTGATCGGGACCGGGGTGGTGTTCTTCTTCATGGCCCGCGACGGAGCGGGGTCGGTTCCCCGGATCGCGGTGGCGGTTCCCGCCCTGATTCCGCTGGCCTTGATCATCTTCGCGATCCTCGCGACGAATGCGCGCTGCCGGTTGTGCGGGCAGCGGGTCTTCGTGCCCAAGAAGTGCCTGAAACACGTGAAGGCCGACCGCTCGATCCTGGGATACAGCTTTGCCTCCGCCATGCGGGCCTTCTTCCTGCGGAATTTCCGCTGCCAGTTCTGCGGAACCAAGATCCGGCTGTCGCGGAAGAGCCTCCGGCAGGAGGTCAGAGGCGCTGCCGGGAATCCATGACGATCGTGACCGGCCCGTCGTTCACGAGGGCCACCTGCATCATGGCGGCGAAGCGGCCGCGCCCCGCGGGTTCGGGGAGGGCCTCGTCGAGGAGCGTGCAGAAGTGCTCGTAGAGCGGCTCGGCGTGCTCCGGCTGGGCGGCGCGGATGAATGACGGGCGGTTGCCCTTCTTGGTGCTGGCGTGCAGGGTGAACTGGCTGACGACGATGGCGCCCCCGCCGGTCTCGAGGAGGGAGCGGTTCATGCGGCCCTCCTCGTCCTCGTGGATCCGCATCCGGAGGATCTTGCCGGCGAGCCACGCGGCATCCCCGGCGTCGTCGGCGTCCTCGATGCCGAGGAGGATCACGAGGCCCGGGCCGATGGCGGCCACCACCGCGCCGTCGATGGTGACGGAAGCTTCGGAGACCCGCTGGAGGACGGCACGCATGAATCGGGGCGGATAAAACTAGCGATTGAGGTGATGATGCCGAATTGCTAGAAGACGGCGAGGATGAATATCGGCCCCCTTGAACCCTTCCACGACGGCGCGAAGCAGGACGGAAGCATCACCCCGGCACCGGTGCGTGCCGCAACCCCGACCACCGCGAAATGAGCAATAGCCGCGGCGGCTCCCGCGAGGGGCTCATCCTGAAAATCGACTGTCCGGACCGTCCGGGACTGGTGGCCAAGATCGCGGGCTACGTGGCCGACCATCGCGGCAACCTCGTGGAGTTCAACCAGTTCACCGATGCCGGGAAGGAGTGGTTTTTTGCGCGCCTCGAGATCGACACCTCCGGGCTGGACGAGGACCGGGGCGACTTCGAGGCCGGGTTCGGCGGGCTGGCCCGCGACCTCGAGGCCCGCTGGCACTTCCGGCGGCTGCCCTACCGCATGCGGACCGTGGTGCTGGTCACCCGGACCGACCACTGCCTGAACGAGGTCCTGTGGCGCGCGGACCTCGGGGAGTTGCCGGTCGAGATCACCTCCATCATCGGGAACCGGCTCGACTGCAAGCCGGTGGCCGATCGCGCCGGCATCCCGTTCCACTACGTGGAGCTCGACGAGAACCCCGCGGGCGGGTTCGAGGCCATCGACAAGCTGCTCGACGACCAGGAGGCCGAGCTGGTGGTGCTGGCGCGCTTCATGCAGATCATCCCCGACTGGCTGTGCCGGAAATTCGCGGGGCGCATGATCAACATCCACCACAGTTTCCTCCCGGCCTTCGCGGGGGCCGCGCCCTACCGGCAGGCGCACGGGCGCGGGGTGAAGCTCATCGGGGCGACCTGCCACTATGTCACGCCGGAGCTCGATTCCGGGCCGATCATCGAGCAGGCGGTGGAACGGGTGCAGCATTACCACAGCGTGAAGGACCTCATCCGGCTGGGACGCGACTGCGAACGGGAGGCTCTCGCCAAGGGCATCCGCTACCATGTCCACGACCGCATCATCCTCGACGGCAGCCGCGCCATCGTGTTTCCGGATTGAGGGGGTGGTGGAGTGGTGGGGTCGGGGGAATTGTGGGATTGCAACGGGGGTGGAATTGGGTAGGGAGGTGGGATGAGTGCAGATGGGAAGGTCGGGACGATTGGGTGGCGGGACTTGACGGTTGCGGACGCGGAGGAGGTGGCGGAATTCTACAAGGAGGTGGTGGGGTGGAAGCTCGAGTCCACGAGCATGGGGGATTACGAAGACTATTGCGTGTCGCCGCCCGGCGGCGGGGGGCCGGTGGCCGGCATCTGCCACGCCCGGGGGTCCAACGCGAACCTGCCGCCGCAGTGGCTGGTCTACATCACGGTGAGCGACGTGGACGCCGGCGCGCGGAAGTGCGTGGAGTTGGGAGGCCGGATCATCGATGGTCCGCGGCCGATGGGCGACGGGCGGATCTGCGTCATCAGGGATCCCGCCGGGGCGGTGGCGGCCCTCTACCAGGAATGACCCTCGGCGCGGATCGAGGAGGGCGGTCCGCGGGTCAGGAGCGCGGGATGGTGGTCTGCAGGACGACGG
>JABDMC010000301.1 GCA_013001695.1 Akkermansiaceae bacterium
GGGCGATCCTCCGCGGACGGGGGGCGGCGCCCCCCGCGGGGCATCAGTTGCTCACTTCCTCGATCACGACCAGCCAGTTCATCTGCGTGATCGGGGGCAACTGGCTGGCGCTGTTGATCGTGAAGAGGTTGGCCCGGATCTTGTCGGGAACCACCGTCTCGTCGACTCCCGACTTCAGGTCGAGGGGCCGGATCGGGGCGCTCGAGTCCTTGCCGAGATAGTTCAGCTGGCCTTCGAAGTCGATGTTGACCGAATCGCGCTGCACCCCGAAGCGCTTCTCCGGAGCGAAGAGCGAGATCGGCGGGTAGATCGGATTGCCGCTGCCGTCGACCCCCGACGGCACGACATTCACGTCGTCCGCGATGTAGAGGCGCATCGGGGAGACGAGCGAGAACCCCTTCGGGAACCCCTTGACGAACCCGAGGCCGTCCGGGGGGGCGGTGGTCAGATCCTTCGAGTCCCGGAGGATCACGCAAAGATCGGTCGCGAGGCTCGGGATGTTCGGCCGGACCGCGTTCACGCTGTCGATGTAGTTCACGTTCACCGAGAGCGAGTGATTGACCGTCACCGAGTCTCCCCCGTTGTTGAAGAGGTAGAGGGGGAGACGGTTGAGGTAGACCGCGATGCCGATCCGCCCGGTCTCGGTGGCCTCGAGGTGGAACGGGAAGACGTCGCCTTCCGCGGTGCCCTCGATCGGCCAGTCCACGCCGCGCTCGAAGAACTCCGTGGTTTCGAGGCCGCCGCTCATGTAGGTGAACGAGATGCGCGTCGGCGTCTGGTCCATGGCGCTTTCCACGTCCTCGACGTGGAGCTTCATGGCGGCCCGCATCGCCGGGCGGCTGTAGGCGTTCCAGCTGGTCGGCGAGGCCCGGTTGGTATCCCCGGTGTTGCTGAGGTCGTCGAAGCCGTCGTTCCCGACATTGATCGGGATGAAGCTGACCAGCCCGGAATCGGCGGAGGTCGTCAGGGGGAAGAAGCTCGACCGGGTGGCCTCGTAATCCTCGCGGGTGTCGGTGCTGTTGGCGTTGATGCCCCCGACCGCGGAGGAATCCCGCAGCGTCACCCCGTCCCGGCTCGCGAGGCTCCCGAGTGCGATCGACCCGCGGGTCTCGGCCTGGGAGGCGTAGACGCTCCCCTGGATATTGACGTTGGCCCACTCGGTCCCGTCGTTGTGCGCGCCGAGGTAGGTCATGGTCGTGCTCCCGAGGGCCAGCTGCGAGGGCACCTCGTAGATCGAAAGAACGTAGTCCTTCTGCACGGTCTCGACGCCGGTGTCGGCCGCGGAGGTCGCCCCGTAGGTGACCGAGAACGCCCACCAGTTCCGCTTCGCGAGGAAGTTCTGTCCCTGGGTGGTGTAGCCGAAGTGGACGTTGGGGTAGGGAATCAGCTTGTACTGGGAGCCGTCCGAGTAGGCCTTGTCCATCGTGATGATGGGGCGGTCCCGGTCGAGCTTGGCCACCGACGGGTCTCCAAGGATCAGGGTCTCCGGGTACTCGGTGCCGAGGATGCCCCCCGTGCCGTTCGTCCCGGAGTTGATGTAGAACATGTGGCTGGCGATCTCGGTGGTCGTCGGGGTGACGTTGTTGATGATGTGCGCCTGGGCGCCGTCCCCGGTGTTTCCGGAGATGGCATCGGAACTGAGCCCGAGGTTGGCGGCCATCGCCGGGTCCACGGCGTATTCACCGTCGGCCCGCTCCCGGGCGTTCTCGAAGATCCACCTCCAGCGGGTGTCGGTCTCCCAGGCATTGGAGTTCGAGTTCGCCATCATGGACTTCATGGCGCTGTTCGGCGTGTCCGTCAGGACCGCCTGCAGGAGCGCCTGCTCGCGGTGCGAGTAGTCCACGCGAAGTTGCGAGTTCCGCTGGACCGCCTGGCTCTGGAGCGAGGATCGGAAGGAGGCCGTCAGGCTGATCAGCAGCACTGCGGATAGGGAGAGAACGGCCAGGAGCGATACGTAGCCCGGCTTGAGGTGTCTTTTGTTCATGGCGACAGTAGTGTTGTGTGTTGGATGGTGGAGATTGAGACGGCGGCGATGCGCGCCGGATGCGGGGCGCCTAGAGGCGCGGTGTTCCGGAGTAGGTGATGGACTCCCCGGCCGCGCCGGTGAGCCGCACCCGGAAGACGTCGTTCTGGATGAAGAAGGTGGCGTCCGTCAGGGAGCGCGAAATGATCCAGTCGGGGTTTCCGGCGCCGGGGAAGGGGGTGAATTGGTCGATCGAGTAGTATCCGAGGAAGGAGTCCATCCCGTCGTCTTCGAAGGAAATCAGGCCGAATTGCCTCGATCCGTCCGGATTCTGGAAGCCCACCACGAGGACCCGCCCGCCGGTGGTGACGGCATTGGTGTCGGCCACGGCGTCCTCGAGGGTCTCATGGATGCGGAAGGCGTCGGCCCGCGCCATGATGGTGGTCAGGGCGTTGTTGATGAGCGGGGCTTCCTTCACGAGGAAATCCTGGGCGCGAACGATGCGCTGGTGGGTGACCTGCTGCTGCATCAGCATCATGGACATGCCGCCGATGACCATCGACAGCATGACGGCCATCGAAAGCTCGACGAGGGTAAATCCGCGGCGGGGAGCGGGCTGGGAAACGGGGGCAATTTTCATCGGGTCCGGACGACGGTTCGGGATTTCAGGTATTCCCTGTTGCTGATGCTGTAACTGAGATGGCTTTGCAGCTTCCAAACCTGCATTTCGGCGGGGTTGGAGGCGAGGGTTCCGGTTCCACCGTGGGCGGCGAGGTTGTTGTCATCCGGCACCCTGGTGCGCACCACGGTCCCCATGAGGACCCGCCCGCCGGGCAACTGCCCGAGGGTGACCTGGGTCGTGCTCCGGGCGGGATAAATCGGCCACGGGGAGCCGGCCGAGTTCACGACGCTGAACTCGGTCCGCTCCGCGAAGGCCTTCTCGAAGGTCATGTGGGCATCGGTCAGGTTCTGGATCATGGTCCATTGCCTGGGAGCGAGGACCACGAGGGACCCCCGCAGGAGCACGATCGACACCACCGCCAGGACCACCATCGCGATGACGGCCTCGACGAGGACACTGGCGCTGCGCCAGCGGCGACGCGGCGCCGCGGCAGCCTTGAACTGCGGTTGAGCTAGGCTATACTTCATGGCAGGTGAGGGAGGGGATCATTCGATCGATACTGTTGGCCTTGGTGGTTTGTCCGGGGGCCGGAGGAACTCCGGCGAAAGCGGGGGAGGCCCTCCCGCCGCCGTTCAGTCTGAAATGGGGCGATCCGCCGGCCCGGCTCGTGGCGTGGGCCGACAAGCAGCAGCTCGACAAGACCTGGAAGGAGCCCGGGGACGACCCGGCCCTCACGATCCTGACGATCAGCGGCCCGGACGGACACCTGCCGGACCATGCCGCCGCGGCCCTCGAGGCGCGCTTTACCGACGGCCGGTTGTTCGAGGTGGCGGTGCACTACCGGTTTCCCGGCCGGAGTCCGGATTTCGTGCGGGCCCGCTTCGTCACCCTGAAGAAGGAACTGAGCCTCCGCCATGGAGGCTTCCGTCCGGGGGGCACCCGCCGGAACGTGGATGACGGCCTCGTGATCAAGTCGGAGGCGCACCGGATCACCCCGGCGGAGGACCGGGGCCTCGTGCTGGCCTACACCGAGGTGCGGGACGAGAAGCGAGGCGACGCGGCGGCGGAGTTCTCGCTGCTCTACCACAACGGGAGCGTGGCGAAGCGCAAGCCCACCCCGGCCGGCGGGGGCCTCACCACGCCGGACGAACCCTGAACGCGGGCGTCGCCGCGAGGGGACGCATGCGGCCGACGCTCCTTCGGGAGGAAGGAGCGGGCCGGATTGGGGCGATGGGTCGGGTGAACGCATTTGCCAGGAGGTGATGGGGGAGGGGCCCGTCAGGGCCCGGAAAACAAGGGTCCCGCACGTTGGGAGCCCTCCATCCAGGCGGCCCAGGGGCCCGCCGGGACTTCGTAATCTTCGACGAATTTCCAGTCGACCGACCCGTTGCCGGGCAGGCCGAGAAAGTCACGCACGGCCGGACTGATATCGATGCCGGCGTTCCGGTTGGGATTGGCCTGCGGCTTCCATCCCTTGAAGACGTATGCCCAGTCGTCGGTGGCCCACGGTCCGACGTCCTTCCACTGGGCGTAGCAGATCCGCTTGTTGTGGTGCAGCATGATCCATCGGTCCTCGCACACGGAGACGGTGGGTCCCTTGTAGGCCCGCCAGAACCAGGGCACCACGTCGGAGGCATCGGGCTTGTGCCGGCCCTGCGGGCCGATGTCATTGTAGGGAAGGGCCACGTAGAAGGCGTTCATCTCCGGCCGGAATCCCCTGGGAAGATAACCCTCGCGTGCGGTGGGATGATCCAGGCCGCCGAAATTCTCCGCCCAGTTCGGATCCCAGGCGCTGGCGGAATTGGGGGTCGGGTTGCGCTTCGTGGGGCGCTCGCCCGCCCAGAAGACGGTGGCGTGGATTCCATAGTGCCACGGATACCGCTCCGCTTCCCACGGCTCCGGATACTCTTCGAGGACCCGCGCCCTGGCCGGCGTCTGGTAGGGATCGGCGTGGCTGCGGAGCTGCTCCCGCCTGGAATCCAGGAAGTCGCGGTGCGTCACCGCAAGCCGTTCGGTGGTGGTGAGGACGAGGCCCTCGCCGGCCGCCGCGGCGCGGCCCACCCCTCCCGGGACCCCCGCGAGGGTGAGGATCGCCACCAGGACAACAAACCACCGCCTGGGACAGATCGTCCCGGTCGCCCGGCAGCCGGTCCGGCTGCCGCTTGGTGTCCGCACGGAGGTCATTGGTTTATTAAGAGAATCCGATGGCTTTTATATCCTTATAAAAGCAAAAGGTCAATTTTTTGACGGGCGAGAGCATCACAAATGCAAAAATTTCCCTCCTCCCTTAATAGTACTTCGATCCTCGCCGCCGCGCCTCCCCACGGTCGGACGCCGCCTGCGTGAAACCCACTCCCTCCGATCACTCCGGGACCAGATTCCCACCCCGGCCTGGGGGGATATTTACTTAAGTCCCTGAAAAACAGGGATCTGCGCCTGATCCGGCCCCCGGCCCGCTCCCGGCCCCGCACCCCTCCCACGCGGACGCCTCCCGTAGGTATTTAAGGAGTATTAAGTATTAAGCAGAATTATTAATCTACTGATAACCAGTAAATTACGACCGCTGATGGCCGGGGGCGGCGGGCGGCGGAGGGCCGGAGAAATCCATTTTTCGGGCCGCTGTGTGATTTTTTTTAATTCGGCGAATGTGGTGAATTTCACCGAGTTTCCCTTAATTCTAGGACTTTTTCATGCTTCTAAGACATCCAATCCACCAATACGTTCAAAGAAGTTTAAATAATTTTCTGGTTCAGACGTCAATTTTTACGGAAATTCACATCGTCCTCACGGACATCACCCTCAACGAACTCGCATCAGCAATGAAAACCACACTGAACACCATCGTTAGCGCAGCCCTGGCATTGACCGCCGGCGTTGCATTTGGCCAAGGCTCCCACGGAGATCCTTATGTGCCCGTCGGAACTCTGAACGTGAACCAGGCCATGGTCCGCGACGGAGTCAAGCCCCAGCTGGACTGGAACATCAGCTATCCCGAGACCGTCACCGACATCGTGGACATTGATCCGCGGAGCAAAGTGACCACCAAGAAGCGGACCCGCGTGCAGATGCGAGTCGTCGGGGTGGCCTTCCAGTCGGGACCGACCCACCTCCCGTGCGCCTTCTGGGCCCGCATCGGTGGGGGCGGCAACGCCTGGCAGAGCCTCTTCTACGGCAAGTATGACGCGGTGAACCCCGATGTCCCCGTCTTTGACGAGGTGGTCGAGGCCAACACCGAGATCGACTTCGCCGCCCGCGGACGCACTGCCTCCGGCAGCTGGTACTCGGTGCGCTGGTCGCTCGACAACACCCCGACGTGCATGGCCTGCAAGAACGGGGATGCCTTCCCGGACGTGGCCCCGGCCTACGACCAGGGCTCGATCGAGAGCTTCCTCAGCGGCTATGTCAGCGATGACAACCGGGCTGTCCTCGGACCGCGCGACCTCATCTACCTCTTCGAGTGCTACTCCACTACTCCCGGATCGAGAGCCTTCGACCTGCAGGACGTGGTGGTTGTGGTCACCTTCCACGACGTTGACTAAGAACCTCAGCCGGGAAGGGCGGTTCAACCATCGCCCAGCAGCCTTGTCGGCCTCCCTTCCCACCGGTTCTTAATCCTGAAACTACCAAACGTGATGATTCCCCGGTCCTACACCGCCATCACCTTGGCCCTTGCGGCCCTCTCCCTCGGCATCGGGGGGGAGGTCGCGGTGGCCGGGCCGGCCAAGCTCCGCCCGACCCACGACCAGCTCTCGAAGCGCCGGGCGACCGGCCCCGAGGTCACCAAGGGCGCCTCCAACTATGTCCCGGCCGACGCGGCGGACATCAAGAGCAAGCGACCCGAGCCCCCGAGCCTCATCAAGCGCTCCACCATTCTCAGCTATGGCGGCTTCTGGACGATCGTTCCGAAGAACGCCATCCTGCACACCCCCGCCAATTTCCGTTCCCGGATCTCCGAGTCCCCCAGCGGCCGCTTGCTCACCTGGAGCGAGTTCTACAACCGCAACCGCGGCTGGATCTACACCCAGAACGTCAAGATCAGCGACGCCCGCGGCGACACTGAGCTGACGAAGGCCACGGTCGACGCCTACCGGCGCACGGGCCGCCTCGTGGTGGCCGTCTGCCACCAGGGACCGATTTCCGTGAAGCGCCCCGAACCCGCCGGCAAGGCGGAAGCCCCCACCAACTCCTGATCTCCAACTCCAACCCACCCACACCCACTAGACATGAAAAGCACATTGACCACCCTCATCCTGGCGACGTCCATGGCCATGGCCGCCCCCTCGGACTACGTCAACTTCGTCCGCCAGATCCAGAAAGACTTTGAATGGGACATCACCGTCGCGCCCAGCGGCAGCATGCTCTCCGCGGAGGGCATCGACGAAGACGGATCGCAGTTTCTCCTCTTTTCGGTGCACAGCACCCTCGGGATCGAGTACCTCCTCGACGACGTGTTCGTCTCGACCTACACGCCGGAAGCCAAGCTCGCGGTCGTCACGGAAGATCCCTATGACGCCATTCCGCGCACCCGGGTCGACCGGCCGTTCTCGATTTCGGTGAACATCAAGGGAATGACGCACGCTGCGCCTGCCGCCGGCGACGTGGTCCTCCCCGCCGCGGCTCAAAAGGTTCTCCTGAGCCACAAGGCCTACAACTACCCCGAAGGGGTGCACAGCCTCGAGGGCCGCGACAATCCCGCCGAGATCGATGTCGGCACCGCGCTCCTCAGGGGGAACGGCACGACCGTGATCAACTACGCCACCAACCACCTGACCGCCCCCGACCTCACGAAGGCCGAAGGCGAGGAGGTCTGGACGATCTCCGCCCTCAACGACTGGGGATGGGAAGGCGAAGTCCTGGAATCCAAGAAGGTCCAGATCTGGCCGATCGCGGATGCCTCCATCACCGGGATCGACCCGAACAAGCGCTACAGCAATTTGCCGCCGATCAACGTGAAGTACAACGACCTCTATCCCGCGAGTGAGACCTGGGTCCACATTTATCCGGGTCCCCCGGTGGCGAATGCCACCAACTTCACGGACATTCCGGATGGTTACTGGAAGGCCGTCGATTCCGTCCCGGAGTCCCCGCCGGCCAAGGTCCTCACGGGCATCGATCACCTCTTCCCGGAAGAGGGCGCCTACACGATGGAAGTCGTGCACCAGACCCCCTTCGGTCTTGATGTGCTGACGCAGTTCTACCCGATCCGGGTCGACCGGACCGTCGAGTTCAAGGGCGGGCTCTATACCGCCGAGTAAACTTCCCGAATGATCCAGATTTCGTGGTCCCGTCTGTGGGAGGGGCCGCGACCGAAGCGCCGGCGTCGAGGGGATGCCGGCGCTTCCTTGCGTCCTCCCGGGGCGGCCGGGGACGGGGGCGGCAGGGCGGGGGGCCTCCAGGCCAGGAATCGGGACCGGGGCCCGCTCCGGCCCCACCATCGTGGGATGGTTTTCGTGAGTCGCTGAGGATCAGGTTTTTACGGGAATTTCAGCCCTGCTGGAATCACCCCGTCAACGCTGAAATCTCTATCTTTTTAACATTTTGATTGTCCTGATCATTTGCATGCAGTAAGTAATGGAAGGCTGACCCCCTCTTTTCCCTGAATCGCGAACACCCACCAGGACATGAAAACAATTAGCGCCCTTTTGCTGCTGGGGCTTGCGGAGGTCACGGCAAACCCCGAATCGGAATACATCAACTTTATCCGGCAGATCCAGCTCGATACGAATACCGAGTGGGATGTCACCGTTCCGAAGGACGGAACCATGCTCTCCCCGGAGGGCGTGGGGATCGATGGTTCCCAGTTCGAGTTGTGGTCGATCCACGATGACTCCAACGACGAGTACCTCCTCGATGAGGAGTACGTCGCGTCCTACATGCCATGGGCCAAGCTGTCCATTGTGACCGGCGACCCGTACCCCGATACGCCGCGCACCCGGGTCGACCAGCCCTTCACGGTGCAGATCGAGATCGACGGCCTCGTCTATGAACCGGACTACGTCAACTCCCAGCGCGAGGCGCTGAGCATCGCCCAGAATGTCAAATTCAAGCCCAAGGAGGGGAAGGTCAGGAGAACCAAAAACCATCCCTTTACGTGGGAAGCCCCGCCGGATGCGGCCAAGGTTCTGCTCGTCCACGAGATTTTCCACTACCCGGAAGACGAAGACAGCTTCAACGGCGAGTACAAGGACGGGGTGGTCGTGCAGGAGGCGTTTCTCACCGAGAACGCCGCATCGACCCTGAATTACGGCATGACCAACCTGCAGGCCGAGGACCTGACCCTGGCCCGGGGCGAGGAGGTGTTCACCATCACGAGTCTCGCGGGCTACAAGACCGGGGAGACCATCCTCCGCACCGAGAAGGTCCAGATCTGGCCCATCGCCCGCGGATCGCTGTCCGGAATCGATTCCGCGGAGGTCTACAACTCGCTTCCGCCCCTGACGGTCGCCCTCGAGGACCTGTATCCCTCCAGCACCACCTTCGTTCGCGTCTACAAAGGGGCGCCGGTCGCGGAACCCGCGTCGGCCGAAATGGTCATCGACAGCTTCGTTTACCTCGATGATTCCATTCCCCGCAACCGCAACCTCTCCCTCGTGGGGCTCGATCGCTACTTCCAGAAAGATGGCCTCTATACCGTCGAGTTGGTCCACCGCACTCCCTTCGGGGCCGAACTTCTCGACCAGGTGGCGGTGACGGTGGACCGGCGCATCGAGGTCCGCGGCAGCTTCTACAGCAATGAGTAGAACCGGGAATCGTCCCGCGCTGCCACGGCCCCACCTCCCGCCAATTAATTTAACTATTCCTATAAATCAAATTGACTTAACCATGTGATCTTGGGACGCTCGCCACGTCCCGATTCTGTCGGATGCCCGCCCGCTTGCCGTCCGCCAGCTATGAAATCCCCTCAAACCAACCCCCTCCCCGGAGAGCGCCCCGCTCCCGCCAGGGACAGTGTCCCGGACCCCGGTGCGGCGAGCGACCCTCCTCCCGGGGATTCTCCCGCGCCTTTGATTGAGCGGAGATATGCCTCCGCCTGGATGACGAGCTTCCCCGGGCGGCGTCTGCTGCCGCTGGTGGCGGTTCTGAGTTGTGGGGGCGGCATCGCATTCTTGGGCGCCGGCGAGGCGCAGAAGGGGCGCGCCGGGGTGAAGCTGCGTCCCACGCATGCCGATCTCGCCGCCAAGCGCGAAAAGACCGCGGGCAACGCCTACAAGAACGCGGGGCTCGAGCCCATCGCACCCGGAACCGTGAAGCGCCGGGAAAACACCAAGGAGAAGAGCCTCCTCTTGCGATCCACGGTGCTCAGTTCGGGCACGAACTGGACCATCGTTCCCAAGGGAGCGGTGGTGCATGTCCCGCCCGGCTACAAGGCCCGCGTCGGTGGAATGCGCACCGGCAAGCTGCTCGACTGGGCGACGTTCCATCAGCGCAACCGCGGCTGGCTGTACCCCATCGACGTCTCGATTGACCAGGCGCGGGGCGAAACCGCCATTCCGGAGGAAACGGTGGATGCCTACCAGCGCCTGGGGCGCGTGGTGGTGGCCACCTGCCGGGGAGGCCCGATCTCCGTCCGGAAGCCGAAGCCCGCCGAATCCGCGCCGGTGAGCACTCCCTGACCGCGGCGGGATCCCCGCGAACCGAGGATGGGAATTCGCCGCCGGCCGCCCGCGCCTCCCGGGTTGTTGCCGGGGAGCAGAGTGCGCTTCCTGCGGCCTTGAAATCAGGCCGCCAATTTGCGATTCTTCGCCCGTGCGGCAGTCGATTTGGCAATTGCAGTTCACCTTTCCGCGCCCCGGGCGCCGCGGGGAATCCCCCCGGAAGCGCGCCGGCCGCGACCACGACTTCACGCGCCGCGCCTTTGACCTGTGCATCGCGGTGGGGGTGCCGTCGCTCGCGCCACGGGTGCAGGTGGTCTGGAACCGGCGGATGCGCTCCACCGCGGGTCGCGCCATGTGGCCCGAGGCCGTCGTCGAAATGAATCCCGCCCTCGAGGACATCTCCGCGGAGGAGGTGGAACGCACCTTCCTCCACGAACTCGCCCACCTCGTCGCGTATGAACGGGCCGGCAACCGGCGCATCATGCCGCACGGACCCGAGTGGCAACGCGCCTGCTGCGACCTCGGCATTCCCGGGGAGCGTGCCAGCCACCAGCTCCCCCTGCCGACCCGCACCCTGCGCCGCAAGTGGGCCTATGTCTGCCCGAACTGCTGGTCGCAGACGGAACGCGTCCGCCGCATGCGCGGACACGTCGCCTGTTACGAATGCTGCATCAAGTTCGCCGGCGGCGAATACGACCAGCGCTTCCGCTTCATCGAGAAGCGCATCGGGGCCTAAGCGTCAGACGGGTCCGACCTGTCCGACCTGTCCGACGATCACGCAGGTTAGCGTTTCCTCCGCAGGAACAGGAGCCCCGCCGCCGCCAGCGCAAGGGCCGAGGTGCCGGGCTCGGGGACGAGCGCCACGATGACCTGGCCGCGAATTTCGCCGCTCGTGAAACTCGAGGTGTGGATGTTCACGTACCAGTTGCCGGCGAGGAGGTTGGTCTCCGCTGCGGCGGAAACCGGAACACCGGTGGCGCTGGACACCCCGGCGTCGTACGGACCGGGAATTCCGAGATCGACCCCGCCGCTCACACCGGGTGCGCCGCGGTGGAAATGGGCGATGGTCACCGGCGCCGTCAGGCTGGTGTAGGTGATGGTGTAGTCCAGCAGGTTGGTGACATCGTCGTAGGAACCATTGATGGTTCCGGTGCCCAAGCCGGTTCCGCCTCCGAAGCCGCCGTTGGTGCCGGCTTGCTGCGGATCCATGGTGCCCGACAAGGTGTACAGGGCGGCGTGACCGGAAGTGAGACCCAAGGCCAGGGCCGCCGTGCAGGTGAGGAAAAGTTTCTTCATGATGAGAGTGTGGTTAGCGATGGGAAGGTTAGAGGAATGGCGTCGCCGGCGGCCAGCGCATTTCATCGCAACGCTCGCGCCGATCGGTTCGGGGGGGGCGCCGCACAGTCCGGGCAGCGGGCGAGTGGGAAAAAACTCCTGAATTTCTGCGGTGTAGCGAGACGGGGGCTGTCAACTGAACAGCGTGCGCGCGGCCCCGCTTGGGCGCTTCAAACGAGGACGGCGAAGGCCGCAAATATTAGAGAATCCGAACTTAATTGCGCCCGGGCTCCTCCAGGGAGGGGAAGCGCCGGAGCACATTGCCGGGGAAGGTGTCCGGCCGGCCGTCGTTGGGGGACGGGTCGCCGGGCCGCGTTCGTCCCTGCGCGATGGCCGTCACGAGGGTCGCGACGAGGTCGTCGACCACCTTGGGATGCTTCGCCTCGAGGTTCTTTTGTTCCCCGGGATCCTCGGCGAGGTTGAAGAGCTGCACCGCGGGGAGGGACTTGTCCTTGAGGGCCTTGTTGGGCCGCGGGTCGGACCATCCGCCCGATCCCGGGCAGAGGCACAGCTTCCAGTCGCCTTTCCGGATCGCGAAGGAGCCGTTGATGGAATGGTGAATGGTGAAGGGGCGGACCGGGGTGTCGTGGCCGGGTGTCGTGAGGGCGGGCACCAGCGAAAAGGAATCTTCCGCGGCGTTGTTCGGGAGCGCCTTCTGCTTCCCGAGGATCTCAGCCACCGTGGCGAAGAAGTCCGCGGTGCAGGCGGTGAGATCGCAGGTGCTTCCGGCCTTCACCCGTCCCGGCCAGCGGACGAGGAACGGAACGCGGTGACCGCCCTCGTAGATGTCGGCCTTGTGGCCGCGCCAGTCGCCGTTGCACTTGTGGCCCTTCTTCGCCAACTCCGGAATCTTGGCCTGCGGCGAGCAGCCGTTGTCGCAGGTGAAGAGGACGAAGGTGTTGTCCGCCACCCCCTGCACGTCGAGCTCGGCGAGGACCTCCCCGACCACCCAGTCGGTCTCCATGACGAAGTCGCCGTATTTCCCGAAACCCGATTTCCCGAGCCACTTCTTCGACGGAACGATGGGCGTGTGGGGGCTGGTCAGCGGGAGGTAGAGGAAAAAGGGCTTCTTCGCCCCGGCGCCCTGCCGGATGAAGGCCCGCGATTCGCGCGCGAAGTCGATGAGGCATTGGTCGGCCTCGAAGTCGGGGGTGGCCGGCCCCTTGCGGTTCCAGCCTTTCGTGACGGTGGGCTTGCCGACCGGAACGTCGTCGCGCAGGTAGAGGTAGGGCGCCATGTCGAGCGAGGCCGGGAAGAGAAAGTCGTGCGTGAACCCGAGCTTCAGCGGCCCGAGCTTCGGCGGCTTCGAGAAATCGATGTCCCAGCAGCTTCCCTGCGTCGGCCCGCTCCCGGCCTTGGCGGGTTCGTCGAGCATGTGCCAGTTCAGCCCGAGGTGCCACTTGCCCACCGCGAAGGTCGTGTAGCCGTGGTCCTGCAGGAACTTCGCCACGGTGAGCCGCTCGGGGTCCATGATGGACGGCTTCGGCGGGAAGAGGACGCTCTTCTTCAGCGGCGAGCGCCAGTTGTAGCGGCCGGTCAGGATGCTGTAGCGCGTCGGGGTGCACACCGAGGAGGTCGTGTGGGCATCGGTGAAGCGCATCCCCTCGGCCCGGAGACGGTCGAGGTGCGGGGTGGGGAACTTTCCGCCGGCGTGCGCCACGTCGCCGTAACCCATGTCATCCGCGAGGATGAAGATGAAGTTCGGGGTGGCCGGCGCCTGCGCCTCGGCCGGGGCGGCGAAGGCCAGGGATGCGGCGAGAAGTAAGGCGCCAATGGGCCAGAGAAGTTTCATAGGTAAGAATGGGTCAGTTGTTCGGGAGAATTGTGAACGCAGGATAGCCGGCCAAGTCCGAACATCGAACATCGAACATCGGACAATGGGCTGGGCGGTCGGAAACCGCCGCCACGTCACTCCACCACCATCTCGCCCTTCATGAGGATCCAGTGGCCGGGGAAGGTGCAGACGAAGGGGTAGGTGCCGGGCTTCTTCGGGGCGATGAAGCGCAGGGTCTCGGCGGTGTCGGGGTCGAGGAGCCTGGTGTGGTGCAGGACGCGCGGGTCGTCCGGGATGAAGTGCTTCTTGAGGCCCGCGGGGCTCTTGGCCATTTCGTTGGCGGCCATCCCGATTTCCTCCACCGGGGTTCCCGCCGCGAGGATGACGAGGTTGTGCTGGGTGGCGTCGGGGTTGCTCAGGGTCAGCTTCACGGGCTTGTTGCGCTTCACGGTGAAGCCGGACTTCGTGAAGAGGAGGCGCTCGGGAACGCAGCCGATTTCGACCACCTGCAGGCCCCGTTGCGAGTCGAAGTTCGCCTCGCGGGCGTTCCCGGTGGACGGCTTCAGCCGGGCGCTCGTGGATTGCCCGGCGAGGAAGCTCCGGATGCGCTCCTCGTGGGCGCCCCCCTGCCAATGGCGGGACAGGTTCTCCGATTCGAGGGCCGTCGCGGCGGCATAGGCGAGGTGGGTTCCCATGGGTTGATCGAGGACGTGGAGAATGGCTTCGAAGGCCTCCGGAGTGCCCACGTAGCTTGCCGCGATGACGGCTTCGCGCCGCACGTGTTGCGACGCATGGTGCACGCCCTTTTCGAGCAGGGCCGTGGTCCGGGAGGTCCCGACGGCCTCGTGCCAGAAGCGCAGCGGACCGTAGGCCGCCGCCGCGACGAGGTGGTTCTCCGAGTTGGACAGGGCGATCAGCAGCGGGACGTTCGGGGCGTCGAGGCCCTGCGAGAGCCACAAGCCCTCGAGAAGATGGTGCGGGTCGAGGGTGCGGCCGAGCCACCGGTCGAGGGCGGGGAGGACCTCCTTGCGGTCGCGGGCCCGCAACTCGCGCTTCGCCCGGTAACGGACGCGGTAGTGCGGCGACTTCAGGTGGTCCAGCAGCCGCGGGACGCTCTCCCCGGCGATCTTCGGGGGATCCTGGAGCCTGGCGCCCTTCGGGACGATGCGCCAGATGCGGCCCGACTTCCGGTCGCGCCGCGGGTCGCGCAGCGAATACTGGGCGTGGCCCTTCACCGGGTTGTACCAGTCGCACACGTAGAACGCGCCCCGGGGGCCGAAGCGGGCATCGACCGGGATGAACGACAGGTTCGTCGAGAAGACCAGGTCCGAGACGTACTCCTCCGCGAAGTGGTCCTCCTTCTCGATCCACTTGTGGAACTCGACGCGGTTGGTGGGCTTGTAGCGGACCTTGATGAACCCGCCCTGCATGGCCGCCGGCCACTGCGGGTAGTCGACGAAGTCGTGACCGCACACCCCGGAGTAGGCCTGCATGCCGTTGGCGCGCGGATGCTGCGCCGGGTAGGGCGGGTTGGTGGCATGGAAGGTGGAGGCAAACACCGGGTGCGAGGCGACGTGATGCCCGTGCTTGTCAAAGGTGACCCCCCACGGGTTCGTGTTCGGGTAGGCCCCGAAGGCGGTCAGCCTGCGCGTCGACGGGTGATACAGGAACCACGACGAGTTCCTGGCGCGGACCGGGCCATAGGCCGTCTCGACCTGCGAGTTGTGGAAGATCGACTCGCGGAAGAGGAGGTCGCCGCCCGGCGTCCACACGAAGTCGTGGAGGGCGTGGTGCGAATCCTCGCAGCCGAAGCCGGTGAAGACGATCTCGCGGGCGTCGGCCTTGCCGTCGCCGTCGGTGTCGCGGAGGTGGGTGAGGTGCGGTTCCTCCGACACGAAGGCCCCGCCCCTGCCGTCGAGGACGAAGGACAGCGGGATGTGCAGGTCGTCCGCGAAGGTGCTGCACTTGTCGGCCTTGCCGTCGCGGTTGGTGTCTTCGAGGATGACGATCCTGTCGACCGGCTTGTTCCCCGGGTAGAGGTGCGGGTAGGTCGTCGAGCACGACACCCACAGGCGGCCCCGGGCGTCCCAGCGCATCTGGATCGGGCAGGCCAGCTCGGGGAAGTCCTCCTCGGAGGCGAAGCAGTTCACCTCGAAGCGCGGATCGACGTTGAAGGCCGCCAGTTCACCCGCGGGGCTCAGCCACTCGTTGGCGCCGCGGCTCTCGGCGACCTCGTCGAGCGCCGGCAGGTTCGAGTCGTCGGGCTGCGCCGGGCGTCCCCGGGCGGTCGACCAGATCGCGGCGTCGCGATTGGCGGCCATGAGGTCGAAGTTCCGCATGGCCGGAAGGAAGTCGAGGTAGCCGTAGCTCTTGTTGCGGCCCCCGGTGTAGTAGAAGGTGTTGAGCGGACGGTAGCGGTGGAAGAACTGCGCGGCCTTGTCCTTCACGAGGGCGCGCACCGCTTCGTCGATGGCGGGCGGGGTGTCGTCGAAGAGCCCGCGATAGGCGGCGCGCGCGAAGGCGAGGTGACCATCCTCGTTCAGGGCGTTGCCGTCGATGGTGAGGCGCGTGGCGGGATCGCCGAAGGCGGCGGCGGTGGCCGGGAAGACATCCACGAAGGCCACCTTGTGCTCCGCGGCGGCCGCCTTGAGGGCCCTGGAATAGAGCGCGAGGTTGGCGTTGTTCCGGTCGGCGGCCTTCACCTCCGGGACGTTCTCGTGGGCGGCCGGGGAGAGCAGCACGACCCGCGGCGCGGTCTTGCCGTTGTAGGCCCTGGACTTCAGGTGGGTGAGGAACTTGTCGAGGCGCTCCCCGAAGTCCGCGAGCCCGGCCCTCCCCGCGAACGACTCGTTGGCGCCGAACGCCGCGATGATGAGGTCCGCCTTGAAGTAATGGAGGTGCTGGTCGAGGTCGCCGAAGTTGTCCGGCCGCGGCTGCAGGTCGACTTCATCCGCGGGCCACGCGAGGTTGCGGATCGACAACCGGTGCCCGGGAAAGCGCTGGTGAAGGAGCGTCTCGAGGTGGCCGTTGCGCCGCTCGGCGTCGAGGAGGAGATTCCCGATGAAGGCGACGCGCGCCTCCTTCGGGATCTCGAGCGGCAGGGCCGTGGCGAGCGGCGGCGCATCCCCGGGTCGCGGGGAGGTCTTGAGATTGATGTAGTAGTCGGCGAGCTTCGGGTCCTCCCGCGGCTTCGGTTTGTTGACCTTCGTGTTCCGGGCGTCCGGCGCCCCCGGGACGGGCTTCGCCGCAGCCGGCTTCGCGGCCTCCGGTTTCTTCGGGGCGCGCTTCGGCTGGCGCGGCTTCCGGGTGGCCGGGGCGTGCTTCTCGCCCTTCGGCATGATCGGCGACTCCCACCCGGCGAGGTCGGACGGCTTAACGTTCCGGGCCCATCCCGGGTTGCGATGCGTGTTCGGCTGGTAGGGGCCGACGAAGTCGATGGCGAGGTCCGGCTTGATGGCCTTCTCCATGCCCGCCGCCCAGAGGATGCCGTTGATGAGGAGACGGCGGTAGTCGGGATCGACGACGTCCTCCGAGGCTCCCTGCGTGGAATGGAAGACGCGGCCCTTCGTTCCCGACTTGCCGGTGTAGTGGCGCGTCCAGGTGGATGCCACCGGGGGTTTCTTGGGATCGGGTGCCCCGTCCCGCTCCATGTTGACCAGCGGCTGCGATTTCGTCAGCACCGTGAAGTCGTCGCGCGGCTCGCCGTTGTAGGCCCCGGCATGGCAGAGGGCGTTGTCACCAACCCCCCGCAGGACGGGGTGGTCCTTCTGTTCGGGAACAAGCTTGATGCGGGTCGCCTGCACGTGGTTCCGGCCGTAGTGGCCGACCCACGTGTTGCCGAGGACCTGGTGGCCGAACCCTTTCTCGTAGCCCGGAACCTTCGACTGGAAGTCATACTTCGCGTAGGGCGAATCCCCCGGGATCTTGAAGGCGTGCGAGGACGTCCGCATCCCCACCACCGGACCGCCGCGGTCGAGGTAATCAACGATGTGGTCCATCTGCTCCGCGGGCAGGTTCAGGAAGCGCGTGAAGATGACCATCAGGTCGGCGTCCTGCAGGGCCTCCAGCCCCGGCACGTTGGACGCCCCTCCCTCGATGAAGCCGTCCGCATCGACGCCGAAACACACCGTGCACTTGAACCCGTGGCGCTTCGCGAGGATGCGCGCCAGCGCCGGGCAGGTCTCCTCGGCGCGATACTCGTGGTCGCTCGCGACGAAGACGATGTGCTTTCCCTTCCCGATGCCGTCCCCCCCGTCATAGACGACCGGGGCGGCGGAGAGCGGAAGAACGGCGAGGAGGAGGACGAGGAGAGGTTTCATGGTGACGGTGGGAGGCGCCATCATGGACCCGGCGGGGGGGCCATGGAATCACGCAAATACGGGATGTCCGCCATCCTACGGGGACTGCCCCGCGGGCTTTTCGGGATAGGGCGGATCGATGAGCGCATGGGCGAAATGCGGCCCGTCAAAGGGCCGCGCGGCGCTGAGAACCCCCGGGAGGCGCCCGGCCCCCTTGGGACCGAACTCGCCGCGGGTCATGGTCAGCCGGTAGCTCCCGTCGTCGAGGCGCTCGGCATCCTGCGGCTGGTCCGACGAGACCTGCCCGTCGCTCGAATAGAAGTAGAACCCGCCTGGATCCCTGGCGTGCGGGGGGCGGGGCGTGATCCGCAACCGGATCTCGGCGGCATCCGGGGCGGATTCCAGCGTGACATCCCAGTGGCGGACCGGCGCCGGGATCTCGCCGCGGGATTTCCGGAAGAGCGGCCGCGTCTTGGCGTTGACCTTCACGCGCTCCGCCACCGGAAGCTGCAGGGAGAAGGTCGCGAAGCCGGGATGGCATTGCTTCGCGCAGGCCATCCAGCCGGCCCGGGCCGTCAGGGTGACTTCTTCCGCCTCGATGACCTCCGGCGGGCGGATCTCGACGATGAGGAGCACGTCCCGGTGATAGCCGTGGGCGGGATGCCCGGCCATGTCGACCTTCTCGGGATACGGCCACTGGATGGGCCCCGCCGTGAAGCCGGGGGGCAACTGCCACTGGAGATCGGTCGGCACCCCGACGATGCCCGGCTTCTGCCAGTAGGTGTGGTAGTGGTCGTGGTGATGAATCTTGAGCCCCACCGCGAAGCGCTGGCCCGCCTTCACGGTGGTGACCTCCGAGATCAGCTTGAGGTCGACGCCCTTGATTTTCTCTTCCGCCGCGGCGAGGGCGGGGAGCAGGGCGAGGAAGAGGCAGGCCATGCCTTTCCGGAACGTGGCATGACGGCTCGACTGAGTTCGCCGAAGTCCGTCCCGGCGGTAGTGTCCGGCACACGGCGCGGTGAATCCCAACGGGATTCCGTCAAATAGCCCGGGGTTGGAACAACCCTGGGGCTCTGTGATCGAGGCGAGATCCAACGCCGAAGGTGTTGGGGAGGTTCTGCCGCCGCCTTCCGCGGCCCCGCCTCCGCAACCACTTCGCGGTTGGGGCTGCGCACCTGCGGAGGCCCCCGGGTTGTTCCAACCCGGGGCTGCAATCCAAAAGCCCTTCAGGCTTTTTTCGATCTCTTCCCGGCCGGTCACTTCTTCTCCCATGCGAATTTGAAGAACTGGTTCTCGGTGTGCTCCCGCATGAAGATCTTCCTCGCGTCGGCCACCAGTTCGGGATGCCCGGCGGCGAGATTCTTGCGCTCCGCCCGATCCTCCTCGAGATTGTAGATCTCCACCGGGGCGTCCCGGCCCTTCTTGTTCACCCCGAGCTGCACCGCCTTCCATTTTCCCCCGGGCCCGAAGCGCGCCGCGCGTTTTCCGCCCTGCTCGTGGAACTCCCAGTAGAGCGCGTCGTGCCGCGGTTGCTCCTTGCCCCGCAGGACGGGCAGGTAGCTGATGCCGTCGAGCCCGGCCGGGACCCCGGCGCCCGCCAGTTCGCACAAGGTCGGGAAAACGTCCCAATGCGCCGAGATGTGGTCGCTCACGGCGCCCGCCCGGACCTGCCCCGGCCAGCGCACGAGGAGCGGGCAGCGGATTCCCCCCTCGTAGAGGTCGCGCTTGTAGCCGCGCAGGCCGCCGTTGCTGTTGAAAAAGTCGGGCATGTGGCCGCCCTCCTTGTGCGGGCCGTTGTCGGAGCTGAGCATCACGATGGTGTGGTCGTCGATCCCGAGTTCCTCGAGGAGGTCGAGGACCCGCCCGATTCCCTCGTCGAGGGCCGTCATCATCCCGGCGAACTGGGCGGCCGGGTTGGTCGCGTGAGGCTTGTTGTTCCCGTACTTCCCGACCTTGTCCTCGAACTCGGGGAACCTGGTCCGGAATGGCGCCGCGTACTTCTCGGGAACGTGCATCGCGGCGTGCGGGATGGTGTCCGGCAGGAAACAGAAAAACGGCCCGTCCTTCCTGCTGCGGATCCACTCCAGCGCCTGCTCCATGATGAGGTCGTGCGAGTAGGTCTTCCCGTCGAGGCTGATCTTCTCGTCGTCATCGTAGAGCCAGGCCGGGTAGTAGGTGTGCGCGTTGCGCTGGCAGTTGTAGCCGAAGAAGCGGTCGAATCCCTGGTGGAGGGGATCGCCCTCCGAGCCCGGGTTCCCCAGTCCCCACTTTCCGAAGGCGCCCGTCGCGTAGCCCGCCTTCTTCAGGGCCTCCGCGATGGTGAAGGTCTCCGCCGGGATCGGGTGCTGTCCGACCGGCCTGACCTCCTTGTTGCCGCGGCTGGGCGTGTGGCCGGTGTGCAGCCCCGTCATCAGGACGCTCCGCGTCGGCGCGCACACCGTCGATCCCGAGTAATGCTGCGTGAACTTCATGCCCTCGCTCGCGAGGCGGTCGATGTGCGGCGTCGCGAACTTCTTTTGGCCATAGCACGAGAGGTCGCCGTATCCGGCGTCATCGAGGAGGATGTAGATGATGTTGGGGGGGCGTGACGCTCCGCCCGCCGGCTGCTTCGCCGCCTGCGCTCCGGAGAGGGCCGGCAGCGCGGCGAGGAAAACGAGAAGAAGCTGGCGCATGGGGCCGGATACGTTGCGGGGAGCGGCGATTGTTCAAGGGAGAGGCCGCCGGGATCCCCGCCGGTCCTAGTTGAACCGCTGGCCCTCGGGATGTTCCGGCTCGCGCTGGGGGCGCATCGGGACGCGGGCCTGCTTCACGAGGGCCTCGAGCCGCATCACCTTCCGCGGGTAATTCTCGGCGAGGTTGCGTTTTTCGCCGGGATCGGCCGCGAGGTCGTAGAGTTCCCATGGCTGGTCGTTGCGCGCGCGGGCGATCTTCCAATTGTCCTTGCGGAGCCCCTGCATGGTGCCGCCCGGGACCTCGCGGTTCCTCTTCCAGTCCCACTTCCCCCATTCCCAGTAGTGGTAGTCGTGCCAGTTCGGCGGGTGCTTTCCCGAGAACGCCGCCACGTAGGACCGGCCGGTGACGTCCTTCGGGACGAACTGCGTGGCGCCCGCCAGCTCCGCGAGGGTCGGCAGGGCGTCCTGCGCGGAGGCGATGAGGACGTCGTTGCGGGCCGGCGCGATCGTCCCCTTCCAGCGCACCAGCAAGGGCGCGCGCACCCCGCCCTCGTAGGGGGAGCGCTTCTGCCCCCGCAGCGGACCCGAGGAGCGGATCGTCTCGTTCTGCTTGCCGGTCAGGGCCGAGCCGTTGTCGGAGTGAAAGAAGACGACCGTGTTCCCCGCGATCCCGAGCTCGTCGAGGAGGTCGAGCAATTCGCCCATGTGGCGGTCCACGAGCGTCGTCATGGCGGCGTGGCCCTTCACCGTGCCGGACCAGCCCTCGCGGTCCTTGTAGTGGTCCCAGATCGGGTCCTCGTGCGGGAAGTTGTAGCCGCCGTGCGGCGGGGTCCACGGGCCGTAGGCGAAGAACGGTTTGCCGTCCTCCGCCGCGCGGCGGATGAACTTCTTCATTTCGCCGAAGATCATGTCCGGCGCGTAGCCGAGCTTCGTGTCCGGCTTCGAGTTCTTGATCGGCTCCTTCACCCCGTTGCGCACCAGGAAGTCCGGGTAGTGCTTGTGGGCGTGGATCTGGTGGTAGTAGCCGTAGAACTCGTCGAACCCCTGCTTTTCGGGGACGCCCTCGGTGCCGATGTCGCCGATGCCCCACTTCCCGAACCCGCCGGTGGCGTAGCCGGCCTTCCTGAGCACCTCCGCCACCGTGACGTCGGCGTCGAGGAGCGGCACCCCGCCGGTGTTGAGGCGCACCGAGGTCCGTCCCATGTGCTTGCCGGTCATGAGCACCGAGCGGCAGGGAGCGCAGACGGTGCAGCCCGAGTAGTGGTTGCTGACGAGGAGGCCCTCCTTCGCCATGCGGTCGAGGTGGGGGGTCCGGATGTGCGTCCCGCCGAAACAGCCGGCATCGGCGGGGCCCATGTCGTCCACCATGACGTAGATGATGTTCGGGGCCGCCGCGGCGGCAGGGGCCATGAGGGATGTGGCGATGAGGAAAACGGCCAGGGCGCGCATGGGGCGATTCCTACGTTGCGGGAGTCGGCAAGTCATTCATAATTCCGCCATGGCGATCGAGATCGAATATTGCGGGGCCTGAAACTTCCTTCCCGATGCCGAGCGTGTCTCGGCGGAGATCACGGCGAAGACCGGCGAGAAGGTGAAACTGGTCCGCGGCGGCGGCGGGATCTTCGAGGTCCGGCGCGACGGCGAGGTGCTCTACAGCAAGGCCGAGACGGGACGCTTTCCCGAACCCGGGGAAGCCGCGAAGCTGTTCGATTGAGGGCGGGCCGGGTGGATGTCTGTCAGGAGTTCACGCTTCAGCGTGCGGCCGGAACGCCGAGGGCGTTTGCCCGTGGGGTAGCGGCCCAAGCCTCCGCATGGGCGCCGTGGACCGGATGAACGCCCGGGCATGCTGAAGCATGGACTCCCGGCAGATTCTGAGTCGGGATTCAGGTGGCCCTACGGCTGATACCGCACCCGGTAGAAGCGCTTCGGGGGCCCGTCGGGGTGGCCGGCCGGATGCGGCGCCTGGACGACGACCTCCTGCACGCCTCCGAAGCGGGTTCGAGCCTGGGTGTAGAGAGCGGCGGTCGACCAGGTGGCGAGCGATTCCGACTGCTCGCAGATGTAGGCTCCCGCCGCCGCGGCGGGACGCTCGTAGCGAAGGCGCCAGGCAGGGCCCTTCCTCTCGGGCGCGAGGGTGACCGGCGCGGCGGGGACTTCGAGGCAAACCGTGACCGGTGTGAAGTCGCACTGCGCGTTCGTGACCGAGTAGCCGACGTGGTCGATCACGGCGGGCGGCGATCCAAGGGTGAGGGGCAGGCTGGTGGCGCCGCTGGCCAGCGTCACGGTGGCCAGGGCGGGCTCCCATACGATCTCGAGATCGTATGGCCCGGCCCCGGTCAGCGCCGCACTGGCGGAATCGCCGCCGCTCGTCAGCCGGAACAAGCCGGCATCCGGATCCGCTTCGACTTTCACCAGGTTGGCCGGGTTACTTCCCGCACCGAAGAGGAAGGCCCCGTTGGCGGCCGGTCCCCCGGACGGGTCGATGGTGAGCTTGAAGGTGACCTTGCCGGTGATGTCCTCCAGAAGCGGGGAAATTCCCTCGCCCGTTCCATTGAGCCGCAGGCCGAGGGTGCCGTAGCTGACCGTCACGCCGTTCGTGGCGGCGAATTCGTCCGTCGGCCGGAAGAACAATTCCGACGGTGAATGGTCGCCGTCCATGATGCGTTCGAGGGCCGCGGCCACGCCCGGATTCGCGCCGTGGACGTTCGATGCCTCGGCGGGATCGCTCGCGAGGTTGTAAAGTTCGTAGCTCGCGGCGCCGGTCGTCTTGTTGACGCTGCGGTGGAGTTTCCAGTCGCCCTGCCGCACCGCCCGGGTCCAGTTCGCGCCGGTGGAGAACTCGAAGTAGAGGTAATCGCGGGGTTCCTGGCATTCCGCCGGCTCGCCGAGGAGGGTGGGAAGGATCGAGCGGCCCGTGACGTCGGGCGGGTGCGGGGTGGCGGTCAGTTCGCCGAGGGTCGGCATGAGGTCGTCGAAGTGCCCGAGGATGCCGGAGGTGCTTCCCGCCGGGATCTTCCCCGGCCACGAGGCGATGAACGGCGAACGGATCCCGCCTTCGTAGAGGTTCCCCTTCGCGCCGCGGAGGCCGGCGGTCGAACCGAAGTAGGCGGCATCCACTTCCCCGACGAACGTCACCCCGTTGTCGGAACAGAAGATGAGGAGGGTGTCGTTTTCGAGCCCGAGCGATTGCAGGAGGCTGCGGATGCGGCCGATGTCGCGGTCCATGGCGGTGATCATGGCGGCGTATTCGTGACGTTTGTCCGGGGTGGCGGAGTAGTGGCCGGAACCCGGATGGGAAATCGGCGCCCCGAACGGCTGTCCGGGATAGAACTCCTCGACCGCGGTGCGCACCGCGTTGTCGAACACGATCCCGTCCCCGTCGGTGAGGTCGTCGATGTGCCCCGGCGGCTGCACCGAGACGTGCGGGATCGGGTAGGCGAGGTACATGAAGAAGGCCTCGCCGGCGTGGGCCGTGATCCAGTCGAGAGCCTCCCTTGACTGCGCGTCGTGGGAATGCACGTTGCCGTTGTTGTTCTTGTTGGCGAGCGAGAGGGCGAGGTTGTTGAAGCCGGTTTCATTGGCCGCCCCCGGGATCTCGAGCACGCCGCCCTCCGCGGCGGCGAGGGTCGGGCTGTAGTAGGCCTTGGCCATGTTGCGCCACTGGTAGGACGGGTAGTAGTGGTGCGCCTGGACCTGCCCGAGGTAGCCGAAGAAGTGGTCGAACCCCTGCAGGTTCGGGTGGCCGGTGGTGGCCGGCCCGCCCAGTCCCCACTTGCCGATGCAGGACGTCGCGTAGCCGGCGTTCTGCATGAGGGTCCCGAGGGTGAAGGTCCCGGCCGGGAGCGGCCGCTGGTAGCCGTTGCCGACTTCCCCGTTGTTGCGGATGAGCGCCTGCCCGGCGTGCTTGCCGGTCAGGAGTTGCCCGCGGGTCGGGGCGCACACCGCCGACGGCGAATAGAAGTTCGTGAACTTCATCCCGCCCGCGGCGAGGGAGTCGATGTGGGGCGTGAGGATCTTCGTCGACCCGTAGGCCCCGACCTCCCCGATGCCGAGGTCGTCGGCCATGATGAAGATCACGTTCGGAAGCTCGGGATAGTCCGCCGGGTCGGTCGGGTCGGTCCCGCGCCGCACCTCGCCGCCGTCCTTGACGCGGTCCCCGTCGGTGTTGGGGTCGAGGGGGTCGGTGCCGGTGTCAGTGGCGGACAGGAAGGTCCCCGTGTCGGTCTCCACCCCGTCTTCGAGTCCGTCGTTGTCGGTGTCGCGGTCGTTCGGGTTCGTCCCGCCGGCCACCTCCGGACCGTCGTCCAGCCCGTCGCCGTCGCTGTCCGGTTCGGTCGGGTCGGTCCCGTTGGTGAATTCCGCGAGGTCGTCCAGCCCGTCGGTATCGAAGTCGAGGGTCCCGTCGCGTCCGGTGTCGCCGAAAAACCGGATCTCCCAGATGTCGAGCATCCCGTCCCCGTCGAGGTCGCCGGCCGCGGTCAGGATCGAGCCCGCGCCACCGTCCGATACCAGCTCGGCGTTCGTCCCGAGCACCACCGCGGCGCCGTCGACGGTGATCTTGGAGAGGTGCTCGGACTGCACCGCGGCGACGGACTCGGCGGTGAAGCGGATCTCACCGGTGAAGCTCGAGGTCAGATTGATCGTCGACGAGTTGACGGGATTTCCGCCGCCGCTCAAGGTGAGCGTCGATGCGTCCGAGAGCGTGAGGACGATGTCGAGGAGGAACTGGACCTGGAGGGCCGTGGTTCCGGAAAGAAAGACGCTGCTGTTGCCCCCGCCCGAGTTGCTGCGCAGGCCGTAGCCGGCGCTCGCCTGAAGGGTTCCGCCGCCCGACAGGTGGAGGGTGTTCCCGCCGAGGTCGAAATTGGGGGCATAAGGGCCGTAGGTCCCCGCCGCCTCCGCCATGATGATCCCGCCGGGGAAGAGCGGAACCGGCTGGCCGCCGTCCACCGTTCCGGCGGGAGGCGCCGAGCCGGTATCCGTGTCGACCCAGTTCGCTTCCTGGAACACCGAAACGCCGTCACCGCCGCCGGTCCATGTCAGGGAGGCCAGCAGGGGGGTGGGCAAGAGGAGCAGGACGGCAAGACGTCCCGCCGCGAGGGCAGGAATCGGCATGAGAGCGGAAAACTAGGTCCGCCAGTCGATGACGGCAAAAGAAAAGCAGGCGACGATCGGACGGGGGTCCGGGGATTCTCTCCCAGGCTCGATGCCCTTGGGGAATGATCCCTCCGGGATCGAAGCGAGACTGGCATTCCGCTCCAGCACGTCTGCCCGCACTATTTAAAGGCTACCGACGCCGGAGGAAGAGGACTCCGGGCCAGCCCGGATGCGGGCCCGCACGGATGCAATTCCCGATGGGCACCCGGCCGGCGCTCAGGGCCAGGACCAGACGACCGGGAAGCGCACCTTGTAGAACCGCCGGTCGCCGGTGGCGGGCACGGAGAAGGTCTCGCTGGTGGCGGTGGGGAGGATGGGCGACACCTCGCTGAAGTTGATGACGTCGGGGCTGCTGTCCACGAATCCCTCGCGGCCGACGGGCGCATTGACGACCGTCAGGTCCGCGTTGCCGCCGCCGACCACGACGTTGTGCAGGCGCGCGGGGGTCAGGAGTTGCTGCACGAGGTTCGCGAGGTGGACCTGGAACTTGGCGGTGGGATGATACACGTCCCAGAAGATGTAGTCCACGCCCGGACCGGAATCGAGCGGCGGGTCGCCGAGGTCGTTGATGGCGTCGACGCCGGGGTTCACGAGTCCGTAGTCGCCGGGATTGGCCAGGACCGTTTCGAAGAAGGCGAAGGTGTCGGGCCGGCAGATCCTCAGGCCCGGCAGAGTCACCATGAGATCCACGAGCATGGCGTCGAAGCCCGTGTTGAATTCGATGACGCGCTCGCGGATGAACTGGCGCTGCGGTGGGGCCAGGTTGTAGAAGGGGACCGAGGTGATGTCGACCGCCTTGGGCATGACGAGGTGGCGGACTCCCTTGTTGTAGAGGATGTTAAGCGCCTGCTCATGCTCCGCGAGGGAGTCCTCGACGAACTGGTTCCACGCCGGCAGGTCGGTCGGGCCGTAGGGGGGAGGGTTCTCGGTGGAGAACTCGACCAGGTCGGCGTTGTTGGTCCACGCGACGACCAGGGCGGTGGCGACGTCGGCCGGCGCCACGAAGTTGTTCGCGTTGGCGATCAGCTCGGTGCTGTCGTGGCCGAAGTAGGAGATGTTCCCGGCCGGGTCGTAGGTCAGGCCCTGCCACTGCGCGAGGACCTCCACCCAGACCCGCCCGTTGCAATAGCGCCGGCCGTAGTAAAGGTCCGCCAGGGCCTCATTCTCCTCGCCGGGACCGGTCGGGTTGTCGGTGGTGGTGCACACCCCGTCGCCGAAGACGTAGAGCGACGTGTAGCCGCCCGCGGCCATCGGCAGGCAAAGCGCGACCAGCAACGATCTCCAAAGCAACATGAGATACCCTCCGGCCCGGGGAGTTTGCCCTGATCCCGTCGAAAAGCAAATCGAGGCTTGGCATAATCAGGCGGGCGCATTTGAGCACCTGCGGGGCCGCTTCCCCCGGTCCCCCGGGCGGGAGCTTATGCACCCCCCGGGGAATCCGCGCTTGCCTCCGGTGGGGGGGTGTGGTCTGCACTTGCGGTGCGGTGGGAACAAGTCGGCTGGTCAATCTGAACCGCGCCCTCGGCGCCCTGGCGGCGGCCTCGCTGGCCGGGTGCCCCGGGCTGGTGCAGGGAAACGGCTTCCGGCTCCTGAGCCAGGATGCCTTTGCGGCGGCGCGGGGCGAGGCCTTCGCGGCCACCGCCGACAACCCCTCCGCCATCCACTACAACCCCGCGGGGATCACGCAACTTGACGGCCACCAGGTGCGCGGGGGCGTCTACGGGCTCTACTTCGATCCGACCTTCCGCCCCCCGGCGGGCGCGTCCGGCGCCGGGCGCACCTATCACATCGACGAGCAATACGCGGTCGCGCCCCAACTGTACTATACCTACGGGAACAGTGATTTGCCCTTCACGGTCGGATTGGGAGTGTATTCGCCGCACGGGGCGGCGGTACGGTGGCCGCAGGACACCGGGTTCCGGGCGGTGGCCACCGAGGGTGAACTGACCTACATTCGCATCAATCCCGTGATCGCCTGGGAAGCGGCGCCGGGGCTCTCGGTGGCGGGCGGCGTGATGATCGACTACGCCGAAGTTGTCCTGCAGCAGGGCCTGTTGCGGAACGAGGGGCGCATTCCGGACTTCTACCGGTTCGAGGGCGACGACATCGCGGTGGGATTCAACCTCGGCATCCTGTGGGAACAGAGCGAGACGATCACCCTGGGGGCGACGCTGCGCAGCGGCACGACCCTCGGCTTCAACGGCAGGACCAGCATCGACCAGCGGCCGTTCATCAGGCCGAACAGCGTCCCGGCCAGCGCGGAGTTCGAGTTCCCCCTGACCGCGGTGGCGGGAATCTCCTACCGGCCGAACCCGTGCTGGAACTTCGAGTTCAACGCCGACTGGACCGACTGGAGCCAGATCGGGACGGTCACCATCCGCCAGGCCGAGCGCCCGGCATTTGCGGTGCCCGAGAACGTCCCGGTGGAGCTGGAATGGAAGGACAGCTGGGTGCTCAAGTTCGGGGCGACGCGCTATTTCGACGGCGGGTGGCGGGCCAGCGCCGGGTACGCCTTCAACGAGAACTCGGTGCCGGACGGATTTTACAGCCCCACGGTGGCCGACCTCGACCGGCACATCGTGAGCATCGGGCTGGGGCGGGATTGCGGCGATTGCACCTTCGATGTGACCTACCAGTTCGGCTACGGGCCGGATCGTGATGTGAGCCGCAGCACGTCCCCCTCGGCGGTGGCGCGGTTCGTCAGCCCGAATGCGGCCGATGGCACCTACGATTTCGTCAGCCATGGCCTCCTGGTTTCCTTCGGGAAGCGGTTCTGAGGGGCGGCGGGGGGGCAGGAGGGACGAATTTGGGTCTTATCGTCTTGAAATCCGCCGCGGTTGGGGCGCGTATTGCCCATTGTGAATCCTGGCACCCTCCTCCTCGTCCTGCTTGCCCTCCTCGCAACGCCCGTCGCCGGGCAGCAATTCAAGCCCCTCTTCAACGGCAAGGACCTCGCCGGCTGGGAGGGCGACCCGCGCCTCTGGAAGGTCGAAAACGGGATCCTGGTGGGCGAGACGAACGCCGGCGACAAGAAGGTCAAGGCGAACACCTTCCTCATCTGGAAGGACGGCAAGCTGGCGGACTTCGACCTCCGCGTGAAGGCCCGCGTCACCGGCGGCAACAATTCCGGCATTCAGTACCGCAGTGCCGCGATCGAGGGGGGCGAGTGGGCCCTGGGCGGCTACCAGATGGACATGCACCCGAAGCAGGAGTTCCTCGGGATGCTTTACGAGGAAAAGGGGCGGGGGATCGTCTGCCAGCGGGGCAAGCAGGTGAACCTGCTCCCGGGCGGAAAGAAACAACCGGCCGGGGACCTGCCCCTGCACAAGGTCGACCTCGCGCAGTGGAACGAGTTTCGCATCGTGGCCCGCGGGACGACGCTGCGCCACTTCGTGAACGGGAAGAAGGCCGTGCAGGTGATCGACCACGATCCCGAGAAGCGCCGCCTCGAGGGATTGCTCGGGCTGCAGTTGCACGCCGGCGGGCCGATGAAGCTCGAGGTGAAATCGATCGAGCTGCGCCCGTTCAAGCCGCAGGCGAAGCCCAAGCCGGAGGCCAAACCGAAGCCGGAGGCGAAGGCGAAGACGCCCGCCGCGAAGGCCAAGACCACCGCCGCGCCGCCCGCGTGGATCTGGAGCAACGAGCCGCCGCAGGGGAGCGACCGGGCCTGGTTCCGGAAGACCTTCGTGCTGCCGGAAAACGACAGCGCCGCAAGCCTGACGATGACGTGCGACAACAGCTTCCGCGTCTGGGTGAACGGAACCGAGGTCGGGAAGGGCTCGCGGTGGGAAAAGCCGCAGACCATGGAGATCCGGCCGCAGGTGGCGGGCGGGAAGAACGTCATCGCGGTCCTCGGGGAGAACGAGGGCAGCGTCGCGGGCTTGTGCGGACTGCTGGAGGTCACCCTGAAGAGCGGGAAGAAGGTGGCGGTGACGACCGACGGGTCGTGGAAGGTGTCGCGGCGGGAAGCGCCCGGGTGGCAGGGCGGGGATTTCGACGACCAGGGGTGGAAGGCCGCGAAGGTGATCGGGAAGATGGGGGTCGAACCGTGGGGGACCCTGTTCGGCGCCGGGGAGGGAGGCCACCCGCAGGTCGCGCGGGACGAAACCGCCAACTTCAAGGTCGCCACGGGGTTCAAGCTCGAGAAACTCTACGACGTTCCCAAGGCGCAGGGGTCGTGGGTGTCCATGGCGGTTCTCCCGGACGGCAGCTTCGTGGTGAGCGACCAGTACGGCGGCCTCTACCAGGTGCAGCCGCCGGCCCTCGGCGACGCCGGCGCGGAGACGGTGGTCACGCCGCTTCCCCTCGAGATCGGCGGGTCGCACGGGATGCTCTGGCACCGCGGGGCGCTCTACGTGGCGGTCAACGAGAAGATCAAGGTCGCGAACGGCGTCTACAAGGTGACCGATTCCGACGGTGACGGCCGCCTCGACAAGATCGAGGCCCTGAAGACGATCGCGGGCGGCGGGGAACACGGCCTGCACTCCCTCGTCCCGTCGCCGGACGGCGAGTGGATCTACTTCATCTGCGGCAACCACACCAAGGTTCCCGAGATGGATGCCTACTGGATGCCGCAGGTGTGGGACGAGGATCACCTCCTGCCGCGCAACCCGGACGGCCGGGGGCACGCCCGCGGGACGATGGCGCCGGGCGGCTGGATCTGCCGGTTCAAGCCCGACAACTCGCGCTGGGAGCTGGTGAGCAGCGGGTTTCGCAACCCCTTCGACCTCGCCTTCAACGAGCACGGCGACCTCTTCGCCTACGACGCCGACATGGAGTGGGACCTCGGGATGCCGTGGTATCGCCCCACGCGCCTCTGCCACGTCATTCCCGGCTCGGAGTGGGGATGGCGCAACGGGACCGGGAAGTGGCCGGTGTACTACCAGGACAGCCTGCCGCCCGTGGTCGACATCGGGCCGGGCTCGCCGACCGGGGTGGTCTCCGGCCGCGGCGCGAAGTTTCCCGCGAAGTACCAGAAGGCGATCTACCTCCTCGACTGGACCTTCGCGACCATCCACGCCATCCACCTCTCGCCGGACGGGACGACCTACACCGGAGCCAAGGAGGAGTTCGTGGCGGGCCCCGGCCTGCCGCTCACCGACGCCGCGATCGGGAAGGACGGGGCCATGTACTTCATGACCGGCGGCCGCCGCACGAAGTCCGCGATGTGGCGGGTCAGCTACGTGGGAAGCGAGAGCACCGCCCCGGCCGCCCCGACGGGGAGCGGGTCGCCGCTCGGAGCGCTTGCCGCGAAGCTCAATGAAGCGCCGGTGCCGGAGGTGATGAAGGCCCTCGGGTCGGAGGACCGCTTCGAGCGCTTCGTGGCGCGCCTCGAGATCGAGAGCCGCCCCTTGAACGTCGTGAAGGACGCCCTCCGGAAAGCCGGCGATCCGTGGCAGCTCATCGGCGGCGCCATGGCGGTGGCCCGGCAAGGCGAGCCGAATGACCGCGAGGCGGCGCTCGCGTGGCTCGGGCGTCTGAAGTGGGACCAGCTTTCCAAGCCCCAGCGTCTCGGGATGCTGCGCGCCTACTCCCTGGTCTTCATCCGGCTCGGCGCCGCCGACGAGGCCGACCGGAAACAGGTCCTGGCGCAGGTCGATGCCCGCTACCCGGCGCAGGACGACGAGCTCAACGCCGAGCTGTGCCGCATGCTCTGCTACCTGCAGGCCCCCAAGGTGGTGGATCGCACCCTGCGCCTCATGGCCGCCCGGAAGGACACGAAGTGGCCGGACTGGGCCGAGCTCGCCACCCGCAACGCCGGCTACGGCAAGGCGGTCCTCAACATGCTGCGCAACTCGCCGCCCGCCCAGGACATCCACTACGCGCTCTGCCTCCGCACCGTCAAGGGTCCGTGGACCGAGGGACAGCGGCGGCAGATCATGGAGTGGTACGCCATGGCGCGATCCAAGAGCGGCGGCAACAGCTACGGCCCCTTCCTTGACAAGATGCAGAAGGACATGCTCGCCAATGCCACCGACGGGGAGCGCGCCATGATGGGCGAATGGAAGTTCGCCGGTCCGCCGAGTCCCTTCGAGAACCTGCCCGTTCCGAAGGGCCCCGGACGCAATTGGACCGTCTCGCAAGTGGCCGCCATCGGCAGCGGCGACCTCTCCGGTGCGGACCGCGAGAACGGCAAGCGCATGTTCCAGGCGACGCTCTGCGCCGCGTGCCACCGGGTGGAAGGGGAAGGCGGCGGCGCCGGTCCCGATCTCTCCGCGGTCGGCGGCCGCTTCAAGCCGCAGGACATCGCCGAGGCGATCCTCGAGCCGAGCAAGGTCATTTCCGACCAGTACCACTTCGAGCTGATCGAGAAAAAGGACGGCTCCTCGGTGTGGGGGCGGCCGATCGACGAGAAGAACGGCACCCTCATCGTCGCGGTGAACCCCTACGACTTCGGCCAGACGGTGGAAGTCTCCCGGGCCGAGATCGCCCGGATGGCGCCCTCCCCGGTTTCCCCGATGCCGGGGGCGCTGATCAACCGTCTCAACGAAAATGAACTCCGGGATCTCCTGGCGTTTCTTCTGCGGAAGTAGAGAGCGGCGTGACCGGGGCGGCCGGTCACCCTCCGCCACCTTTACGCTCGACACCCCTAACAGCCTTCTCTTCCATGGCGGGCATGACGAGTGCAAGACAGATGGGACGGGTTGCCGTGGCGGCCATGGGGACCGTGCTGGCCGGCTGCGGCGGCGGAAATGAGGCCGAGGTCCAGACCGCCGGGAAGTTCACCATCCTCGGCACCCAGACCGACAATGCCGACCGGTCCATCGCCAAGAAGAACGCCGAGAACACGCTCGTGAAGTACCCCGACATCGACGCCATGGTCGGTCTCTGGGCCTACAACGCGCCGCAATGTCTCGAGGCCCTGAAGGACGCCGACAAGCTCGGCAAGGTGAAGGTCTTCTCCTTCGACGAGGATCCCGCCGCGCTCGAGGCCATCAAGGACGGCAGTTGCGAGGGCACCGTGGTGCAGAACCCGTTCCAGTTCGGTTACCAGGCGATGAAGTACCTCAAGGAGATGGTCGTCGACCAGAAGACGCATGAGCTCCCCGAGGACAAGCAGATCTCGATCCCGGCGCGCACCATCACGAAGGAGAACGTGGAGGCCTTCCAGGCGGAACTGGCCGCCAACCTGAAGGCCGGGGAGGAGGGGAAGAACGCCGCCCGGCCGGCGGACGCCCCGAAGTTCGCCTTCATCACCAATGTCGCCGACCCGTTCTGGAGCCACGCCGAGGCCGGCTGCTACAAGGCCGAGAAGGACTTCGGCATCGTGGCCGATTTCGAAATGAACAGCGCCGGCGACGTCGCGGGGCAGAACAAGATCCTCGAGAACATCCTGAACAAGGGCGACTACAAGGGAATCGCCCTCAGCGTCCTCAACCCGGCGAACCAGACCGGCCTCATCAACGAGACCGCCGCCAAGCTGCCGCTCATCACCCACGACAGCGACGCCCCGGAATCCGACCGCCTCTTCTACCTCGGCACCAACAACGTCGAGGCCGGGCGCCGCCTCGGGAAGCTCGTCAAGGAGCGCATGCCGGACGGCGGCAAGATCATGATCTTCGTGGGCAAGATCGACCAGCTCAACGCCCAGCAGCGGCGGCAGGGGTTGATCGAGGAGCTCAGCGCGGAATAAGCCGTGCCGTCCGACCCGTCGCCGCCCCCCGTGCTGGAAGCTTGCGGCCTCAGCAAGCGCTTCGGGGGGGTGCGCGCCCTCACGGCGGTCGACGCCGCCTTCCGGCCCGGCGAGATCGTGGCCGTCATGGGCGAGAACGGCGCCGGGAAGAGCACCCTCATGAAGTGCCTTGCCGGGGTGCACCAGCCCGACGAGGGGGAGGTCCGCATGGACGGCCGGGTGGCTCCCATTCCGGACGTGCGCGCCGCGGAACGCCTCGGCATCGCCTTCATCCACCAGGAACTCAACCTCGCCGAGAACCTCGATGTCGGCGCCAACGTCTTTCTCGGCCGCGAGCCGCGCCTCTTCGGGCCGTTCTTCAACCGCGGCGAGATCCGGCGCCGGACGCGGGCCCTTCTCGACGAACTCGAGCTGAAGTTCGCGCCGGATCTGCCGGTGCGCGAGCTGTCCATCGGCCACCGCCAGATGGTTGAGATCGCGAAGGCCCTTTCCCAGGATGCCCGGGTCCTCATCATGGACGAGCCCACGAGTTCGCTCTCCCTGCACGAGACCGGGATCCTCTTCGGTCTCGTCCGGCGCCTGCGCGACCAGGGGATGTGCATCGTCTTCATCTCGCACCGCATGGGCGAGGTCGAGGAGATCGCGGACCGCGTCATCGTCCTGCGCGACGGGGAAAACAGCGGCGAGTTGCAGAAGGGGGAGATCGATCATGACCGCATCGTCTCGCTCATGGTGGGCCGCAAGCTCGCCGTCCACCACAAGACGACGCAGAGCGGGGGAGAGGTCCTTCTCGATGTCCGCGACCTCCGGGTGACGCGCTTCCCCGACCTCCCGGTGAGCTTCGAACTGCGCGCCGGCGAGGTCGTCGGCATGGCGGGACTCGTCGGCGCGGGCCGCACCGAGCTGGCGCGCGCCATCTTCGGCATCGACCGCCCCATCGCCGGCACGGTGGCCGTCGACGGCCGGCCGATCCGCATCGGGCACCCGCGCGACGCGGTGCGGGCCGGGCTCGCCCTCGTCCCGGAGGACCGCAAGGCCCAGGGCGCCATCCTGAACCTTTCCCTCCGGGACAACGTCGCCATGGTCGGCCTGAACCGCTGGCAGCGGGCCGGATTCGTGCGGGACGACCTCGTCGACCGCGAGGCCGAGTCCGCCCGCGAGGCGCTCCGCATCCGCACCCCCGACACCCGCCAGCTCGTCGGGATGCTCTCCGGCGGAAACCAGCAGAAGGTCGTCCTCGCGAAGTGGATGCCCCTCGGGCCGAAGATCTTCCTGCTCGACGAGCCGACCCGCGGCATCGACGTCGGCTCGAAGGGCGAAATTTACGAGGTCATCGAGCGCATGACCGCCGATGGCGCCGCGGTGCTTGCCATCTCGAGCGAACTCGAGGAGATTCTGCGCATCTCGGACCGCGTCCTTGTCATGCACGAGGGGCGCATCGCCGGGGAGGTCCTCCGCGACAGCGAGGCCTTCTCCGAGAAGGGGATCATGCAGCTTGCCACCGGAGGAGAATGATGGACCGCGTCAGGAATTTCGTTCGCGACAACCCGAAGACCCTCGTCATCCTGGGTCTCCTGGTGGCGCTCTTCGGGAGCACCACATTCTTCCAGCCGTCCTTCCGCGACACGGGCAACCTCAGCAGCATCATGCGGTGGGTCGGCCTCTACGGCATCATCTCCATCGGGGTCGCCTTCGTCATCATCACCGGCGGCATCGACCTCTCGATCGGCTCCCTCATCGCCCTTGCGGGCGTCATGACGCCCATGCTCCTCGTCAAGGGCGAGCCGTTCTTCAACTCCCCGGTCGGGGTCCCGGTGGCCTTCGCCATCGTCCTCGGCATCTCGCTGCTCATCGGCCTCTTCCACGGGATCATGGTCACCAAGCTCAAGATCCAGCCCTTCCTGGTGACGCTTTGCGGCCTCTTCATTTACCGGGGCCTGGCCCGGGCCGCCGGCAACGACCAGACCCAGGGGTTCGGCGGCCAGTACCAGTGGCTCAAGGACGCCCTCGTGAAGCAGAAGATCTTCGAGATCGTCCCGATGTCCTTCCTCGTCATGATCGTCATCGGGGTGGTGGCCGCGATCGTCCTCAACAAGACCGTCTTCGGCCGTTACCTCCTCGCCATCGGCCACAACGAGGACGCGGCGCGCTTCAGCGGCATCAAGACCGACCGCATGAAGATCGCGGCCTACATGATCTGCTCGCTCCTCGGGGGATTCGGCGGCATTCTCTTCGTCCTCGACACGAACGGCGCCACCCCCTCGTCATTCGGGAACTTCTACGAGCTCTACGCCATCGCCGGGGCGGTGCTCGGCGGCTGCAGCCTCCGCGGCGGCGAGGGGGCCATCTTCGGCGTCATCTGCGGGGCGGCCCTCGTGCAGGTGTCCGAGAAGGCGGTCTTCTTCCTCGGCGTCGAGGAGGAATGGAAGTTCGCCGTGATCGGCACCTTCATCCTCGTGGGCGTGGTGGCCGATGAGCTCTTCCGCCGCTGGAACGAGAAACGCCGCCGCTTGTAGGGCGGGGCGCCCGGCCCGCCGCTCCGGGAGGGCCCGGGGACCGCTTCTCGACGCACCCCCCAACCCGAGAAAACCATGCCCGACACCGAACGATTCGACCTCATTCTCATCGGCAGCGGCACCGCTGCGCAAACGTTCCTCTCCAACCTCGACGACGGGTGGATGGGCAAGCGGATCGCGCTGATCGAGGAGCGCGAACCGGGGGGCACCTGCGCCCTCCGCGGGTGTCAGCCAAAGAAGTTCCTCGTGGAGGTCGCGGACGCCGTGGCCCGCGCCCGCATGCTCAAGGGCCTCGGCGTGGCGGGCGACGCCCGCTTCGACTGGAAGGCGATGCAGCGCCACAAGAATGAATTTCTCGACGGGATCCCGGAGGAAACCGTCGAGAGCCTCGAGGAGGACGGCGTGGAGGTCGTTCGCGGACGGGCCGCCTTCGTGGACGAGGATGCCGTCGCCGTCGACGGCCGCCGCCTCGCCGCGGACCACTTCATCGTCGCCGCGGGGTCCCGCCCCCGGCGCCTCGATCTCACCGCCAGTGAACTCGTGGTCGACAGCAGCGGCTTCCTGGACCTCGAGGACCTGCCCGACGAGGTCGTCTTCATCGGCGGGGGCTACATCGCCATGGAGTTCGCCCACGTCGCGGCCCGGGCCGGCGCGGCCGTCACGATGCTCATCCGGAGCGGATCGGTGCTCTCCGGTTTCGACCCCGACTGCATCGATGCCGTGGTGGCGGAATCCAGGGAGGCGGGAATTGATTTCCGGTTTCACACCACTCCCGAGGCCATGTCCCCCGAGGGAGACGGGATCCTGATCGAGACCGGCGGCGGGGAAACGATGCGGGCCAAGCTCGTCGTCGAGGCGGTGGGGCGCATCCCGAACACCGACCGGCTCGACGCCGAAACCGCGGGCATCGAACTCGACCGCGGGGGGGCGATCGTGGTCGACGACCGGATGCGGAGTGTCTCGAACAAGCGCATCATCGCCCTCGGCGACATCGCGGCGGCCGGGGCCGATCTTGCGCCGGTTGCCGACATCCAGGCAAAGACGGCCGCCTGCCATCTCATGGGCGATCGCACCGCCGCCATGGATTACCGCGTCGTTCCCACCAACGCCTTCACCATCCCGAACCTCGCCCGGGTGGGCCTCCTGGAGGAGGAGGCCGGGGAGAAGGGCGCCGATGTCCGGGTCTCCTCCGGCCCGGTGGCAGGGTGGGCCACCTCGATGCGCATCGGCGAGAAGCATGGATTCTACAAGGTCCTCATCGACGACTCCACCGGCGAGATTCTCGGGGCCCACCTCGCCCGGCACGCCGCCGCCGAAACCATCAACCTCTTCGCCCTCGCCATGAAGCAGCACGTCCGCGCCGCGGAGATGGGGGACCTCGCTTGGGCCTACCCGACCTTTTCGAGCGATATCAAGCGCATGGTGAAGGATTCCCGCTAGGCGGAAGGGGACGCGGTACAGTGGCACGACCGTCCCGGTCGTGATCGCACGTGGCGGCCCGCGGGGCCGGAATTTGCCGCGCATGGCGCGGGCGATATCTTGTCACGACCGGGACGGTCGTGCCACGTACCCAAGTGTCGTCGGGCCGGCGCGGATGGTAACAACTCCGCGGGCTTCCGGTCCATGCCCGGAAGGCCGGGCCAAAAAGATTCGGCGAAATTTTAAGCCCGCGGGGGATTTGCGTCCCTCGCGGCCCACGCTTCGCCGCGACGGCGACCGCTTCTTTAAAAACTCCCCGGCGTTCCGGCGCCGTCCGCGGCGCGCGGATCCGCGATTCCATCGCGCCGGCATTGTGGATAAGGCAAACCCTTCGGACTGGTGTATTGTCCGGAAAACTTTTACAGTTCGCGGGTCGATCAGGCTGCTTCAAGCGAATGCGTCGCGATCGTGGTTCCAGTTCCAAACTCCATTCTCCATGACTCCCATCTCAAACGACCAGGAAATTCCCGCGGCACCGACCCTCGAACCCCCGCACGACGCCGCCCGCGCGGTCACGCCCGACAAGTTCGAGGCCATTCGCGAGATTCTCGTCGGCGACGAGTTCCAGAACTTCGAAAGCCGTTTCCACATCCTCGAAACGAGCATCGACCGGCGCCAGTCGCAGCTCCGCAGCGAACTCATCACCGAGTTCGGGAACATGCACGTCCAGAACCAATCGGAGATCAAGAACCTCGGGGAAATGGTCGGGGAAATGGTCGGGCAGCTGAAAAACGAAGACGGGACCCAGGCGCGGCAGCTTGACGAAATGGGCAAGCGCATCGACGGACTCGAGAAACGCATCGACGAGATGAACAATGTCATCACCGAGCAGGTCCGCAAATTCCAGGATGAGTTCTCGGATCAGATGGCCGAGTTTTCGCGCCTTGCGAAGAGCCAGCAGGAGGAGGCCGCCCGCGAGGCGATCTCCCGGAAGGACTTCGCGGAAATCCTCAGCGGTCTCGCCGCCACGATCGCCTCCGAAGAATCCCCGGCCGCCGAGCCCGCCCCGGAAAAATCCCCCGCGGCGCCGCCCGTTCCGAAGGCGTTCCCACCCGCCGAGGCCGAGAATCCGTTCCAGCCGGCGGCGATGGGGTAGAGCGCCCCGCGGCGCCCTTCCCGGCCGCGGCATGCGCCGCCCGAACCCGCGCAACCCATCGTCGCCGTCGACCACGGAGGCGGGGCGCGATCACGGTCCGGTCCGGAAAAAGCCGCGCCCGGTCGGGTGTTCCGGGGAGCGGGATCCACGTCATCGGAGGGGATGACCTGCCGGCGCCCGAACCGCCCCAGGGGCATCCCGCAGGCCGGAAGGATTGATGGAGTTGATCGAGATCACCCCGGAGGGCGCTCCCGAGTCGATTCGGGAGAAGCTGCCCGAGATCGCGCGGAGCGTCATCAGTGCGACCGCCGACGTGTATCGGCGGGGAGGGTATGCCCCGCCGTGGGTGGGCTACCTGGGGGTGGAGGAAGGCGTCTGTGCCGGAACGTGCGGCTTCAAGTCCGCCCCCGTGAAGGGGCGCGTTGAGATCGCCTACTTTACCTTCCCGGGGAACGAGGGGCGGGGGGTGGCCACGCGGATGGCGGAGGCCTTGATCGAAATCGCGTCGCAGGAGGCGCCCCGGATCCGGGTCTGCGCCCAGACCCTGCCGGAGCGCAATGCATCCACCCGGATCCTGGAGAAGCTGGGATTCCGCAGGACCGGGGAGCTGCAGCATCCGGAGGACGGGCTCGTGTGGGAATGGGAATGGACCGGGACGACCCCGTGAGCCGCTGCCGGGCGCCACTCGTCGCCCGTTGGCAGCGCCGGGGTCGCCTCCGCCCGGTCCGTCTCTAGATCACGATCGTGTTGCCGCCGAATCCGGTGAAGCTGAAGTCGATGTACTTCTCGTAGTAGGTCAGCTTGTAGTCCTGCAGCATGCGGACGGCAACGTCCTCGCCGAGGAGGATCCCCTCGGTTCCGTCGGTGCGCCAGTGCACGCCGGCGAGGTTGCGGCCGATGGCGATGTTGTTGGCGAGCTTGTTCAGTTCGCCCCCGACCGTGAGGGTGTCGCCGCCCGTGTAGTTCTGCAGGGCGTTCCCGCCCGACCCCGGGACGACCTCCACCGGGTCGATGATCTCGGCGGTCTGATCGAAGAGCGCCTTGAGGATCGTGATGCAGGCCCCCGCCACCACGGCGTGCCCCGCCGGGTAGGCCGGATGCGTCGGGGAGCCTTCCGGGTAAGCCATCGGCAGCCAGTAGCCCCCGCCGAATCGCGCCGCGACTTCATCGAGGACCGCCGAGTTCAGCAGCTCCGGGTTGACCGGATAGGCCTTGGCGCCGGTTTTGACGAAGTGCACGCGGCCGGCGAACACCTCGGGACGAACCCGCCGGTGCACCTGCCACTTGTGGTACCACGCCGCCTTGAGGCCGTTCAGGGACGCCTCCGCGAGGAGGGCGAGAATTTCCGCGGCGCCGAAGGTGACGAAGCCGCCCTGGGTGGCGCTCCCCTCGTAGGGGTTGTTGATGTTCAGCGGGGCATTCAGCCCGAGCAGGATCAGCGCGGCCTGCAGGTACGTCTGGTAGGTGTAATCCCGATGCACGTATTCGCCGAGGTCCCGCGCCGTCGTGATGTAGCGGGGTGCCGGCCGGTAACTGTTGCCGACGGCCGGCGCGTGGCCCTCGAGGATGCTGAGCCACTCGGCCTGGTTGAGCATGAAGTCGTCGCCCGGCACCGTGGTCTGGTATTTCTGCGGCAGGACCGCGGCGCCCTGCGGGACGTCGAGGAGGAGGAACTGCGACAGGTAATTGCCGGCGAGGTCCCCGTCGAAGGATCCGCGGAACAGGGTCTGCGGCGTGACCGCTCCACCATCCTTCGGGCCGCGGAAATCCGAGAAGGTGTTCAGCTCCGCGGCCGCAAAGCTCGCGTCGCTGCTGCCTGCGTACTCGTCGAAGGGAACATCGCGCAGGATGGCGTGCAGGTAGACTTCCGCCATCTCGGCCGCTTCCTCCTCGCTCCGGAAGGTGGGCGGCGCCGGCATCCCGCTGGCGTGGGAATCGCCACCCGTCAGGCAGTAGGCCAGGGAGGCCTGCGGGTTCGCCAGCTTCCGGCTTCCGGCGAGCGGAATCGCTTCCCACGCGGCGGGGTCACGACCCGGCAGGGCGCGCAGGAGGCTGCCGTAGGCCGCCGGGTCGACTTCCCCGAAGGCGTTGTGGGGCAGTCCCTTGGAGAAGTTGCCGATGAACCGGTCGAGGGTCGACTCGTCGCGGTTCGATGTGTTTTGCGGGTCCGGCGAGCGCGATTGATTGAGCGCGGCGCGGAATCGCCGGGCGCGGGCCGCCGAGCGGCGCAGGCCGTAGAGCCCCCTCTTTTTCCTCGACGAAGAGTTCTGCGAGGAGGGTTGCTTGGCGAGGGCCGGAACGGAGGTCGTTCCGGCGGCCGCGATCAGTCCGAAGGTGCGCAGGAACCCGCGGCGATTGTGGCTCGCGACGGCCGATGGCCTCCGCAGAGTGGAGTCGCTGGGCAGGGAACTGGAGGATGGGACGGCATGAGGGTGCTTCTTCGATAGGGGCATGGCTTGTGTATTGGTGATATCAGCTAAGCTGAGTTAAATCACGCCAGGGCGCGTGAAGTCAAGTGGGAGCAGGGTGCTCCGGTTCACTTTTCCTACCGGAACATTTCCGGACGATTCTCAAATTTGATCGAGGGCCGGTTTGGAAGCCCGCACCGGAAGGAAATGTGAGTTGTCTGACAAGGATGGCCCGGATTTCCCGAGGGGCGCCTCGACCCATTTAGGGCTGGAGGTATCGAGCGGCAGGCGCGACCTTGGACACCAGCATGAGAAGGGGCATCATCACGGTTTTGTTCGGGGGGGCAGCGTTGGTTGCCGCGGGTGCCGCGGGGCTCTGGTGGTTCCAGGAAAAGACCCTGCCCGTCGCTTTCACGGAGGGTGCCGTGCAGGTCATCGCGTACGAGGCGGGCGATCTGTTCGAGAAGGACCCCGATGCCACGCCCGACGAAGTTGCCCGGATGATCAAGTCCCTGCACGCCGCGAGCGTCATCAATATCAAGATCGCTTCAGACGGCGAAGTGGTTGACCAGTTTGGCACGGCATTCCGGGTCGAGAGGCGGGGCGGCGCCGGCAAGTCGTTCATCACGGTGACGAGTGCCGGGCCCGATGGCGAGTTCGGGACGCCGGATGACATCGGGTTCAAGCACGAGATGGATACCGCGCCGTAACCGGCCGGTGGATCCGGGGCTGACCGGGGGACCGTTTCCGGGGGCGGCTGGCCTGCGTGACGCGCCGGTCGTCGGATATGGAGGATGACCGGGTCGGCCTGGTGGTCGCGCGTGAAAACCGAACTGTTCCGCCCTACTTCACCTCGACGCGCCAGAAGTGCGACAGATCGGTGGGCGCCGGACCGGCGTCGTAGGTGGTCAGCGGGTCGACCGGATCGGCGGGCACATCATCCTGCACGACGCTCCATGGCTGGGCGGGGTTCGTGGAGGATTCGACCCGGAACCGCGCGCCCGGGGCCGACGGCCAGGTCAACTGCACGCGTCCCGTGTCGTCGATCGAGTAACCCGCTTCGAACCACTCGAGGCCGCTGAGCGGGTCGGTCCCGACCTTGACCTCCGCGCCGTCGGGGGTGGGATCCCCGTCGGAATTGCCCTCGTCGGGGTTGGTTTCGCCGGGGTCGACGAGGCCGTTGTGGTTCGGGTCCTCGGCGTTGTCCGGGAGGCCGTCGTGGTCGAGGTCCACGCCGGGAAGCTGCGGCATGGCGAAGGGGTCGTCGGCGCCACCGGGCTGCAGGGTCGGCCACTGCGCCCCGGCCGCCTCGAGTTCCCGGGCCATCGCGCGCGCCATCGCCATGACGCGCTCCGGTTCGGCGGCGGCGAGGTTGGTGGTCTCGCTGAGATCGGTGGCGAGGTTGTAGAGCTCGTAGCTGTCGGGGGCGAAGTTGTAGATGAGCTTCCAGTCGCCCTCCCGGAAGATCGTGAAGTAGTCGGAGCGGTGGTCGTGGGGGAAGTGGATGAGGAGTTTCTGCGGGCGGTGCGTCCCGGGTTCGGCGCGGAAGTAGGGTGTGAGGTCCCGGCCGTCGACGGGGTGGCCGAAGGGGGCGCCGGCCACGGAGGCGAAGGTCGGGAAGAGGTCGAAGATGGCGATGATGTCGTCCTCGTGGCTGCCCGCGGGGATCGGGAGGCCGGCCTGGAAGGCGTTGGCGGCGTCCGGTTTCGCCCACGAGACGATGAAGGGCTCGCGGACCCCGCCCTCGTAGCGGGATCCCTTCTTGTGGCGGAGCGGGGCGTTGGAGTCATTCACGCTGGGAAAGGGGGCGTCGCCGCCGTTGTCGGACATGAAAACCACGAGGGTGTCTTCCGCCACGCCGAGGGCCTCGAGCTTGGCGAGAATGTCGCCGAGGGACTTGTCCATGCCCTCGAGCAGGGTGGCGTAGGCGAGGAGGCCGCCGCTGAGGCCCGGGTAGTTGGCGCTGAAGCGCGGGTCGGTCTGGAACGGGGAATGCACGGCATAGTGGGCCATGTAGGCGAAGAAAGGGCTGCCATCACCGACGGCGTCCTCGATGGCCTTGTTCATCTCGAGGGTGAGGGCCTCGGAAAGGTGGGTGCCGGTGTTGTGGTAGTCCTCGAGGTCGGGGACGGGGCGGTTGGAGCCCTGGCCGTAGTCGCCACTGTAGGAACCGGGGTGGCCGATCTCGGACCCCGCGATATTGACGTCGAACCCGATGTTGAGCGGATCCCGGGCGTAAGCGGTGGCCCCGAAGTGGGCCTTGCCGGCGTGGATGGTGCGGTAGCCGACGCCCTGGAGGAGGGCCGGGAGGGTCGGGTGGCCCTCGGGGAGGCCGCCGCTGACCCACCCGCCCGGGCTGTTGTGACTGGTGGTCGAGTTCTGATCGTTATCGGTGCCGGAGGGATTGACCCAGTTGGTGACACGGTGGCGCGCGGAGTTGAGCCCGGTCATCCAGCAGGTGCGCGACGGGGTGCAGACCGGCATGGCATAGGCGTTGGTGAATTTCATGCCGCGGTCGGCGAGGACCTCCATGCCGGGGGTGCGGTAGCGGTTGTTGAGAGCCGTGACGACCTCGTTTCCGGAGCCGTCGTAAAGGAACGGTTCGCTGGTGTCCTGCCAGCCCATGTCATCGACCAGGAAGAAGAGGATGTTCGGGCGCGGGGGGCCGGCGCCGACGCGGAGGGTCGCGGTGGCGGATCCGTCCGGGTTGGTGGCGGTCAGGGTGAAGGTCGTGGTGGCGTTGACCGTGACGTTCGTGGACGACTGGCCGGCCACATCCCCGATGCCGTTGTCGATGCTGATCGTGTCGAATCCCGTGACGTCCCACGCGAGTTGCACCGTCGTCCCCGGGGTGACGTAATGGTCATCGGCGGTGAAATCGACGATGACCGGCGGGATGGCCGGATCGCCGTTCACGATCTGCAGGCCGTTGATCGCCGAGCGGGCGGCGGTGCCGCCCGGATTGCCGCTGATCGTGAAGGAGGACGCGGAGAGCCCGGTGAACACCGTGAAGTTGCCCCCCTCCGAGAAGGTCCCGGAGAACGTCGCGGCGTCCCCGATGGTCCTGGTCTGCGCGCCGATGGTGAAGTTCATGGTGCGATTCGTGCTGTTGGAATCGCCGTAGACGATGACGTGGTATCCGCCGGACGTGATGGAGGCCGGAAGATTGCCGATGGTGAGGGTCTCCGCGGCGCGGAAGCCGTACCAGCCCTCCATCATGACGTGGTCCTTGGTGCCGGATCCCCAGCCGTTGGAGTTGAAGGTGGAAAAGCCCGCGGTGCCGCCGGCGGTCGCCCCGGAGGCCGAGCCGTCCGCGAGAACGAGCGGGACGCCGGCGAAGGAAAGCCCCACGCCCCCGTTGTTGGTGATGGCGTTCCACGTGTCCGTGGAGGGATCGACGACGGATCCGCCCGCGGCCGGGTTGGCGGCAGGGGCCATGGCGCCCTCGGTGGTCGCCCCGTTGTGAAAGGCGATGTTGAGGGAGGCGCCGGCGAGGGGAAGGGTGCTCCCGAAAATCGCGGCGGCGACGGTGACGACAGGGCGAATCATGGCAGGGGGGCCGGGCAACCTACCAGGGCCCGGGCGAGGGAGCAAGTTCGCCGGCGGAAGACCGCCGCGCCCGCGGGTTGCGCCCCGGTGGCCGCCATGGAGATCTCGACGCCCGCCTACCGCATCGCGGCGAACCGCTGGCGGAGGAGGTCCCGCTGGGGGATGTCGGCGGTCTTGGCGCGGGCGTCGTCGATCCACTCCTGCTCGAGTTCGTTCTTCGTCGGCCGCTGCGTTTCGAAGAAGACGCCGAACTTCCCGGGGGCGGGGAGTTCCGCGAGGGCGAGGGCGGCCTGCGTGGACTCGAGGTCCTGGGCGGCCTCATCGATGAGGTTGAACTCGCCGCCCTTGCGGGGGGTGCTGTCATCGAAGGCCCCGGGGTAGAACATGGTGCATTCCGAGAGGGTCTCCACCACCGCGAATCCCGGGTGCAGGATGGCCCGCTCGAACATCTCGTTCATGTGCTTCACCTGCGAGGCATGGGTGCGCGCGATGAAGGTCGCCCCGGACGCCACCAGTTGCGCCATGGGGTTGATCGGGCGGTCCACCGCGCCGCGCGGGTCGGTCTTCGACCTGCGGCCGATCGGGGTGGTCGGCGAGGTCTGGTTCTTCGTCAGCCCGTAGACGAAGTTGTCCATGATGACGTAGGAGAGATTGACGTTCTTGCGGGCCGCGTGGTTCAGGTGGTTGCCGCCGATCGAGTACCCGTCGCCATCTCCGCCGAAGACGAAGACGTGCAGGTCGGGGCGGCTGAGCGAGATGCCGGTGGCGAGCGGGACGGCCCGACCGTGGATGAAATGGATCCCGTGGGTGTTCACGAAATACGGAAAGCGCGAGGAGCAGCCGATGCCGGCCACGCAGACGATCTTCTCGTGGGGGATGCCGAGCTTCTGGACGACATTGAAGAAGGAGGCGAGCACCGCGAAGTCGCCGCAGGCCGGGCACCACGTCGGGTGGTCGGCCTTGAGCTGCTTCTTGGTGAGTTTTTCCGCGGGGGCGGCGGTCTTGGAGTCGGACATGGCTATGGCTATCTCGGTTCGGGGTTCTCCGCGCCTGGTTCCAGGCGGGACGGGGGCGGTTCACTCATCGCGGGCTGGACGCCATCAGCTTTTCGGCGGCGGTCACGATCTCGCGGACGCGGAAGGTGATCCCTTCGACCTTGTTGAGCGACTCGATGGCCGGGTTGCAGGTCACCGCCCGGAGGATGGTGGCCAGTTGCCCGTGCCCGTACGGGCCGGCGTCGTTCATTTCGGGGACGAGGATGTGGGTGTAGTGCTTGAAGATGTCGCCGAGGCCGTTGCGGAGCGGGTGGATGTGCCGGAGGTGCAGGGCGCCGGCGCGGTGCCCTTCGGCGCGCAGGCGGTCGGTCGCTTCCTTGATCGGCCCGTAGGTCGATCCCCAGCCGACGATGAGGATCTCTCCCTGCTCGTCACCGTAGAATTCCGGGTGCGGCAGGGAGTTCGCCAGCTTCACGAGCTTTTCGCGGCGCTTGGCGGTCATGTCGGCGTGCATCTGCGGGTTCGCCGAGGGGTGCCCCCACTCGTCGTGTTCGAGGCCGGTGACGACCGGGTACTTGGCGGCCGTGGTCCGGGCGCCGGGAGGAGCGTGGCGCGTGATGGCATCCAGCGGATAGGGCTTGAAGTCCTCGCCCCGCTCGGAGAGGTCGAGTTCCGGTTCGATCCAGTGCTTGTCGAGGTCGGGCTCGGGAAAGGCCTCGATGCGGGTCGCGATCGCCTGGTCCGACAGGATGATCACCGGCATGGAATATTCGCGCGCGATCTTGCAGGCCTCGATGGCGGTGTAGAAGCAGTCTTCCACGTCGCGCGGCGCGAGAACCACCCGGGGCGAGTCGCCGTGCGATCCGTAGATGGCCTGCATCAGGTCCGATTGCTCCACCGAGGTGGGCAGTCCGGTGGACGGGCCGCCGCGTTGCACGTTGACCACGATGAGGGGAAGTTCCGCCATGCTCGCGTAGCCGAGGGCTTCCTGCTTGAGCGAAAGCCCCGGGCCGGACGAACCCGTGACGGCGAGGTGGCCGGAGTAGGCCGCGCCGATCGCGATCGAGATGGCGGCGAGCTCGTCCTCGGCCTGGATGAACGTTCCGCCGTACTTGGGCAGCTCCGAGCGGAGCATTTCCATGATCTGGGACCACGGCGTGATCGGGTAGCCGGCGCCGTAGCGGCAGCCGCCGGCGATGAGGCCGAGGGTGAGCATGGTGTTGCCGTCGACGGAGAGGCGGTTCTCGCCCTCGTTTTCACCCGGCGCGAAGGGCATGTGCTTGATGTCATGCACCGGCCACGCGTAGCCGGCATCGAAGGCCAGCAGGGCGTTGCGCAGGATGTCCTCGGCCTTTTTCCCGAACTTGCGTTCGATCAGGTGGGTGAGCCCGTCCCGGTCGAGCTGGTAGACGGCGCAGAGCACGCCGAGGACGAAAATGTTCTTCCCGCGGTCCTTGGCGGAGCCGCCGATGGCCTCGATGGTGGCGGAGGTGAACGGAACGCCGATGTGGATGATGTCGCGCTCCTCCTTGATCTCCTTCACCTCGTCGGTGTCGTAGAAGCAGATGCCGCCGTCCCGGAGCGACTTGAGGTGGTTTTCGTAGGAATCCTGGTAGAAGGCGACGAGGCAGTCCGCTTCGTCGCCGGGGTGCAGGACCTCTCCCGAACCGAGGTGGACCTGGAAGATCGACGGGCCGCCCGAGATCGTCGAGGGAATGGTCATGTAGGTCATCACATCCTGGGCGGTGCTGCCGGCCAACTGCGCGAGGAAGGCGCCGATGGACTGGATGCCATCTTGCGAGTGACCTGCCAGGCGGATGACCGCGTTGCGGATGTTCCGCTGGATGTCAGGCGAGGGGGAGGAGGCGGTGTCAGTGGACATGAGCGTCGACCAGAATGAAGGGGGGAAATCAATATACCTCAAACGATGCGATGGAAAGCGAAAGAGAGCGGAAAGTCGCCCCTTCAGGGGAGGCTGCCGTGGGGGGATTCCGGCGCGATGGATCAGCCGCAGCCGGCGGGTCCCGGCCGGGCGGGCCCGCGCCATGGCCCGGGGTCCGGCGGGGGCCGCGGCCGGGGTCGCCGCAGGTCGGATATGCGCAGTCCCCCGGCGCCTCGTGCCGGTGGCCGGATTGATGGGGAGAGCGGTGCGGCGGCAGGTTCGGACGCGGGAGACCGCCACCTCCGGATCCGTGCCGGGGGCGATGCCAGCCCGCCACAACCCGCCCCGCCCTACGCGGCGAGCTGCTTCAACTCCGCCGCCACCTTGGGATGGTCGCAGTATGGGTCGCGGTGCTTCTTCCCGTAGGCCGCGAGGGCCGCCGCGAGGCGCTGCACGGTGGCCTTCCTGCCGGGTGCGGCGATGAAGTTCCGCAGTTCATCGGGATCGTCCTCGAGATCGAGGAGCCACGGCTCGTCCTGTGACGAGAGGATCAGCTTGTAGCGCGGGGTCACCGCGGAGATCCAGCCCACGCCGGCCTTGCCCGGGCGGCCGGTGCTGCGCATGAAGGTGACGTCGTCCCAGCCGGCCGGGGCCGTTCCCTTGGTGAAGAGGGGCGCGCAGTTCCGGCCCTCCTCCTTGCCGGCGGTGGCGGCGCCCATCATGGCCAGCATGGTCGGCAGGAAGTCGACGGTGTTGAGCACCTCGTCGATGCGGAGGCCGGCCTTGATGTCCCGCGGGTAGCGGACCACGAAGGGGACCTTGGCGGAGGCCTCGAGCGGAACGCCCTTGTTCTGCCGCCGGTGCTCGCCGCGCATGTCGCCGTGGTCGGCGGTGAACACCACGATGGTGTTGTCCAGCAACCCGCGGTCCTCGAGGTGCTGCACGATGCGGCCCACGTTGTCGTCGATGCACTTCATCATCCCGTGGTACTGGGCCATCCTGTAGTTGCACTTCGCGGCGGGCTTCGCCCAGCTCGGCGCCTTGGCGGCGTCCTTGTCGAAGGTGCGGGGCTTCTCGACCACCTCGTCGTCGAACATGGTGTCGTACGGGGCCCGCACCGTGTCGGGTCCGTGCGGGTCCGGGATGCTCAGCATGTAGCAGAACGGCTCGTCGCGGTGGGCGTCGATGAACTCCATGGCCTTGTTCGACAGCCAGTCGGTGGCGAAGGATTGCTTGTCGGCGCCCTTCACGCTGTAGTCCGGCTTGCCGCGTTTGCGGGCCTTGACGCGCGGGCCGTCGGCGGTGTCCTCGAACTGCTTCCAGTGGCCGCGGTTGAACATGTAGCGGTTGTCGGCGAAGCCGAACTTGCGATCCGGCGCCCACTGCGGTTTCCCGTCGCCATCGAGGTGCCACTTCCCGGCGTATCCGGTGGCGTAGCCGGCATGCCCGAGGAGTTCCGCGAAGCTGATGATGCCGTCGCGGAGGTGGATGTTGTTGTTGGTGACCGGGGTGTTCTGCGGGAACCGTCCGCTGATGAACGACGACCGCGACGGGGAACAGACCGGCGTGGCGGCATAGAACTTGGTGCAGAGCGCCCCTTCCCGGGCCAGCCGGTCGATGTGCGGGGTCTCGCACACCGCGCCGGGCTTCCGTCCCCACATGAAGGCCTGCCCGGGCGGCAGGGTGGCGCGGTAGCAGCCGAGGGTGCGGAAGTTCAACTCGTCACAGTGGATGATCAGGAGGTTCGGCTTCTTCCCGGGGGCCGAAGCCCCGGGGAGGGCGGGGGCGGCGAGGGCGGCGCTCGAGGCGGTGGTGGTCTTGAGGAAGCGGCGGCGTTTCATGGGGATGGTCGGGATGGGAACCGCCCGGCGGGGGGAGGGGCCGGAGGCAGAGGGTTACGGGCCTCATCCGCGCCGGCTTTCTTCCCGGTTTCCGGGCCCTCCTCCCTATTTGCGAGGATGGGAAGTGGCGTATCCCGGCGATGCCGTTATAATCCGCTCGTGGCCTCCCCCCGTCACAATCGCACTTGCCTCGCCGTTTGCGTGGTGGCCCTGGCCGCCGGCGCCGGTTCGGCGGCGGCCCAGTGGAAGCAGACCTCCGGCTTCAACGCCCTCAACGCCTTTCTCGACGGCGTCGGGGTGCCGGATGGCAGCGGCGTGCTGGCCGGGCAGGTCGAGGCCCTCGAGGGGGGCTACAAGTACCTCCCGCATGCCGCGGGGGCGGGCACCGGCACCAATTTCACCGGGAAGGTCATCACCGACGTCACCGGGGTCGGCGGTGACGTCAGCGGTCACTCCAGGGTGGTGGGCTACAACTTCTTCGGCAACGTCCGGAGCATATGCACGGGGCTGGTCGACGCGCACTGCTGGAGTGCGGGGGACTTCATCGACAACGTCCTGAAGGTCGACAACGGGCAGGTTGCGGAGTTCGCGCCCGACGTCGGCAACTTCTCCTGGGCGATCGCCTCGGACCTCGATCCCGTCTTCGACGGAACCGACATTTGCCGGCGGCTTGACCACCTCATCAACCAATCGGGTTTCATCGCCATGGTGGGAACCACCAATGATACCACGGCCGCTCTTCCTGAAGCGATGGTTCCCTGCTACAACGTCATTTCCGTCGGGCGGTCGACCGGCGTCCACGCCGCGGGCTTTACTCCGTTGACCAGGGACGGTCCCGGGCGGATCAAGCCGGAGATCGTGGTGGAGCATGACCTCACAAGCTGGTCCACGGCGGCGGCCTCCTCGATGGCGGCGGCCTTGCATTCGGCGGCGCCCGCCGCCGCGCAGCGATCCGAGGTCATGAAGGCCATCATCATGGCGGGGGCCACCAAGGAGGAAGTCGCGTCATGGGACAAGACCGCCAGCCGGCCGCTCGACGACGTCTACGGGGCGGGACTGATGAACGTCTTCCACAGCTACCGGATCCTGGTGGCCGGCAACCAGGCTCCCGGGGTGGTGCCGCGGCGGGGGTGGGACCTCCTTTCCCTCGGCAGCCTCGGATCGGCAACCTACACCTTCACCATCGATCCCAGCGCGGAAGAGGGGGAGTTCTCCCTCATGGCGACCTGGAACCGGACCTTGACTTACGCGGATCCGCCCGGCCCGCGCCCCGGGGCATACAACCCGGACCTGCTGCCCAATGTCGACCTCCAGTTCCACGACGGGGCGACCATCATCCAGGAAAGCAGCAGCCCCGTCGACAACGTGGAGCACATCTATTTCCCCAGCCTGCCGCCGGGAACCTACACCCTGACCGTGAACACCGACCTCCCGGCCGAGGTCGGGATCGCCTGGCGGACCGAGCTGAAACAATCGCCCCGGGTCACGAGGCCGTCCGTCCTTGCCGCAACGATCGGACTCGATGATCTCGTGACCGGCGCCGAGTACGACATCGAGCGCAGCCTCACCATCCCCTACTCGTGGTCGCAGCGGGATACGGTGACCGCCCCGGGGGCGTTCATGGACTGGACCGATCCCTCGCCGCCGGCTGGCGGGAAGGCCTATTACCGGCTGAATTACGGAACGCCGTGAAGCGGCGCGCGCCGTCCGGATGGCCTGAATAAGGTCCGCCCCTTCCGCGTCCTACCTGTTGACGAGACCGGTGTCATCGCCGGCCGCGCCGCACAGGAATGATGGAAACCGCCCCGGACGGCTTCGGTTGAAGGGGAGGAAACCGATGAAGAGAACCATGTTCACGAGGATCAGACTGCACCTCTTCTGCCCGTGCCGGAATATCCGGCAGGCGCGGTTTCATGCCCTGGGCATTGTGAGGGAGTTTGTCCCGCGGAAACTCCGGACCTTCGTGCGGTAGGGCCTACAGGCCCAGCTCCTTCAGCTTCGGTTCAATCGCTTCCGCCCAGATGGCGTAGCCCTTTTGTTTCGGGTGCAGGGCGTCGGGCATGATCTCCTTCGTGAGGATCCCGTTTTCGTCGAGAAACTTCGCGCCGATGTCGAGGAAGTGGACGCGCTTGCCGTCGTGGAATTTCGCGATGCGCCCGTTGAGGGCGACGTTGATCTTGCGAAGCTTGTCATCCGGCCTGGCGCCCCGGGGGAAGACGCCGAGGAGGAGCACCTTGGCCCGCGGGCAGCGGGCCCGGAGGACCGACAGGATGCGCTCGATTCCGTCGGCGGTCTCGGAGGGATCCTGCTGGTTGTGCCCGGTGTTGTTGGTGCCGATCATGATGACCGCCACCCTGGCGTTCTGCTGCTTCCGGAGTTCGCCGTTGTTGAGCCGCCAGAGGACGTGCTCGGTCCGGTCTCCCGAGAACCCGAGGTTCAGGGCCTTCCGCCCGCCGTAGTACTTGTCCCAGGTCTCCTTGCCGGTGTTCTCCCACGAGTGCGTGATGGAATCGCCGATGAAGATCAGGTCGTGGCCGCCGGAATTGGCCTGCTTGATCTTCTCGGCGTGCCGGTTCTTCCACCACCCCTGGTCGAGGCGATGCGCGGGGAGGACCGCGCTGTGCGCCCGGTAGTGGTCCTTCAGGGAGGCGTATTCCCGCCGCAACTCGCTCATGGTCGATGCATAGGCGGGGTCGTCGTGCACGCTCTTCATCTGCTGCGGATCCTTCTCGTTGTCAAACAGCTGCCACTCGTCGTACTTCGGCGCATGGAACATCGTGTAGCGCTCGCTGCGCACCCCGTCGTGGGCCGCCACGCGGTGGGTGCTCTCCCCGTAGTAGGCGTAGTAGAGCGCCTTCCGCCAGTCCGCCGGGGCCTTGCCGCTGTTCTTCAGGAGGGGGAGGATGCTCTTCCCCTGCATGTCGCCGGGGACCGGCGCCCCGCAGATCTCGAGGAAGGTCGGGGCGTAGTCGATGTTCTGGATGAGGGCCTTGGTGGTGCTCCCCGGCTTGATGGTCCCCGGCCAGCGGATCACGAAGGGCATCTTGAAGCTCTCCTCGAACATCCACCGCTTGTCGTACCACCCGTGCTCCCCGAGGTAGAACCCCTGGTCCGACGAGTAGATCACGATGGTGTTCTTCGCGAGGCCGCTCTGGTCGAGGTAGTCGAGGATCTTTCCAACGCCGTCGTCGACGCTGGCGATGCTCTTCAGGTAGTCCTTCACGTAGCGCTGGTATTTCCAGCGGACGATGTCCTCGTCGCTGAGCTTGCCGGCCTTCATGTTGGCGATGAACTCCTGGTTCTCCGGCTCGTAGGCGGCGTCCCATGCCTTCTTCTGGGCCGCGGTCATCCGGTCGTACTGGCGGTTCGCGAGGCCGCTCATGAAGTGGTCGGGGAAGAGGTTCTCGCCGTGGAACTTCATGTCATTGCCCCAGTACATGTGGTCCTTGATGCCCATGGCGTGCTCCTTGAGCGTCTTGCTGCGGTTGGCGTAGTCGTCGAAGAGGGAATCGGGCTCGGGCATGGTGACGCCCTTGAAGAGGTCGAGGTGGCGGCCGGCGCCGGACCAGTTCCGGTGCGGGGCCTTGTACTGGATCATCGCGATGAAGGGCTTCTTCTTGTCGCGTCCGTCCTTGAGCCACTCGATGCCGAAGTCGGTGACGAGGTCGTTGCAGTGGCCCTCGTAGCGCTTCTTCGAGTTGTCCATCTCGATGAAGTCGGGGTTCCAGTAGGCGCCCTGGCCGGGGAGGATGCGCCAGAAATCGAAGCCGACGGGGTTCGAGTGGAGGTGCCACTTGCCGATCATGGCGGACTGGTAGCCGGTGTTCCCGAGAAGCTGGGGAAAGGTCTGCTGGAGGCCGTCGAAATGCGACGAGTTGTTGTCGAGAAAGCCGTTCATGTGGCTGTGCTTTCCGGTCAGGATGCAGGCCCGCGACGGGCCGCAGATCGAGTTGGC
>JABDMC010000342.1 GCA_013001695.1 Akkermansiaceae bacterium
TTACCACGCCGGGGAAAAGGAGATCGTTCCCCGCGTCGTCTCCCTCCTGCAAAGCGAGGAACCGCGCTTCCGGGACGGGGCCCTGCGCACCCTCGGCGCCTGCGGGAACACCGTCGTGCTGGAAAACCTCTCCAAGCTCATCCCGCTTCTCCGCGACCCGGAGGACTTCGTGCAGATCACCGCCGTGAAGGTGATTTCCAAGGCCACCGATGCCGAGGACACCCAGCTCGCCATGCTCCAGGCCACCATCGAGGAGCCCCAGGCGGTTTCGCCCAACAGCGTCGGCAACGCCTCCCAGTATGCCCTCTTCATGAAGGACAACGTCCTCGCCAACACGCCCTTCGCCGCGGGATTCGATGAGGAACTCGTGCGCCAGGCTCTTGAGGACCTCATCCTCATGGACCCCGCTCACAACACCTTCACGCGTACCCGCCTGAGAGCTTGGGAGAAGGACACCATGGTGCGGGTGGCGGGCCCGCTCACCTACGCCGCGGAAGAGGAACAGATCGTCGACCAGATGTTTGCCGGCCGGGCCGAACCGGCCCAGGCTCTCCTTGGAAAATTCGGCTGGCGCGAAGGAGCCCTCTCGACCGCCCACCGCCTCCGCAAGCAGGCGGCCATCCCGCGCCACATCCGCCCCCTGGTGGGCTTCAAGCGCCCCCTCATGAACTCTGCGGCGGTCAAGGCACAGCCCGCCGCCTTCCACGAATTCATCGACGAACTCGCGATCGTCCTCACCGACGACCCCAATCACGAATTGCTGGAGACGGTCGGCGAGAAGAAGGTCACCACCCCGCTGGCGGACATGTATAGTCTCATTGCCGCTGAGAAGAAGCCCACCACCCTTCCGTCCATCTACACCGACGCCCGTGCCCTCTTCGAGGAAAAGCTGGCCGCCGGGGACGGCACCGGCGCGAAGATGAAACTGTGCCGCGCCGCCCTCAAGGACCCGGCAGGCCGGGACTACTTCCGAAAAATCGCCGCGATGGACACCCTCACCGAGATGCTCGGCGCGGAGGCCCTCGAGGACCTTGTTCCCTACCTCAACCACGACTACTACCGCCTGCGTGACCACAGCCGGAAGCTCGCCGGGGAATTGGTCACGGTGGGCGGCGGTGAAGCGCTGGCCGGTCTCTTTGAGCAGGCCGCCACCACGAATCCCCACACCGCAGCCGGGATTCTCGCCGTGTTTGCAGGCAGCGGCGACGAAGCCGGACGGAAGCCGGCCACCAAGGCCCTGGCCCACGACCATGCCGAAGTCCGCGCGGCCGGGGTGCGCACCATCGCCGCGGTGGAAGGCATCGAGGCCCTGCCCCAAGTCCTCGCCCATCTCGTCAAATCCGATGACCCCTTCGATTTCCTCGGCTGCGAAGACGCCCTCCTCGTGCTCGCCAGTGAATCCAGCGACACCGCCAAGGTCCGCGACGCCGTCATCGCGGCCCTGCCCAAGGCACCACGCGAGGCCAGGGCCCACGCCTACTACGTCCTCGCCCGCATCGGGGACGACCAATGCATCGCCACCCTCCGCAAGGCGGGAGAAACCGACAGCGTCTCCGAGTTTGGTGACGTCGTCTTCGCCCTTTCCTACGCCCACAGCCGCGAGGCGGACCAGGTCCTTCTGGACTTCGCCCGCACCGACGAGGCCAGCGCCAGGGTGGTCGGTGCCCAGGCCGTCCGCCGCATGGTCCTCGGGCCGGCCGGATTCGACGACATCACCGACGCCGAGCGCATGGACTTCGCCGAGCCCATGCTCAAGCTCAACATGGACCTCAAGCTCATCAAGTACCTCGGCCGCGTCCGCGATGCCCGGGCCCTGCGCGCCCTCATGTATTGCCTCCAACAGGGAGTCGAGGAGGCCGCCGACGCCCTCATCACCAACGGCGAGCGCCTGCCCTCCAACCTTCCCTCCGCCGACGCCAAGGTCGCCGCCAAGGCCCTCCAGGATGTCATCGAGTACATCGAGGTCACCCGTCTGCGCGGTGGAGTCGAGGCCCACATGAAGAAGGAGGACAAGTACTATGAGTGGAAAGCCCTTCAAGCCCGCGCCGGCAGGGCCCTCCTCAGGGTCCACCAGCCGGAGAAAGCCCCCATCCCGGGCTTCGACCCGCTCGACCTGGATCCCTGAGGCCCGGGGCGCGCCTTCGCCGGCGTGCCTCCGCGAGGATCCTTGGACCGCCCGGTGCTGCGCCCCGGGGGGCTACTGTTCCTCCACCTTGAAGAGGCGGAACCCGCGCTTCTCGTAGTTCGCGAGGGCGAATTCGTGATCAAGGGTGCAGGTGTGGACCCAGACGCGGGTTGATCCCGGAACCGCCCAGGCCTCCTCGATGGCCATGGTGAGCAGCGCCCCTCCGAGCCCCCTCCCGATGAATTCCGGCCGCAATCCGAAGAGCGCGATTTCGACATCGCCCCCGGCCTGCTCCTCGAGTTCGAAATAGCCCACTTCCTCCCCCTCGAGGACGCCGAGGAGGGTGCGCAGCTCCGGGCGGCACGCGTAGCCCCGCCATTCCTCCGGCGACCACGCCAGGCGGTCGGTCCACTGCCAGTCGGCCCCCACCTGCTCGTAATAGCGCCGGTTCACATCGGGCTGCGGGGGATCGACCCGCAGCGTCTGGAGGCCGGGGACCTCGCGGGCCGGCCGCAACTCCGCCCGCCCGGTCATCTCAAGGTGATAGATTTTCAGCGGGACGGTCATTTCAGCGGCGTGGCGCCTCGATGCTTGCGATTCAACGGGAGCATTCGCAGAATCGCCACCCAAATCTCCGCTCCGCCCGCCGTTTCCGCACCCGGGGATGCCGGCGCGCGATGAATGTCCGGTCCCTCGCGCCATTCCACTCCCAACCTGCCGTCCCTCATGACCCGTCTGCTTGCCTTCCTGCTCCTGCTTCTCGCCGGCCCCGTGGCCGTTGGCGATGCCCTCACGATTGTCACCTACAACATCCGCAACGACAACGCGGGGGACCAGGGCGGGCGGGACTGGCAGCAGCGCAAGGCCGCGCTCACCGCTTACCTGCGCGGGACCGGCGCCGGCATCATCGGGCTCCAGGAGGTGAAGCACAACCAGTTGCAGGACGTGGAGAAGGATCTGCCCGGCCACGCCTACGTGGGCGTCGGCCGGGACGACGGCAAGACCCGCGGGGAATACTCGCCGATCTTCTACGACAAGAAGACCTGGAAACCCGACCCGGCGCAGGGCGGGACCTTCTGGCTGTCCGACACGCCGGAGGTTCCGAAGAGCATGACCTGGGGAAACCGGTATCCGCGGATCTGCACGTGGGCGCGCCTGATCGGCATCGCCAAGCCGGTTCAGGGGAAGGCGATTTACGTATACAACACGCACTGGGATCACCAGAGCCAGCCGTCGCGGGTCAAGTCCGCGGAGCTGATGCTCGAAACCGTCAAGTCCCGCACCCACAAGGAGGATCCCGTGATCCTCATGGGCGACTTCAATGCCACCACCGACAATCCGGCCATCAAGAGCCTCCTCGATTCCGGATTGGTCGTCGATCACGGGAAGAAGCAGACAAGCACCTCGAGCCGCTGGAAGGAGGATCTCGTTCCCGGCCTGCGGATCGATCACGTCTTCACCTCGCCGGGCATCAGGGAGGCGGTCCTCACGGTGGAGTCGGCCCCGGGTGCGGAGGGACACGCCGCCTCGGACCACCACCCGGTGGTCCTCCGCATCGCGGCATTCCCCTGAGGGCGCGCCAGGGGACCCGTTGAGCCGGACCGCCCCTTCGGGGCAGGAGGAGCGGGGCGGGGCAGCATTAAGGCTTGAAGACCCGGCATCCTGATTGAAAGTTGGCGGTCGATGCGTGCACCGGCCGCACGCACGACAAGCCACCCCGTAAAAGCCCGATCCGGAAGCGAACCATGAAGCCCCTTTCCCGCCCGATCCGTGCCCTTGCCCCGGCAGTGCTGGCAGGCGCCGTCCTCACCAGCGCCTCCGCCGGCGCCGCGCTTCTCGTCGAGGAGCAGTTCATCTACAACGCCGGGGAGAACATCAACGGACAGAACGGCGGCATCGGATTTGCCGGCCCGTGGGTTTCGAGCATCTCCCACGGAAGAATCTATGATATCGAGCCGACGGGCTTGTCATTCTCGACGCTCCGCGTGGACGGCAATGCGGTGTCGCGCTTCGGCAGCGCCGGCCGGGCCCAGGCCCACCGGGTGCTTTCCGCCGCGGCGCAGTCCGCCCTGACGGGGAATGACACCACGATCTGGTTCAGCCTTCTCTTTCAGCCGCCATCCGCCCACCGCTACGCGTCGTTCCTGTTCGGAACGGGGGCCTTCACGACCGGGGGCTCCCCGGTCCTCGCCGCCGCCGGTGACGGGTTCGGGATCACCCTGACGGCTGCCAACGGAACCGGCGACGGGGGCGGCGCGATCAATGCGCTGGCCTTCGACAACGCCACCGCCCCAACCGTGGTCACCAGTTCCTTCAACCCGGGGACCTCAACCGCCCTGCTGGTCGGGAAGATCAACTGGAAGCCGGGGGGGACCCCTGACGAGTTCTTCCTTTTCAATGTCACGGACCTGGGCACCGAACCGCCGGAAGGTTCCGCCATCGCATCGATCACGAACCTCGACTTCGACCAGTCGGCCATCGACACCATCGCGATCTGGGACACCAACAACGCCATCACCGATGAGATCCGCATCGCCACCACCTTCGGCGAGGCCGTCGGATTCCAGCCCGACATCGACGGCGACGGCATGCCGGATGCCTTCGAGCAGGAGCACTCCGGATCCCCCACCGCCATGGCCCCCGGCGACGACCTCGAGCACGGCGGCGCCGGCGACGGACTGACCAACCTGCAGGAATACGAGCACGGGACCGACCCCAACAACCCCGACAGCGACGGTGACGGCCTCGAGGACGGACCCGAGGTGGCGGGTGCCGGCTCACGTCCCCCGACCGATCCCGCCCTGCCCGACACCGACGAGGACGGACTGGACGACGACCTCGAAACCAATACCGGCACGTGGGTCAGCGCGGCCGACACCGGGACCGATCCCACCGATCCCGACACCGACGCCGACGCGCTGGGTGACGGCGTCGAGACCAACACCGGCAGCTTCGTCGATGCGAACAATACCGGCACCGACCCGCACGACCCCGACAGTGATGCCGACGGGGCGGGCGACTGGTACGAGGTGGCGGCGTCCTTCACCGATCCGAACAACGCCGCGGAGAAGCCGCATGTTCCGTATCCGCTTCCGGACCCCGACGCTTCCACCGGCGACCCATCCAAGCCGGTCAGGGTCTACATCATGTCCGGCCAGTCGAACATGGTCGGCTTTGGAAAAGTAAGCGGCACGGGTAGTGACACGCTCGAGACCATGACGGTGGGACAGAACAAGTTCCCGGACCTGATCGATGCATCGGACGCATGGACGACCCGGCAGGATGTCCGCTACCGGGGAGTGATTTCGGACTTCGGCGACGCGCAGCTTTCGCCCGGGGCCTTGGGGCCGAACTTCGGCCCCGAGCTGGGATTCGGCTATGTCATGGGCTGGTATCACGATGAACCCGTCCTGTTGATCAAGTCATGCACCGGCAACCGCAGCCTCGGCTGGGACGTCCTGCCCCCGGGGAGCGAGTCCTACGTCTACAACGGCACCAACTACGCCGGCTACGGCGGTTGGGGCAACTGGCCGGTGGGCGAGGATCCCCCGACCTCGGGCGGCTGGTACGCCGGCAAGGAGTTCGACCGCTTCTTCATGGACGAGGCCGACTGGGCGCACGCCGACCCCGCCGACTTCAACGTGGTGGACATCCTCGACAACTTCGCCTCGGAGTATCCCGCCTGGGCGAGCCAGGGATTCGAAATTGCGGGATTCGTCTGGTGGCAGGGCGACAAGGACCGCTACGACCTCGGCTACGCAACCCGCTACGAGCCGAACCTCGTCAACCTGATCAATTCGCTGCGCGACTACTACGAGAACCGCTACCCCGGCCAGGTCGTGGACGACGCGCCCTTCGTGCTCGCCACGCTCGGACAGACGCCGCTGAACAGCACCAATGCGGCGGAAGAGGCGATCCTCGACGCGCAGCTCGCGGTGGACGGGGAATCCGGGGACTATCCCCAGTTTGCCGGCAATGTGAAGACGGTCTATTCCCATCCGCTCAGCCAGGGCGGGGCCTCGAACGGTCACTACAACAAGCACGCCGGGACCTACATGCTGGTGGGAGACGCGCTTGGACGGGCCATGCTGGCACTCCAGAACGACGAGACGCCGCCGTTTCCGGACCCCATGACTTTTGAGACCGCACCGACCGCAGTGGACACCACCACGGTTG
>JABDMC010000370.1 GCA_013001695.1 Akkermansiaceae bacterium
GTCTTGGCGTTCCGGGTGGGCGCGGTGGGTACGGCCCGGCAGGCGGGGCGCCCGCCCTACAACTGGTCGTGGCGTTCCAGGTGGGCGCGGTTGGTGGGGGCCGGCAGGCGGGGCGCCCGCCCTACAATTCGTCTTGGCGTTCCGGGTGGGCGCGGTGGGTGGCGGCCGACGGGCCCGGGCGGGCCAGCCTGCCCTTGCATCTCCGGCGCATCTGCCCTAAAGCCCCCGGCAATCTCATGAGCGCCCATCGCGTCCTCGTTTCCGACCCGATTTCCGAAAGGGGCGTCGAGCTCCTCAACGCCCACCCCGGCATCACGGCCGATTTCAAGACGGGCCTCTCCCCGGAGGAACTCCTCGGGATCATCGGCGACTACGACGCCCTCGTGGTGCGCTCGCAGACGAAGGTCACCGCCGAGGTCTTCGCCGCCGCGGGCAAGCTCCGCGCCGTCGGCCGGGCCGGCGTCGGGGTGGACAACATCGACCGCGACGCCGCCAACAGCCACGGGGTGATCGTGATGAACACGCCCACCGGCAATACCATCTCGACCGCGGAGCACGCCTTCACCCTCATGCTGGCCACGGCCCGCAACATCGCGCCGGCCCACGCCGAGGTGCTCGAGGGCAACTTCAAGGCGGCCCGCAAGGCCTTCGCCGGAATCGAGCTCAACACCAAGCGCCTCGCCGTCATCGGCATGGGACGCATCGGCGCGGAGTTTGCCAGGCGGGCCCAGGCGTTCAACATGACGGTGACCGCCTACGACCCGTTTCTCACCCAGGCCCGGGCCGACCAGCTCAAGGTGGAGCTCGCCGCAACCCCCGAGGCGGCCCTCACCGGCGCCGACGTGGTCACCCTGCACACCCCCTTGACGGAGGAATCGCGCCACATCCTGAATGCCGATCGCCTCGCGCTCATGAACGAGGGCGCCCTCGTGGTGAATTGCGCGCGCGGGGGGCTCATCGACGAGGCGGCGCTCAAGGCCGCCATCGACTCCGGCCACATCGCGGGTTGCGGACTCGACGTCTATGAAGACGAGCCACCGCCGGCCGGCCATCCCCTCTTCGGCCTCGCGAAGCACGTGGCCTTCACCCCCCACCTCGGGGCCTCCACCGCGGAAGCGCAGGAGAATGTCGGGATCCAGGTCGCCGAGCAGATCCGCGATTTCCTCGCCACCGGCGAGATCCGCAATGCCATCAACATGCCCTCGCTCGACGCCGCGGCCCTCGCCGAGATCGGGTCCTACCTCGACCTCGCCCGCTCGCTCGGGAAGCTCCTCGCCAAGCTCGGGCCGCAGAATCCCGATGCCCTGCGGGTCTCCTACCACGGCCCGCTCGCCGAGAAGGACACCGCCCTCGTCTCCCGCACCGTCCTGACCGCCCTCCTCGAGGCCAGCCGCCCGGAGGGCCAGGTCAACATCGTCAACGCCCCCGCGGTGGCCGCCGACATGGGCCTCGACCTCGTCGAGTCGACGATCCACGCCGAGACCGAGTTCAACGAGTTGCTTGTCGCGGAACTCAGCAAGGGCGACGAGCGCTTCCGCGTCGCGGGCACCATCATCGGCCGGTCGCCCCGCATCGTGGAACTCAACCGCCTCTACGTGGACACCAACATCCGGGGCCACTTCCTGATCGTCAGCAACGACGACCGCCCCGGCATCGTCGGGGCGGTCGGCACCACCCTCGGCAACGCCCAGGTCAACATCGCCAACCTTTCCCTGGCCCGCAACAAGCAGGCCGGCAATGCCCTCACCGTCATCGAGGTCGACGACCCCCTCCCCGCCGACGCCATGAACACCATCCGCGCCATTCCCGGCGTGCTCTCCGTGACCGGGGTGACCTTGTAGCGGTCGCCGATGGAGTGACGCCGTTCCCGGCCCGCGGTGGCTCCGCGAAGAAGGCGGGCGTTCGTTTCGAGCCCCCGCCTTGTGGCCGACCTGATCGCCGCTTCCATTGATCGGCGCCTCGCAGCGGATGGCCTGCGCCTTCCGACCGCCAGCCCGTTCTATAATGCCTGGGGGCTCGGCTGGTCGGCACGGGCAGCCGTGCCGCTACAACGACGATCCGGATCGACTCAGGTCCAATCATGCCGGACTCCTCGAACGGCTGAAGCCGTCACTCCAACGTTCCACCACCGGCCGGCCGCAGGCCCGCTCAACGGGGACCCCTCGCATGACCATGTCCCGCCACTGGTTGACTCCTGCCACCAGATGCCCCAAGTTGCCAATCCCGCCTCCATGGCGAAGGTTCCCCCGGCCCGGCGCGCGGCTTCTTCATCTATTCCCATGCGTTCTTCGATGTCCTTCAAGGCCCTCCTCGCGGCCGCGGTCCTCCCCCTCGGCGGATTGCACGGCCAGGCGCCCGACCCCGCCGATCTGTACGCGTGGTTCCGGGCCGATGCGGGGGTGAGCCTCGACGGCAACGGCTTCGTGACCCGCTGGGCGAACCAGGCCGCCACCGGCACCCCCGCCGACCGGGACCTCGACCGCGTCGACGGGGTCCCCACCACCGCCACGTGGGACACGACCACCGGCGGGACGGCCAGCGTGATCTCATTGAACGGCGCCTCGGCCCTCTGGGCGGCGGTGGGCAATTTCGGCGGCGTGTCCGGCGACCGCAGCGTCGCGGTCTACCTGCACCTCAATGGCACCGGCGACGGCTACCTCTTCGACGGGTCGACGAACTCCGGGATGACGCGCGCCCACGTCGCGGCCGGGAACTGGGAGGTCGGCATCCAGGCCTCCGGGAACGGCGGAAATCCCGACCCGGTCACCACCACCATCGTCCCCAACGACTGGCAACTGCACATCTTCTCGTTCCAGGATCTCGCGGTGCTCACCCGGGTCACCCACCACGTCGACGGCGTCCTGGTGGGATCCCACGACCTCACCGAGACGAACCCGCACAGCGGCTTCATCGTCGGGGGCGACGTCGGGGCGGGCCGGCATCTCGACGTCGACATTGCGGAGTGCCTCGTTTACCCGACCCTCGTCGACGCCGCCACCCGCGCCGATCTCCAAGCCTATCTCGATGGCAAGTGGGGAAATCTCGTCCCCCCGCCGCCCCCGCCGGCCCCGCCGCTCGATCCCTCGCTCCTCTACGCGTGGTACCGCGGCAACACCGGGGTCGGCACCAACGCCTCCGGCGCGGTCCTCTCGTGGGACAACCAGGCCACCACCGGATCGCCCGCGACCCGCGACCTGAACCGCATCTTCGGAAATCCCCGCGCCAAGGCGCTGCAGCTCGGCGACGGCAGCTTCACCGAGGTGATCCGCTTCGACGGGTCCTCCGCCCTCTGGCAGACCTCGGGCTCGTGGGGCGAGCTGAACGACGACCGGAGCTACGTCTTCCACCTGCGGCTCAACGATACCACCGACGGATTCCTCTTCGACGGATCCACCAACACGGGCATGACCCGGGCCTGCGTCGCGGCGGGCGAGTGGCAGGCCGGGATCCAGCCGCCACCGATCTCCAACACCGGCAATCCCGACCCGGCCACCGACTCCGCCGTCCCGAACGCCTGGCAGACGCACGTCTTCACCTACGACCTCAACGGCACGCAGTTCGACATCACCCATTTCGTCGAGGGGACGCAGGTCGGCAGCCACACCATCGGCATCGACGATCCGCACCGCGGGTTCATCATGGGCGCCAACGTCCAGGGCGCCAATCACCTGCACGTCGATGTCGCGGAAGCCATCGTCTATGACCGGGTCCTCGACGCCACCGAGCGCGCCGAGGTCGAGGCCCACCTCGCCGCGGAGTGGGACGGCCTGACGGAGTTCGCCATGTCCTACGAAGGCGAGGCCGTCGGGCAGACCGCCCGCACCGTGCCGGTCATCGGCATCCACGACGTCGCCCACCTCCGCCTCGACACCATCGGCGACCTCGACCCGGTCCACCTCACCGGGCTGACCTTCAACCTCAACGGGACTACCGACCTCGCCGACATTGCGGAGGCGCGCCTCTACGCCTCCGCCAACGATCCGGTCTTCACGCCCGGCACCGCGCCTATCGCGACCTTCACCCCGCCGCTCACCGGCAGCCTGACCTTCTCCGGCAGCCAGCCGCTCGCCTCCGGCGCGAACCGCATCTGGGTGGCGGTGGTCCTCGATGCCGGCGCCCCGTTCGGAAACCTCGTCGACGCCGAGATCCTCGACTTCACCATCGACGGCCCGCAGGCCGGCACCGTCACCCCGGCGGTCACGGCGCCCCCCGGGGAACTCACCGTGGGGGACGCCATCTTCCGGAACGTCATCCGCAAGAGGGGCGACGACGGGGTGCACACCTACCGCATCCCCGGCCTCGCCACCACCAACGCCGGGACCCTCATCGCGGTCTTCGACAACCGCAACAGCGGGTCCGGCGACCTTCCCGGCAACGTCGACGTCGGCGTGATGCGCTCCACCGACGGCGGCATCACCTGGGACCCGATGCAGGTCATCATGGATTACGACGCCTCCGAACCGGGATCCTCCGGCAATGGCGTCGGCGACCCCGCCGTCCTCGTGGACCGCGCCACCGGCCGCATCTGGGTCGCGGCCCTGTGGTCCTTCGGCAACAACGGGTGGACCGGATCCGGCCCCGGCCTCGACCCCGCCGACACCGGCCAGTTCGTCCTGAACTACTCCGACGACGACGGGCTCACCTGGTCGGAGCCGGTCTCGATCACCCCCGACACCAAGGACCCCGCGTGGCGCCTCTTCTTCCAGGGTCCGGGCAAGGGATTCACGATGCGCGACGGGACGCTCATCTTTCCGTCGCAGTTCAAGGATTCCGGGGGCATCCCGCACTCGAACTTCATCTGGTCCACGGACCACGGCGCCACGTGGGGGGTCGCCGACCCGCCGGTGCCGGGGGGCGTCCCGCAGACCACCGAGGCCCAGATGGTGGAACTCAACGACGGCAGCCTCCTCATCTCGATGCGCAACCACGACGCGCAGAAGAAGCGCGCCTGGTCGATCTACTCGTGGGACCCCGCCACCGAGACCATCGCCGACGGGACGTGGTCGCCGCTCTGGTACGACCAGAACGACCCCACCGTCATGGCGAGCGTCGACCGGCACTCCTCGGTCCTCGACGGCCACCCCTACAACGTCCTGCTCTTCGCCAACCCCGACAACCCCGGCGGCCGCTCGAAAATGACGATCCGCGTCAGCACCGACGAGGGCCAGACGTGGGCCTACTCGCGCAAGATCGACGACCGCCCCGCGGCCTACTCGTGCCTGACGGTCCTCGACAACGGCGACATCGGCCTCTTCTACGAAACCGGGAACTCCGGCGCCTACGAGACCATCACCTTCGTGCGCGTCCCGCTCGAGTGGATCGTGGGCCGGGACGACACCGACGGGGACGGGATGCTCGACTTCTACGAGGACACCAACGGCCTCGACAAGAACGACCCCGCGGACGCCCACACCGACCTCGACCGCGACGGGTTCTCGAACCTCGACGAGCACGACGCCTCCACCCGCGCCAATGACGCCAGCTCGAACTTCCGCGGCTGGATCGCGGAGGTCGACGGCACCCCGGCCTTCCACTGGACGACCGTCCCCCGCCGCCACTACACGCTCGAGGAATCCACCGACCTCGAACACTGGTCGCCGGTTCCCGGATACGAGGGAATCCCGGCATCGGGAACCTCCATGTCGGCGGAGATCACCATCGGCCCGGAGTTGTCCCGCTATTTCCTGCGGGCCCGGAAGGACTAGCCGGGACGCCGCGGCAGGTTCCGGGGGGCGAAGCCGAAGGGAATCGTCCGGGCGACGGCCCATCCCGCGCCGCTTCGCTCCTCCTGGTCCGGCGGGTCCGCGTCGTGCGCACCGCCCCGGTCCGTTCCTCCCACGGGCCCGGATTTCGCCCCACCACTTCGCGCCCCACCGGGGGCGCTCGCCGCACCCCCTCGCAAGAAAAACGCCGGGCCCGCGGAGAGACGGAACCCGGCGTTGGTGGTTTGCGTCGGAAAATCCTATTCCTGGAAGCCGAAGGTCCAGTTCGCCACCGGACGGGTGATCTCGTAGCCGACCGGGATCACCATGTTCTGGAGGACCACGTTCTCGGCGATGATCAACTCGCCGGTCGGAGGTCCGCTCGGGGGGCTCTGACTGTTGCTCGGCTCGAGGTTGAAGATGTTGGGCATGTTCTCGACGCTTTTCGTCGAGGACCACGAACCGGTCCAGTTCGATCCTCCCCCGCCGCGGGCACCGCCCGTGACGTAGTCGCGGTTGTTCATCGGCGTTCCCGCCGAGCGCTCTCCCTTGACCCAGAGAATTCCGAGGTCATTCGGATCCGCCGGCGCCTGCTCGTAGACCGCAGCGGACCATTGCCACTTGAGCTCGGAAACCTCCGCCCCGGCGACGGAGAAGTCCGCCGTCCAGGTGACCGGGCTCGCGCCGCCTTCAATCCCGCCATCCGGGACGGGCGCCATCCAGCCCCCCAGGAAGGCATCCTTGGTCTGGGACTTCGGAACCGTCACGACCCATTTCCCGTTGGCGAAGCTCCCGCTGTCGGACGTGGCCGTGTCGGAGAAGGTCATCTCCAGGTCGGGAAGCTGGACGCTGCGGGTCGTCCCGTTGTCGTCGAGCGTGACGCGCGAATTCCGGACGTAGAGGGTGACCTCGGGATCGGGAGTTCCATTGTATTTCAGTTCCTTCAGGTGCCCCACGAACCAGATGTGGGCATCACCCGAGATGTCGGTGCCGTTGAAGTTCGATTCGATCGAACCCACAATTTCGTTGGCGGCGCATGGAAGCACCGTGGCGAATGAGACGGCCGCAAGGAGTGCGGCGGTCCGGCCGGTGGTGGGGGATTGGCGGAGTGTTTTCATGTCGGTGGCGTTGGATTTCCAGTTTGGGTGGTTTGTTCTCACAGAGCCTCCCTGTGTGGCTCTGACGAACGGAGTAAGGAAAATTTACATTTTTTGATTATTTTGTCGATTAAAACGTCATTTGTTTATAAATTTACACCCATCTCGACCTCCGACCCCTCAAACAATGCGTCAGAAACTACTTATTTTACCCATGTTTTTCGCCACTTGGAGCATTGCGCACTCCGAAGTCCCCGCGTCCGCATCGGCCGTAAAAATGCCCCCGGTGCATCCGCAGGCGGCGGAAAAAGTCCCGGCGAGGGGTGTTCAGAAGAGCAACATGACCGCTCAAACCAGGAAGCTCGTCCAGCCGCCCAAGTACAACATCACGGCGAATTCGGACTTCATCGTCTTCGGCGAGGCCTCCACCCTGGTTCCGAAAGGGGCGATCCTTCACGTCCCCAATCGCTTCCGCGCCAACATCGACCGGGCTCCCCGGTCGGGGCTGAAAATCTGGAACCAGTTTCTTTCCACCAACCGGGGTCGGCTCATGCCGCTCGAGATCACCCGCGACCAGGCCCTCGGCGTCGCGCCGATCGAGAAAGAGCGGCTCGAGGCCGCCTGTCGCACCGGCCGCATCGTCGTGGCCGTCATGCACGGCAACCCCACCAGCGTCAACCTGCCCACGCCCCAGGCGGCGGCCGGTGATTCCACCACGAAATCCTGATTTCCTTCTCCGTTCAAACCACCAGCACAACCTCAGCAACCCACCCCAACCAACGCTCCCGCCATGAAGGCCGCACGCTTCCTTCTCATCCTTCCGTTCCTGAGCACCGGCGCTCTGGCCGACGATTTCAGCTTCATCCGCCAGATCCAGGTCGTCGATGGAGCCACCATCACGACCGACTTCCCGTTGGACGGCGATATCGGCCAGGTATTGTCGCGATCGATCGACGCGGATCTCGCAATCTTCCAACTCTACACGACCTGGCAGATCGATCCCAGCACGATCGAACTCCGCCTGCTGGATGAAAAGGCCGTGGGCGCAACCATTCCTGAAGTCTCCATCGAGACCTTCTCACAGGACCCCTACGTCCCCACCACCACGCGCTCCGACCAGCCCTATGGCGTGCGCGTGACGGTGAGCGGACTGAATGAAGATCCCAGTACCCCGAATTACACCCAGGAGATCCTCCTCGGCCGCGGGTTCAACGAGTTCGATGAGAATACCTTCGTTCCGACGGGCGCGGGCGCCTACTACGAGGACGCGTGGTCGTTCGCAGGCAATGGCACCACCGAAGATTTCGCGGTGACCCACGAGATCCCCGGCGGAACCTCCGCATGGGCGGTCGGGGCCGAAAAGCACTCCGTCTACGCCCACCCGGATTCGGGTCTCAGCGTCCAGATTGCCTCGGCAGAGGTGATCATTTTCCCGATGGCCTTCGCGCGCATCGACGGGATCCTGGAAGGAGAGACCTACTTTGATCTCCCCGACACGGCCACCGCCACGCTGGAGGCCGCCTACCCGCGGAGCAACAACTACGTCCGCATCTACCCGGGCCCCCAGACCCTGAATCCGGACAGCACCATCCTCGGGTCCACCGTCCGGACCTTTGGCGGCGCGCCGTCCGACCCGAACGTTCCGCAAGGGGCCGTCATCGAGATCGGATCGATCGCCGCCTACGCCGATGCGCAGGGGGATGGCGAATACACGATCGAGGTCGTGACCGAAACGCCCTTCTCCGGCGGCGCTCCCGAGGTCCTCTCGGCGGTGTCCTTCAAGGTCGACCGGACTGTCAAGTTCAACGGGGCGCTCTACATCGCCGAGTAGAACAAAGAGGGCTCCCCCGAGCGGTCCGCGGGAACTCCACCTCAGGGCCTCCCTTCCGCGCGGGGGCGGCGGCGCCCGAGAACGGCGAGGGACGCCAGCCCGAGCAGCACCGCGCCCGACGGTTCCGGCACGATCACCAAGGTCATCAAGTCGGCATCGGGGCCGGCCCCCCAGGTCCAGGTGTATGTTCCCGGGATGAGGTTGAGGGATTCGACCGATTCGCCGACGAAGGTCATGGTGGCCGCGAGGGGATCACCCGATACGTATCCATCGGGGACGACCAACGCCGGGCTGGGACCGGACCCCGGGGTGGAACCGAACTTGTCGCCCGATCCGAAATCGGGCGTGAAGGTGACCGCCGGTCCAAAAGGCGGCGGGACGGTCACACCGGTGTAGAGATCGCTGAATTCGAAGCCCGGGGAACCGATGGTGACCAGGGAGAGGTCGCCGTTGAGGGCGGCCTGGGTCAGGAAGAAGCCCGGGTCCTGGGTCAGCGCGGTGAGGTTGAGGGTTCCCCCGCCCGAAACGACAAGGTCGGTCCCCACGTTCTCCGCCACCAGCGTCACCGCCGCCCCGGCCGGCGCGACGGTCAAGATCATGGCGACTCCGATACTCGATAAGGATAATCCGTTCATAAGGGCACGCGATGTGATGCCGGTCGTTAGCTTCGGGGCGATCGTTCCGTCAAGGCAGGTGGCGCCGCCTTGTCCGGCACGGCGACGGTCGCCGGATACGGCCGCGCGCTCCGAAAGCCGCGCCGCGGTTGCACGCTCGCCGGCCGGCGGCGGATGGGGCGGGTAAACGGGCGGATAATGACCGCACACCGGCTTCGCGCCGGCCGTTCCGGTGAGCCCCGGCGACCGCGAAACGCACCGCCCGCGGACCGCGGAGGATTCGCTGCACCGTGAATAAGGAGCCCGTAAGAAACCCGGAATGGTTTACTTTTCCGCAGGCGCCGCCGGACCGCGGACGGCGCCGGCCTGTTGCCGGGACATCGCGTTTTTTCTCCGGCAAACGCGACCAACGGCGGCGGACGGGGACCGGCGAGGAACCGGAGGGCCCGGGCCGCTGGCGTGGGACGGGGTGAGGTTCAGGCGCCTGGCATCCGCCGCTGAGGGGGGCCCGCTTCCCGGCCCCCTCGGAGGGCTCGCCGGGAAACCCACCACCCGGCAAGCCTCCGCCGTCGATTGAAACCCTCGGGTCCTACGGTCCCGGCGCGACGTCCGCCGGGTTCAGGCGAATGTAGTCGACCTCCCACTCGCCGCTGATGTTGCCGCTGAAGTCGCCGATGAAGAAGGCGGCGCTGTCGTTGAACGGGGAGTTGGTCCCGAAGATGCCGACCTGGTTGTCGGTGCCGTAGAGGAGCACGCCGTCGCGCCACACCCAGTAGAAATCGTCGGTGCGGTTGTAGGCGATCCGGTAGACGTGGAAGGCGTCGGTGTTGTCGCCGGTGGCC
>JABDMC010000387.1 GCA_013001695.1 Akkermansiaceae bacterium
GCCGAGGCCCGCGCCCGCCGGGAAGCCCTCGCCGAGGCCGAACGCCGCCGCGCCGAGGAGCAACAGCGGGCCGCCCGCGAGGAACAGCGCCGCCGCGAACAGGCCGAGGCCCCGGACCCGCCGGACCCGCCGAAGCCCGCCCCGAAGACCGACTACCCCGTGGGCATCCCGATTCCCGGGCGCGAAGGAATGGTCACCGTCCCCTCCGCGGGCCACGACCAACCGATCGACGTCCGCGGCATTCCCTCCGGAACCCTCGTCAAGGACCCCGTCAGCGGCACCAAGTTCCGCGTCCCCTGAGACGCACCCCGCCACGACGCCGCCGGGCCTGACGATGGGAGGGGGCCTGATGATGTGAGGGGCCTGAAAGGCCCGGACACCGTAGCCCGGGCCTTCAGGCCCGGGTTCTTGGCGTGAGAGCAAAGGGAGCGGCCTGAAGGGTCGCGAGAAGCGGTGGCATCACCGTGCGGCCGATTCTCGCGGACCTTCAGCCCGCAAACCCCTTCCCGCGGATCACATCCCGGGCCTGAAGGCCCGATATCTGCTGCCATGCCGCGCAGGCCGCGGCGCCATGATCCGGCGGGACCTGCTGCCACGCCGGGCGTCGGCGGACCGGGAATTCCGTTCGGCCGCTCCTCGCGATCTGCGTATATCACTCCTGATCAACCATCGGCGGATCCCCCCGCGATGGAATCGCCCCTCCGGTCCCGATCCGGCCCCTCCCTGAATTATAAAAAATCACGTAAATATTGTTTATTAAGCCTACTAAATATTAACAAATTATGGATAATCACCACGGTTCGCCCGTCAATGGGGAGACTTCCCCCTTACACCTTGAAGCCTCCGCGGAACAGAGTGCCCCGGATCGCGCCCGGCATACGCCCGGGCGGCGGGAGATTTCTGTCCGTGCTGGGGCTGATATCCGCGGCCCTGTTCTCCGCTGCGGCGGCCGAGGTGACCGTCACGAAATCGGTCGACCGCACCGATGCCCTCCCCAACGAGATCATCACCTACACCCTCGAGCCCTCGTGGACCGGGAGCGCCCTCCTGGAAGACGTGGTCGTGACCGACGACTTTCCGGACGGAACGAGCTACCTGGCCGACTCCGCCAATGCCGGAGGAACCAAGAGGGGGAGCGCCGTCGAATGGGTCCTCGGATCCAACGCCCCGGCGGTCGACTGGTTGCGCCTCGCGGAGTTTTCGGACCTCGATGCCGGCAACAATCCCCACGCCAACGTCACGAACAGCTTCGGGGATAACGACAGCGGTCATCCCGGGGTTGCGGTCATGGACGGCAGCAACGTGGCGCACGTCGTTTTCCGGGGTGCTTCCGCAAGCGCCAACAAGGACAACATCTACTATACCAACAACAGCGGCCCGGGCGGGGCGTGGATTGCACCCGCCCTGGTCAGCGACGACACCGACGGCAACGATGCCATGCAGCCATCCGTGGCGATCGACCCCTCCGGGACGCTCCACGTGATCTACAGCGACAAGGGATCCGGTGACAACCAGCTCAACGCCTACTACAACCGGATCGCGGGCGGGGTTCCGGGTGTTCCCGTCCGGCTGAGTTCGGACGCCGAGATCAACGTCAGCGAGACCCGGATCGCGGTCGGTCCGGGCGGAATCGTTCACACCCTCTTCATCGATCGTCGATCGAGCGATGAGGAGAACAACCTCTACTACCGTCGATCCCCCGATGGCGGCGGATCCTTCGAGGCGCCCCTCCGGCTCAGCGACGATTCCGACGAAGCTCCCGCCGAGATGCCCACCCTCGCGGTGGCGCCGGATGGCACCGTCCACGTGGTCTTCTCCGACACCACCGGCGGGGAACTGGGGCTCATCCATCTCAGCGGCGACGGGACGACCTTCGGCGCCCGCACGGGAATCAGCGATGATTCCGGGAACAAGGATGCCACCCAGGGCGATGTCGCCGTGGATTCCGCCGGAGTCGCCCACGCCGTCTGGACCGACGACCAGGCCGGTGACGGCTCCAGGAACGTCTACTATGCAAACAGCCTCGATTGGAACGGGACCCGGATTCGACTCAACGACGACGCCGCCAGCGCGATCAATTCGATCGACCCGGCCATCACGATCGACGGGCAGGACCGGGTCCACGTCGCATGGATCGACCGCCACGATGGCGACGCCAAGGCGAACGTCTACTACACCAACACCCGCCTCGGCTACTTCGCCCCGGCGGTATCGGTGAGCGCCGGTCTTCATGCCGACCACGCCGCCCTGCCGAAGCTCACAGCGCGCAACGGCCGGCTCCACCTCGTGTACGAGAGCAAGAACGCGTCGAAGCGCGACATCTTCCACGCCTCCGCGGACATCACGGACGCCTCCCCCGCCCTCCTGGCCACCCTGACCGCCGGCCCGACCCTCTTGCGCGACGGCCAGGCGTTCAACGTGGACCTGACGCTTCTGTCCTCCGCGGCGGTGGATGGCGTGACGCCCGACGCCCTGCCGGCCACGATCGTGCAGTCCGGGATGGTGGCCACCCGGCAATCGACACCCGCGACGCAGGACGTCCCGGCGCTCGCGCCCGTGACCTTCTCCTCGAGCTACCTGCTGGAAACCGATGGCGGAAGCGGCATCGATGCCTTCGTCTTTTCCGCCGGCGCCGGCAACGGCAACACCACCTGGGGCGTCGCGGATTCGAACTCGGTGATCGCCGCTCCGCCCCTGACCTTCCAGGTCACGGTGGATGACCCGCCCGGGGTCGCGGAAGTGACCAATGTCGCCACGATCGAGGCCGCCACGCCCGCCTTTCCGATGACCAACAGCAACACCGTCACCACCCTTCTGCACCTCCCGGGGGTCGTCGCGGGGACGGTCCGCGAAGACACCAACGACGACGGATCTCCCGACGGACCGCTCGGGGGAGCGACCCTCGCGCTCTGCGACGACCTCGGGGCGCCGGTCGACAATCCCTTCCTCCCCGGCACCCAGCCCTACACGCTGACGAGCGACCCGGGGGACGGCTCCTACTCCTTCCTCGTGCACGCCGGCACCTACCAGGTGCGCGAGGTCGACCCGTCCGGCTATGTCTCGATCAGCGACACGGACGGCCTCAATGACAACCGCATCGGCTTCGAGACCCCCTTGGTCGTCGCATACGGCGGGTTCAGCGGCGGCCACGACTTCCTCGACAGCAACAGCGGAACCAACGAGATCGAGGGCAACGTCTATTATGACGAGTTCGGCCTCGGGGGCGGCTTCGGCGACGACCCGCCCATGCCCGGGGTGATCGTGAATCTCTACCTCGACCTCAACGCGAACGGCTTCCCGGACGAAGGACTCCCCCCGGCCCTGACCACCGTGACCGATGCCGACGGCGCGTATTCCTTCGTCAACATCCCGAACTTCAACGTCGTCATCGAGGAGGTCGATCCCGCGGGCGCCGCCAGCACCAACGACGCCGGGGGCCTCCCGTTTGACAGCGTCGTGGCCCTGCCCCTCGGCGGAGATGAAATCTGGAGCGGCGTCGATTTCTGGGACACCAACGTCTCGTTCTCGGAGATCGCAGGACGGGTCCTGAGGGACGCCGACGGCAGCGGCACCATCACCCCGGGGGACGCGCCATATGGCGGCGTCACGGTGGAGCTCTTCCGCGATCTCAACGGCAACGGTGCCCTCGACGCCGGGGAGCCGCTCGTCGCCACCACGGTGACCGGCGGCCAGGGAACCTACGCCTTCGCGGGTCTGACGAACGGGGCCTACCTCGTCGTCGAGACCGATCCCCCCGCGGCCACCAGCCTGACCGACGCCGACGGCCTCGCCAACGGACCGAACACCGTGGCCGTCACCCTCGCCGGGGCGGGTTCCTACGGGAACGACTTTCTCGATGACAGCGGCGGCATCTCCGGTCAGGTGCGTCACGACGAGGACGGCGACGGGGACCTCGCCGATGCGGACCACGGCGTCGCCGGGGTGCGCGTCGAACTGTGGCTCGACGTCGACAACAGCCGGGACCTCACGGGTCTGGACACCTTCATCACCCACGACATCACCAAGGCCGGCGGCGGGTATGCCTTCTTCGGTCTCGCCAACGACCGCTACATCGTGGTCGAGGTCGATCCACCGGGGGCCGTCAGCACCAACGACGCGAACGACTATCCGCTCGCTGCACAGGGGACCGACAACTCGATCGACGTCCACGTCAAGCAGGGCGCCGTGCAGACCGGGCAGGACTTCCTCGACACCAATGTCACGGAAGCGGGAGTCACCGGCCGGGTCCGCGACGACGCCGACGGCGACGGCAACCTCGGCGACGAGGATGCCGGGATCGCGGGCGCCCTGGTCCTCCTCGCGACCGACCCCGACGGCGACGGCGACCCGTCCGACGGGGCCGTCATCGCCCGCACCCACACCGGTTCCACCGGCGCGTTTGCCTTCGCGCACCTCGCCCCGGGATCCTACGTCGTCATGGAGACCGACCCGCCGGGCGCCTCCAGCACCAACGACGCCGACAATGATCCCTTCGGCCCGCAGGGAACCGACAACCGCGTGGCGGTCACCCTCTCCGGATCCGATCTCCCGGGAATCGACTTTCTGGATAGCGGGGCGGTGATGTCCGGGATCAGCGGGCAGGTCTTCGACGACGATGACCTCACCGACGACGGCGTCATCGGCCCCGGGGACGGCCCGGTCGGCGCGGTGGAAATCGCCCTCCACCGCGACGGCAACGGCAACGGCCTCGTGGATCCGGGCGAGCCGCTCCTCGGAACGGTCTTGACCGCCGCGGACGGCTCCTACCGCTTCGCCAATGTCGTCCCCGGCCCCTACGTCCTCACCGAGACCGATCCGGCCGGGGCGGTCAGCGACTTCGACACCTCCGGCGACCCGCTCGACAACATGATCGGGATCGCCCTGGCCGGCGCCGACAGCACGTCGAATGACTTCCTCGACGACGGGATCACGACCCGCTCGGTGCGCGGCGCCGTCACCGACGGCCAGGCCGGCATCACCGGCGTGCGGATCACGCTCGTGAGCGCCAGCGGGCAATTCATCGACGCCGTCTACTCCGGGGCGGACGGCGCCTACGGGTTCGCCAACCTCGCCGGGGGCCACTTCGTCGTGATCGAGACCAACCCGGCGGGAACGACGGGCGGCAGCGATACCGACGGCGGGGACCCCGACCGGACCGCGGTGGACACGACCGCGGGAGATGCCGCCGGGATCGACTTCATCGACCTCGGGGTCACGCTGGCCACCATCTCGGGCCGGGTCCTGGACGATGCCCCCGCCAACAACAATGCCATCGACTCGAACGACCTGCCGCTCGGGGGAGTCGAGCTGCGCCTTGTTCTCGACGCGGACGGGAACGGCGTCGGCGCTCCCGGCGAGCCGCTGGTGGCCGTCACCCTCACCCGCACCGACGGCTACTACGCCTTCCCCAATCTTCCGGAAGGCAGCTACGCCGTCGTCGAAATCAATGCCCCGTTCTCGATCAGCGATACCGACAGCGACGGCCCCGCCAACGGGAAGAACAACGTGGCGGTCACGCTCGCGGGCGGGACCGACGTCCCGAACGTCGATTTCCTCGATGACTTCGTGAACCGGGGCGCGGTCCGGGGGCGGGTCACGGACGGCAGCAGTCCCCTCCCCGGCGTGGTGGTCACCCTCCATCGCGGCGACGGGCTCGTCATCGACCGGGCGGCCAGCGATCTCAACGGCGACTACGTCTTTCCGAACGTCCTCTTCAACGATCTCTACCTCGTCGAAACCGATCCGGCCGGCACGACCGGGGGGAGCGATGCGGACGGGCCGGCCAACGGCGACAACCGCATCGACCTGAACCTCGCCACCTCGGCGGGAACCAGCGGCCATGATTTCACCGACACCGTCGATCCGGCGCGCTTCCATGCCATCACCGGGCAGGTGCGGGACGACGCCGACGCCGACGGCGATCTTGCCGACGGCGGCGACCGGCCGGTCGAGAACGTGACGGTGGTCCTCTTCCGGGACGCCAACCGCGACGGCCTGGCGCAGGCGGTGGAGAGCGTCGGGCCGGCGGTGACCAACCGCAGCGGCACCTACCAGTTCACCGGCATCCCGGAAGGCGAGTTCCTCGTGCGGGAGACCGATCCCCCCGGCGTCGTGACGAGCACCGGGGACGCCGGTGCCGCGAACGGCGACCCGAACCTCGTTCCCCTCACCCTCGGCAACGGCGACAGCACCGGCCACGACTTCCTCGATGCCATCGAACCGGGCGGCTACTTCTACGACTCCCTCACCGGACGCATCGTGACCGGCGGGAGCATCACCATGACGAACTTCCTGATCCCCGATGCGGTCCTCCACCAGGACGGGACCAACGGGCAGTACGTCTACACCTTCTCGGCGGACGATCAGTACACCGTGGTGGTCACCCCGCCGGCGGGCTACGTCCTCGACCCCGCCCGTCCCGTGGCGGGCGGCAGCTTCGATCCGACCGGCCTGCCGGGTCCGGTGATGCTGGGCTCGGGCGAAGACCCCCTCAACCCCGGGTTCCTGGCGGACGCTTCCGCCGGGGCGAATCCCTACTACCTTGTTCTCGACCTCGCGGCGGGCGACCCGCTGGTGCTCGCCAACAACATCCCGATCCGCTCCGAGGTGCCGCAGAGTTTCGGGCAGTTCCTGACGACCCACGGGCTCACCGGCCCGGACGCCCAGCCGGTGCCGGACGGCAACGGGGCCGGCGGCAACGCCGACGCCGACATGGATGTGAACCTCCTCGAGCACGCCCTCTGCGCCGACCCGACGACCGGCGCCGTGACCCATGAACCGTTCTCGCTGGAGATCGGCGACCCCGCGACGGGCCGCATCGACGCGCACTTCACGCGCGCCGTCGGCATCAGCGACGTGATCTACACCCTCGAGGCGCGCGACAGCCTCACCGGCGACGGGGCCGACGGCGTCGGCTGGTTCACGATCGCCACCATCGCCGCCAACGACCCGGCCGGCCCGGAGTTCAGCGTCACCGTCGATGGCGCCCGCGAGACGGTCACCTATGAGAACCTCGGGGGCATCGCGGGGCTGCTTCCGGAATTCGGCCTCGTGCGCCTGCGGGTCGACCTCGACGTCGACCGGGACGGGACGCCCGACACCCTCCCGTCCGACGGCACCGTGGTGACGGCCGCCACGGAGACCATCGGCTGGCAGGGCGGCGCCTTCAACGGCGCCGAGAACGCCACCTTCAGCAGCCCCTTCACGAACCCGCCGGTCTTCTCGGGAACGGTGAGCTCCATCTCGGGCGCCTCGGTGCGCGCCACCTCCTCGGTGGGCGCGGTCGACCTGCGCACCGTCATCCCGGCGGGTGACAGCCATTACATGCAGATCACGAGCGGGCCGCTCGCGGGCCAGCGCTTCGACATCTTCAACCGCGGGGCCTCGAACCTCGTCCTCCGCAACGACCCCGACATCTTCTCGGCAAGCGACGGCGTCAGCAGCCTCAACACCAGCCACGGTCTGCCCACCAACGCCGAGCTTGCCGGCGCCTCCTTCATGGTCCTCCCGCACCGGACCATCGACCAGCTCTTCGACAAGAACACCGCCTTCGCGGGCCAGGCCAGCCCCGATCCGAATCTCGCGGCCCGCCTCCTGTTCTACAACAACCGCTACGACACCCCGCGCTTCGACGCCCTCATCCTCATCGACAACGGCGTCGAGCGGAAGTGGATCCTTCCCTGGGACCTCGGCCTGCAGCAGGACCAGGGGAACATGCGCGTCGAGTTCTGCAACGGCGCCTACATCGACCCGAAGCAGGCCGGGCTGAGCATGACCTCCATCGGGATGGTGGCCTCCCACGACGTGGCCGTGGCGCTCAACAGCGGCTTCAACACCTTGGGCGCCCCCTACCCGCTCGACCAGGCGGCGGCCGGCCCGAACGGGCGCGGCCTCAGCATCGCGGACGGCCTCCGCGGCGGGATCGATCCGTCGCAGGCCGCGAACCTCATCTTCTGGCGCGGGGACGAGGCCGTCGACAGCTCCGGAACCTACGTCGCGGCCTACAAGTCCTACATGCTCCTCGACGGCGGTCCGGGCATGAGGTACTGGACCGACATCAACGACTGGAGCCTCCCGAATCTCGACGAGGTCCTGACGCTCCGGTGCGACCGGGCCCCGACGCTGAAGCTTCCGCCCGGCGAAACGCTGGCGCCCCACGTCTACCGGAAGCCGGCGCCTTGAGGATCGCGGGGCGGCGGGAAGAAGTTCACATTCCGGCCGGTCCGGGCCGCCCTTTTCGAGGCAATCGCAAACCGGGCCTCGCCCCGGCCCGGGGATCCCGCCACGCTCTCGCCGCGACGATGTGCGGCATCTTCGGCTACGCAGGGGAAGCGCCGGAGGGGTGCGTGGCGCGCATGGGTGCGGCCCTCCGCCACCGCGGCCCCGACGGCGAGGGCTCCTTCACCGCGGCCCCCTTCGCGGCGGGGATGACGCGCCTCGCGATCCTCGACCCGGACGGGGGACGCCAGCCATTCCGGTCGGAGGACGGGCGCATCCAGGTCGTGTGCAACGGGGAAATCTACAACTGGCGCGAGCTGCGCGCCGAATTGCAGGCGGCCGGCCACGCCTTCCACACCGGGTGCGACTGCGAAGTTCTCCCGCACGCCTGGGAAGAGTGGGGACCGGGCATGTTCCCCCGCCTCAACGGGATGTTCGCCCTCGCGCTCCACGATGCGCACCAGGAGAGGTTCATCCTGGCCCGGGACCGCTACGGGCAGAAGCCGCTCTACCACGCGCGCCACGGGGAGGCCCTGATGTTCGCTTCCGAGATCCGCGCCCTCGCGGCGGCCGGGTTGCCGCCGCAGTTCGCACCGCATCACCTGCGGAGCTATCTCACCCTGCGCTATGTCCCCGAACCGGAAACGCTCTTCGACGGAATCCGCATTCTGCCGGCAGGTCACTGGATGGAACTGCGGGCCGGCGATCCTGCCGCGGGGATCGTGCACCGGTGGCACGAGGATGCCCCGCCCGTCCCCTTTTCCGGAACCCCGGATGAGGCCGTGGAGGAACTGGACGCCCTCCTGCGCGCCGCCATCCCGCGCGCCCTGCAAAGCGACGTCCCGGTGGCGGTCTACCTGAGCGGCGGAGTCGATTCCTCCCTCCTGGCCGAGGCGATCCGGGAAACGGGCGCCGCCCCGCGGACCTTCTCGCTGGCGCTTCCCGGCCCCGCCGATGAAAGCGCGGCCGCGGAAGAATGGGCGCGCGAGCTGGAGTTCCCCTTCACGCGCGTGGAGTGCGGACCGGACGCCCTCCTCGACCTCCCCCGGGTCGTGGCGCAGATGGAAGTCCCCGTGGGCGACGCCCTCATCGTGGCCTTCGACCGCCTCGCCGCGGCGGCCTCCTCCGTCGGCTGCAAGGTGGCCCTCGGCGGCGAAGGGGCCGATGAATTGTTCGGCGGTTATTCCTTCCAGCGCCTCCTCCGCACCGCCGGGCGCCTCGGCGCGCTCGGCCGCCCGGCGGCCGCCGCGGCCCTGCAGGTGCTTCCGGCCGGAGCACTCGACCGCCTCTCCCCGTTCCCCGCCGGGTTGGGATCGAGCGGCCGCCGCAAGGTCGTCGAGTACCTCCGCGGATTCGGCCGGGCCACGCCCTGGTGGCGCGGGGTGGCGCTGCGCACCCTCTTCACCCCCGCGGAAGCCGGAGCCCTCCTCGACCCCGCCTTCGCCCGCGACCACCCGCACCGCGAGCCCGCCTTCGACGCCTCCCGCGGACTCCTCGACGGCCACTGGCGCGACCAGTTCCGCGGGTGGATGCAGGATTGGTCGCTGATCCGCCAGGAACGCAACGGCATGGCGCACTCCCTCGAGTTCCGCGCGCCCTTCCTCGACCACCCGCTCGCCGACTTCGCGGCCTGCCTCCCGCCCGACTGGAAGCTGCGGCGCGGCGGCAAGTGGATCTGGAGGCGCCTCGCCGCGAAACGCCTCCCCGCCGCCATCGCGCACCGCCCGAAGCACCCCTTCTACTTCCCGCTCGAGGCCTTCGCCGCCAGCCCGCCGTTCCGCGACCTCGTGCACGATCACCTCTCGGAGGACCGCCTCCGCCGCCGCGCCTTGTTCGATCCCGCCGCGGTGCAGAACCTTGTTCACAGGGCCTTCCGCTCGCGCGAGTTCCTCCCCTTGAAACAGGTCGCGGCCCTTCTCATCCTCGATCTCTGGTTCGACACCTTCGCTTCCCCATGATTCGCCGGCTGCAGGAACTCGCCTCGCAAGGCCAACCGGTCCGGGTCGGGCTCGTCGGCGCCGGGTCCATGGGCCGCGGCGTCGCCCTGCAGTTGCGCCACACCCCGGGGATGCACCTCGCCTGGATCGCGGACCACGACGCCCGGGCCGCCGCCTCCGCGGCCCGCCTGGCCGGAGAATGCCCCACCGCCTCCGATCCGCGGGAGCTGTTGGAGTCCGCGCCGGTGGACGTCTTCGTCGAGGCGACCAACTCCATCGGACCCGCCGCGGAGTATGGCCTCGCGGCCCTCGACCACGGGGCGCACGTGGTCCTGATGAACGCCGAGGTCGACCTCGCCCTCGGCCCGCTCCTCAAGGCGGAAGGCGACCGGCGCAATCTGATCGTGACCTCCGATGCCGGCGACCAGCACGGGGTCCTCGCCACCATGATCGACGAGATTCTCCTGTGGGGATTCGACCTGGTGCAGGCGGGCAACATCAAGGGCTTCCTCGACCCGGCCGCCACGCCCGCCTCGATCGCGGGGGAAGCCGCCAAGCGCCGTCTGTCCGCGACCCAATGCTGTGCCTACACCGACGGGACCAAGCTCCACATCGAGATGGCGGTCCTCGCGAACGGCTTCGGGCTTCTTCCCCCGGCGGGCGGCATGACCGGACCGCGGGCGGCCCGGGTCGAGGAGGCCCTCACCCTCTTCGACTTCGATTCCTACGGCGGCGCCCCCCGCATCGACTACCTGCTCGGGGCCGAACCGGGCGGCGGGGTCTACGTGGTCGCCACCCCCCGCGCCGGCTTCCCCGATGAACAACGCTTCCTGCTGAACTACTACAAGCTCGGCGGCGGCCCGCACTACCTGTTCTACCGGCCGTATCACCTCTGCCACCTCGAGACCCCGCGGGCCATTGCGGCCGCGGCCCTCGACGGCCGCGCCGTCCTGCAAGCCGGCGCCGGGCGGGTGTGCGACGTCTACGCCCACGCCAAGCGCGACCTCAAGGCCGGCGAATCCATCACGCATGCCATCGGATCGGCCGAGTGCTACGGGCGGGTGCATCCCGCCGCGGATGCCGACGGGCAGGGGCTGGTCCCCATCGTGGTCCTCGAGGAACCCGCCCGGCTGGCGCGCGATGTCCCCCGGGACGCCCCGCTGCGGCACGACGCCCTCGCCCTTCCCGAATCCAGCCTCCTCGCCCTGCGCCGGAAGCAGGACGCCCTGTCGTGATGGTCCCGCCTCCCGCCACCACGGGCGATGCCCCCCGCCTGGTCATCCTGGGCGCGGGAGTCTGCGGACTCTACGCCGCCCTCACCGCCCTCGAGCGCGGCGCCGCCGTCACGCTGGTGGAAAAGGAATCCCGCCCGGGCGGACTGGCGGCGGGCCAACAGCACGGCGAAAATTTCTACGACCTCGGGGTGCACATGCTGCACGCCTTCGACCGCGAGGTCTTCGACACCTGCGCCGCGGCGATGGGGGATGAACGTCACGAGGTCGCCCTGCATGCCGAGATCAAGTGGGCCGGGAATCGTTACCACTACCCGCTGCGCGGCCGCGACATCCTGCGCGGGATTCCCCCGCTCACGCTCGCGCGCTGCCTCGCCGGCTTGTTCCTCGCGGAGATCGAGTCACGCCTTGCCCGGCGGGAGGACGCCCGGGACGCGGAGGAGGCCCTCGTGCAACTCTACGGCGCCCCGTTGTATGAATTCTTCTTCGAGGAATTCACGCACCGCTACTGGGGGCTGCATCCGCGCGACCTCTCGGCGGAATTCATCCGGCGCAAGATGCCGCGCCTCTCCGCGGTCGACGTCTTCAAGAACCTCCTGCAGAAACTGCGTCTCGCCAATCCGCGCGACACCACCGAAGGCGCCCTGCGTTTCGAAACCCTGCACTACTCGGCCACCGGCGCGGAAACCCTGCCGCGCGCCCTGGCCCGCGAAATCGAGGCGCGGGGCGGAACGATCCTGCTCGATTCCGAAGTCACCGCCGTCCGGCATGGCGGCGGCCGCGTCACGCAGGTCACCACATCCGGCGGCGCGACGCTCCCGTGCGAGGCCTGCCTCTCGACCCTCCCGGTCCCGCTCCTCCTCGCCGGCCTCGATCCGCCCCCGCCCCGCGCGGTGCGTGAATCCGCCGCCCGGTTGCGCTACAAGCCGATCGCGGTTCACGGACTCCTCGTGGCGAAGCCCCGCTGCATGGACGCGCACTACACCTACTTCCGCGACCGGAGATTCCACCGCGTCGGCGAACCGAAGAATGCCGGCCTGCGCGTCACGCCCGCGGACCACACCGTCCTCATCGTCGAGACGACCTGCGAGGAGGGCGACGCGGATTGGACCGGCGAGGGACTTGCGGACCTCCTCGCCGATCTCGAGGCGGAAGGGCTCTGTTCCCCGGTCGAGGTCGTCGAGCACCACCTGCTTCGGGCCCGGCACGGCTACCCGGTGTTCTCCCGGGGCTTCGAACCCCACCTCGCCGCGGCGGAGGATTTTCTCGGCACCTTCCGCAACCTCCGTTCCACCGGCCGCCAGGGGGCCTTCACCTACCCCAACATGCACGGCGCCATGCGCATGGGCGCCCGGGCCGCCGAGCAATTGCTCGCCGCCGCGCCCGCGGACCTCCCCGGGGCCTGAAGCCGGCCGCCCCGCTTGTTCACATTCGCCCGCGAAAGAGCGCCTTGGGAACTATTATTGATTTCCATATATTTCGTAATTCAATAGTAGTAGGATTCCGCATAATTTGCTGCGGGTGTCATGTCCCCCCGATCCGAGGAGCTTGCGAATGATCGCGTCCCGCGCCGCGCCCTTGCGGCGGCGGGCCTCGCTCTCGCCGTCCTCGCGGCGGTGGTTTACGCCCAGACCGGCGCCTTCGCCTTCCTCGACTACGACGACCCCCTGGTGGTGACCGGGAACGAGGTCGTGCAGAAGGGGCTCGGCGGCGAATCGCTGCGCTTCGCGTTCCAGGACACCCGGATGAACCTCTACCATCCGCTGACCTGGCTCTCCCACATGGCCGACGTCTCCCTCTTCGGCGACTGGGCCGGCGGTCACCACCTCGTCAACGCCGCCCTGCACCTCGCCAACGGCCTCCTCGTCCTCCTCCTCGCGGTTCGGGTCGGCGGCCGGCCCGCCCCGTCCTTCGTGGTCGCGGCCCTCTTTGTCGTCCACCCCATGCACGTCGAGTCGGTGGCGTGGATTTCGGAACGCAAGGATGTCCTCAGCACCTTCTTCTACCTGCTCACCGTTCTCCTCTATGTCCGCTGGACCGCTTCCCGGTCACGGACGCTCTACGGCGCCGCCCTGCTTTCCTGCCTCCTCGGCTTCCTGTCCAAGCCGGGCCTCATGACGCTGCCCTTCGCGCTGCTTCTGTTGGATTGCTGGCCCCTGCGCCGCCTCGACCCGGGCGACTTGCGGACCCTGCCGCGGCGCATCCTCCCGCTCGCCCTCGAGAAAGCCCCCTTCTTTCTCCTCGCCGCGGTGTTCATGGCGGTGGCGTGGCGAATCCAGTCGACCGGGGCCCACGCCGGGGTCGCGGACATGACCTCCTTTCCCGAGCGCCTCGCGCTCACCGGCCTGGGCTACGCTTCCTGGCTGCTGCGCACCGTCTGGCCCGCCGGCCTGTCCGCCTTTTACCCGCACCCCGCCACCATCGCGCCGGCCGCGGTGGCGGCATCCTGGGCGGTCCTCCTCGCGATCTCGTTCCCGGCCCTCCTCCTGCGGCGGCGCGCCCCGTGGTTCCTCGCCGGCTGGGGCTGGTTTCTCCTGCTGCTCCTGCCCGCCAGCGGCCTCGTCACCATCTCCGACAACTTCGCGCCCGACCGCTACGCCTACCTTGCCCATCTCGGCCTGTTCGTGGTGATCGTGGGGGGCGCCGTGGCGCTGACCGGCCGCCTGCGCCTGCCAACCGCCGTCC
>JABDMC010000392.1 GCA_013001695.1 Akkermansiaceae bacterium
CGGCGAGGACGTCGAGCGAGGCGAGGTACTCGCCGAGGTTGTCGCGGGTCACGCCCCCGAGCGGGATGAAGCGCAGCCCGAGGTGGCGGTAGGGCGCCGCCATGTTCTCGAGCCCGCGGCACCCGCCGAGGTCCCCGGCCGGAAAGAACTTCAGGACGTGACAGCCGATTTCGAGGGCCGCCTCGATGTCGCTGGGGGTGGCCACGCCCGGCGCGAAGGGCAGGCCGGCGGTCTGCGCGGCCCGCACCACCGTCGGATTGAATCCCGGCGCGACCGCAAACTGCGCCCCGGATTCCCGCACCAGCTCGACCTGCTTCCGGGTCAGGACGGTCCCCGCCCCGAGCAGCATCCCGGGCACATCCCGCGCGATGTTGCGGATCGCCTCGATGGCGACCGGGGTGCGGAGCGTCAATTCCATGGCACGCACCCCGCCGGCGAGAAGGGCACGGGCCAGCGGCACGGCCTGCCCCTCGTCCTCGATCGTCACCACCGCCGCCACCCCCGCCTCGCGCAGCTCTTCGAATACCGGATCGATCCCCTCCATCGCCGCCGTTCCTATCATTCCTCACCGAGCAACGGAAGGGCCCGCTTCTCTTCGGCGCTGCGCCAGGCCGTGTCGACGATCTGTTGGCCGATCCGCGAGATCGCGGGGCTCAACGGTCCCTCGATGGCCGCGCCGGTGCCCAGGCAGTGCAGCATGTACTGCACGGGATCCGCAAAGGGCGGCTCGAGCGCGGGCGCGTCGACCGCGATGCCCTCCGGCCGCTCCGGTGTCTGCACGCGGATCGTGGGCCCGTAGTCCCAGCTCGAAATGGTGCCGGCCGTCCCCTTCAGGATGAACCCGCACCGCGGCTGCGGCTGATGAACCCACGGGTCGCTGAACGTCCCCCATCGCGTTTCGAATTTCGACAGGCCGCAGTCGTAGCGCGCCACCGTGATGCTGTGCTCGTCGACCTCGAGACCCTCCGGCCGGTCCCACATCGCCATCACCTCGCGCGGCTTCCTGCCCCCGTGGAACCAGGTCCCGAGCGTCGTCCCGTAGCCGAGGTAGTCGAGCAGGCTTCCGCCACCCTCGGCCCGCTTGTAGAACCAGCTCGCATCCTTCTCGGCAGCGGTCGGCTCCTTCTCGATCTTGTCGGCGCCGTGCCAGAGCGGCCCGCGGTTGCCGTCGTAGAAGTGCACTTCCTGGAGGTCGCCGATGGTTCCGGCGGCGACGAGCTCATGCGCCTTGACGTGCGCCGGCACCCAGCGCAACGGCCAGTTGATGGCGAGCGGCTTCCCGCTCGCTTCCATCGCGGCGATCATGCCGTCGGCTTCCGCGAGGCTGGCCGCAAAGGGCTTCTCGACCAGGATGGCGACCTCGTACTCCGCGACCTTTTCGGTCCATTCCGCGTGCCGCGCCGCCGCCGGGCAGAGGATGACCAGGTCCGGCTTCGCCGTTTCGAGGCACTGCCGGTAGTCGGTGAAGACCTTTTCGTCCCCGAGGCCGAAACTGCGCGCCGCTTCCTGCATCCGTTCCGGCTGCTCGTCCGCGATCCCCGCGATCTCGGCGTCAGGATGATCCGCGACGTGCCGCAGCAAATCGCCCATGTGGAAATGGTCGAAGTTGACGCCGGCGACTTTCCAGGACACGGGAGGGAGGTTGAACCGCGGGCGGCGGAGAGAACAGGGAGAAATTCCCCGGGTGCCCGGACGGCCCGTCCGCATCGAGACGATTCTTCCGCCGCAGGCCGGAAGCTGGATGCGTCGTCGCCGAGGGGTCTGCCGAGTGGGCGCCGGAGGCTCGGGAGACGATCAGGATTTGTCCGGCCTCCGGCCGCGGGAGTCTTCAATCGGCGGACGAGCCGTCCGCGCTCCCAGCGGTCCCCACCGTCAACCGCTCCCCGCCCCGCATCACCCGGAACTCCTGCCCGGCCCGCTCGCAGGCCGCGACAAACCGGTCGGGCTCCTCGGTGTTGAAGGTGAACATGTGGTAATGGCACGGCACCACCAGCTTCGCCCCGATCGCCGCTCCCAGCTCCGCGGCCTCGACGCCGTTGAGGTTCCCCGCGACGCGGCGCTCGGGCTTGTTCCCGTTGATCGGCAGCATCGCGACGTCGACGGAAAAGGGCCGCAGCTCTTCGACGAGGCCGTCGTGCCAGAGGGTGTCGCCGCTGTGATACACGCAAAACTCCCCGAACTTCACCGCGAACCCGAGGAACTTGCACCGCCCCTCCGCGTCCCGCTCGACCTCGTTGTGGGCCGCCGCGATCCCGCTGATCTCCCACGGGCCGGCGCTGATCCGGCGCCCGGAGTCGACGCCGTGATACTCGACCTGCGCCTCCCCCAGGCGCTCCCGCGCAAAGGCGAGGTTGGCTTCCGGGAGGACCAGCCGGATTCCCCCGCTGGCCCCCGCGATCGCCCGCAGCGACTCGCCATCGAGGTGGTCGGTGTGATTGTGACTCGAGGTCACCACGTCGAGGAAATCCAACCGCGCCGGGTCGATCACCAACTCCGACATCCGCACGTGCGGCTTGTCGGTCCCGTGATACTTCCGCGTCAGCGAATCGGAGAGGTACGGATCGAAGAGCAGGAACTGCTGGTCCCACTTCAGGAGGAAGCCGCTCTGGCCGAGCCACCACAGGTGGAAGCAGTCCGGCGCCTCCTCCGCCCCGCGGATATCGGCCAGCAGGGCGTCGTCCTTCCGCGCCGCGGCGATCAGGTCCGCGCTCACGAAATCCCCAGTTCCTTCCGCACCCGCCGCACTCCTTCCACCATGTTGACGAGCTTCTTCTTTGCCGCCCAGCGCGCCGTCTGGCTGAGCCCGCAGTCCGGCGCGAAGACGAGGCGCTCCGCGGGGGCGTGTTCCAGGCAGGCTTTCACCTTCTCCGCGATCAACTCGGGCGTCTCGATGAAGTAGCTCTTCACGTCGATGATGCCGACGGCCACGTCCATGCGCTTCGCGACCTCCGCGATGACCTCGAGCTCCGCGTACTCGCGGTTCGCCATCTCGAGGTGCAGCTCGTCGACCTTGAGGTCGAGGAAGTCCGGGAAGAGCGGCGCGTAGCGCCGGTAGCCCACCGGGTGCCCCTTGAAATTCCCGAAGCACAGGTGGGTGCACAGGCGCGTCTTGCCCACCACCGGTTCCACGGTGCGGTTGAAGATGTCCACGAAGCGCTTCGTGTCCTCCTTGTAGCCGTAGCAACTCATCGACGGCTCATCGACGCAGATCTCCTCGCAGCCCGCCGCCACGAGGTCCTCGAGCTCCTTCCGGATCAACGGCAACAGGGCCTCCGTGAGGGCATAGCGGTCCGGGTAGTCGCGGTTCGGGAGGAGGCGCCCGCTCATCGTGAACGGCCCCGGGACGCTCATCTTGAGCCGCGGACCATCCGGGGCGAGCCGCTGAAGCCTCTGGAATTCCTCCACCGTCCCGAGCCCCTCGGGCGCGTCGAGGATTCCGGTGACCTCGTGCTTCCCGCGCTGGTCGTGCGCCAACGGCCCCCACTTCCGCGGCGCCTCGGCCTCAAGGGAGATGCCCGAAAGGAATCCGTAGAAGCTCAGGTTGAAGTCGAACCGGGTCTGCTCGCCGTCGGTGATGACATCCAGTCCGGACCGCACCTGGTCGCCGATCGCGACGGCGGCGGCATCGTCCTGCATCTCCCCGATGTCGGCGGAACCGAAGTCCTCCATCCGCCCGGCGGACGCTTCGAGCCACGCCGGAAACGGATAGCTTCCGACCACGGAGGTGCGCAACGGTTGTGTCTTCATGATCCCAGGTTCTCGGAAAGCTTCGCCATGCGGCGGGCGTGTTCATCGTAGGCCGCCTCGAAGAGCGCTGTCGAGCGCTCCGCGCCCACAATGCCCGCCGCGGCGAGGACTTTCGGCGGGGCCCCGCCCTGCACGAGACGCTCCGCGACCCCAGCCTTGATGGCGTTGATGAGGATCACGCCGCCGACCGTCGAGAGCGGCGCCACCTTCTCGTCGAGCCCGTCCACGGCCACCGCGGCGTCGCCCGGGGGCGCCCCGGTGTCCAGGACGAGATCCGCAAAATCGGTGAGCTTCCTGCCATCGTCCCGCTTGGCCTCGCATCCCTCGCTGTGGGCCCGGCTGACCATCGCGACGACCTTGGCGCCCCGGGCCCGGAGTCCCTCCGCCATCTCGCAGGGGACCACGCTGGTGCCGCTCGATGAAATGATGAGGGCCGCATCATCGGCGGTGATCCCGAAGTTGCGCAGGATGCGTCCCGCAAACCCCGGGACGTTCTCCAGGAACATCGCCTGCCGCTGCCCGTTCGCCCCCGTCACGAGATTGTGAAACGTCAGCGACAGTTCCACGATGGGATTCCACCCGGGAAAGGACCCGTAGCGCGGCCACATCTCCTCGACCATGATCCGGCTGTGGCCCGAGCCGAACAGGTGCACCACGCGTCCCGCCAGGATCGTCTCCGCGAACCAGTCCGCGGCCCGGTCGATGGCTTCCTTCTGCGCGGCCACCGCCGAGATCACGCCGGCGCACTGCCGCAGGTAGTCTTCACTGGATTTCATGTCATGCGTTCGCCGCGAACCAGGCCGCGCCGTAGGTTCCGGCCCACTCGCCCAGCGCTGCGCGCCGGATCTCAACCCGTCCGCCCGCCGGGCGCCATTCAAAATCGTCGAGGTGGCGTTTCAGGCCGGGTTCGATGTGCTCCCAGGCCTGCGAAATCCCCCCGCCGATCAGGACCAACTCCGGATCCAGGACGTGCACGCACGACGCCACCCCGGCCGCCAGGGCGCGGATCGAGCGGTCCCAGGTCTCCCTTGCCACCGCGTCGCCCGCCGCGACGGCCTCCACCAGCTCGCGGGTCGAGGCGAACTTTCCGCCGGAGCGCTCCGCGACGTTGTGATTGCCGATCATGTCCTCGAGGCTCCCCGGCACGCCGCAAATGTCCGGCGGGCCGGTGAAGTCGAGCGCGATGTGCCCGAGGTGCCCGGCCTTCCCGAAATGGCCGCGCAGGAGTTTCCCGTCCGCCACCACCGCACCGCCCACCCCGGTGCCGAGCGTCAGGAGGATGACGTCCTTCTTCCCCTCGGCGGCCCCTTGCCAGACTTCCCCGAGCAGGGCGGCATGGGCGTCGTTGAGCACCGCGGCCGGCTTCTCCAGCAGGCCGGGCCAGTCGAGACCGACCAACCCCCCGAGCCGTCCGGGCATGTCGACGACGGCGGTGGCCTCCCGGTTCGCCAGCCCCGGCGAGGAGACGCCCACCACCCCGGCCGGCGTGCCCGCCTCATCCTCCAGTCCGCGGACCAGTTTCCGGATCTCGGCCGCAAACGCCGGCCGCCCGTCTTCCTCTTCGCCATCCCGCGTCGGGGCGGTGGCCCGGTGCAGGAGCGCGCCCGTCCCGAGATCAAAGGCGGCCGCCTTGATCGCCGTCCCTCCCAAGTCGATGCCGATTCCCAGTTTGCTCATGACACCATGGCCGGCCGGCGCAATGCCGCCGGTCCGGATGGCCCCGGACGGGGCGGAATATCGTGCCCGGCCTGCGCCGGCGGGCCCCACGGATCGATCCCGATGCGCTTCGCCATTCTAACGTCCCTCCGTCACGCCCCAGCCGCCATCGACGTGGACGACCTGGCCGGTGACGAACCGGGCTCCGCTTCCGAGGAGAAAGAGCACCGCCGTGTCGAGGTCCTCCGGGACCCCGATCCGGCCGCCGTCGAGGGGTTGCTTGCGCCGCACGAACTCCATGATGGCGGCGTCTTCCCGGGCCCGCTCCGACATCGGGGTCTCCACCAGGGCCGGCGCCACCACGTTGATCCGGATGTTGTCCGGCGCATAACAGGCCGCAAGCGACTTCGAGAGCCCCTCGATACCCGCCTTCGCCGCAGCGTAAGCGTGCGAGGCGAAGTGCTGCGGCGAAGGCGAGAATCCCAGCACGCTTCCCATGTTGAGGATGGCGCCGCCCTTCCCCTGCTCCCTGAACCGGCGCACCGCGGCGCGGTTGGAGTGCATCACGCCGGTGAGGTTCTGCCGGAGCGCGTACTCCCACCCCTCGTCACTCATCTCGTGCAGGGGCCCGTCGCCCTGCGCCCGTCCGCTGCCGCCGGCCACGTGATACAGCCCGTGCAATTCCCCGAAGCGGGCGCACGCCAGTTCGATCAACTCCGTCACCGTTCCCGGTTCACTTGCGTCGGCCGGCGACCCGCACACGTGGTCCTCGTCGAATTCCGCGAGGGCGCGGGAGACGCTCCCTTCCGATCGCCCGCACAAGGCCACCCGCGCCCCGTTCGCGACGAGGCACCTTGCCGCCGACAACCCCAGGCCCGTGGTTCCGCCGACGATCACGTAGGTCCGCCCGTGCACTCCAAACCCGTCGTCCATCTGCGCGCCATTGCGGGGTTGCGGGACGGCGCTGGCAAGCGTGAACTCGCGGCATCCCGTCCGGCTTCCGGCCCCGGGCGGACCCGCCGGCCCGCGGGGGCTAAATCCGCAAAACTCGTTGATTTTCAGGGGTGTGCCACACTGTCTCTTGCGCCCCGGGGGACCTGATCTAGGTTGGGATGCGGGTCGAATCCGCCGAGGATTTCCAGAGAGCCGTGGTCCCTGAAGACCCTCCTCGAGACTCGGCGGGGCTCGCCTTGCCGGGGTGCCCAGCGGCCCCCCGGGCGCAAGGTCCAGGGGAGAGTTGCGCCCTCGCGGCGCCTCTTCCCGCGGCCCGGCGCCGGTCCATCCTTTCACCATCATGAACCAGAAACAATTCACCCTTCCCCGTTCCCGCCGCGGTCCGCGACGCTCCTCGGAGGCGTCCCGGTGGACGGTGTTCGATCCCTACTGGCTCGAAGCGGAACAGGCCTACTACAACCACGCCCACCGGTTCCCGGAAGTCCCGGACGCCCCGCGCATCATCCAGTCGCCGTGCCGGCCGGAATTCTTCATGCCGGTGACTCCCAAGGACGTGCGCCACACGCTGGAGCGCATTCCCGCCGGATTCCTCCGGGAACTCCAGGCCATCTTCCTGCTTGGCGGCACGCGCAAGCAGGCGGTGTGTGCCGGCAGTGCGGAGTTCAGTTACGGGTGCTACTGGGAAGACTGCGTCTTTCTCTATCCGTTTCCGCGCGAATTGCTCACCTCCGTTTACCGGCGGCCGCCGAAGCCGAGCGACATGCAGGACTACGCCCGCGTGGGCGCCGAGATCACCACCGAAACGGAAGGCACCGTGGTCCGCTTCGATCGGGACTCCCTGAAGCGTCTCTACCTGCAGGACGTCCTCATTCACGAGATCGGCCACCACGTCGACCGCGAGAACCTCGGGCCGACCAAGGAGAACGAGGCCTACGCCCGTTGGTTCGCGACCGAATTCGGCTTCCGGCGCGGCGCGGCGGGAAGGACCCGCACGCCCGGCGAGGCGGCGTAGCGGTTCGAGCCGGCCCGGCGAGTCCCCGGGAACGGCGAGCCGTCGATGACCGGGGCGGCCGGGGGACGGTTCGGTCTGGCCACCCCGCGCGGAGTATCTATGCTCCCCGCCCGGCCGGGTCATTCCGGAGTTCTCCGGACCGCCCGTGAACACCATCGACGAAAGGTACCAGCTTCACCGTTACTTCGGTCCCAATGTCCGGTGCGGGTTCGCCGCCATCGAGATCCGTTTTCCCGATCCGGGCGGCGGGCCGGTCCCCTGGGAGGATGTTTGCGGCCTGCTCGAGTTGCTGGGGATGCCGGTGGATCGCCACCGCGAGCAAGAGGATCGCCCGTTCCCGGAGACGCTCGGCCGCCTGGCCGCCATCCTGCAGCACGAACCGGCGTCGAAACGGACGAGCGGCGAGGACGTCGATGTCGCCTGGGTGTGCCTCGCCTCCCGCATCCCGGTGGTGACCCAGAGCGCGGTGGTTCTCGCCTACCAGGCCTTGCTCCGGCTGCGCTCCCCCGATCAGAAGTTGCTCGGGGCATTGAAGCAGCACCTCGCGGTCGCCCGCCGGGCGCGGCCCGACCGCACGACGGCCCTCATCGAGGCCGCGGCGATCCGGAGCAACATCCCGGTCTACTCGGTCGACCCGCGACTGCGAATCCAGCAACTCGGGCAGGGCGAGGCGGGCCGGCAGTTTTTCGAGGCCGGGCAGGACGCCGACAGTTTCACCGGGCACCGGGTGGCGCGCGACAAGCTTGCGACCATCGAGTATCTCGCCCGGCTCGGCTTTCCCGGCCCCGCCCAGGTCGGCGCCAACGATGCGAATCAGGCCGTGCAGGCCGCCGATCGCATCGGCTATCCATGTGTGCTCAAACCGTTGACCGGAGGCAAGGGGATCGGGATCACGACCGGCGTGGCGGGCCCCTCGGAAGTGGCGGAGGCCTTCATGAAGGCGGCGAAGTCCGGCCGCGGGGCGGTGGTGGTGGAGCGGGAACTCCCCGGGCACGACCACCGCATGGCGGTGTTTGGCGGACGGCTGGCGTGGGCCTACCGCCGGACCCCGGCGCAGGTCACCGGTGACGGCCGCAAGACGTTGCGCGAACTCGTCGAGGAGGAGAATGCCTCCCGCCCGGAGGAGGCCCGCCGGGTGGGTCTCGTCCATGAGATCAAGATCGACGAGAGCCTGGCCCGCTTTGTCCGGAAACAGGGACTGGAGCTCGAGACCATCGTTCCGGACGGCCGCGAGGTGCGCCTCTGCGGGCCGGCCAACCTCGCGCAGGGCGGAACGCTGGACGACGTCACCGCGCTCGTGCACCCGGACAATCTCGCCATGGCGGAGGACATCGCGAAGGCCTTCCGGCTGGAAGCCATGGGTCTCGACTTCATGACTCCCGACATCTCGAAATCATGGCGGGACGGCCACGGCGGCATCATCGAGGTCAACGGCACGCCGGGCCTGTCGGGCGCCGCCGACGCCTGGCAGGTGGTGCACAGCCGGTTCCCGTTTCGTGACCGCGGCCGTCTCCCGTCGGTTCTGGTGGTCGGCGAGGACAGCGCTACCCCGGCCGCGTGCGTGCGCCTGCTCGAGAACGAAGGCCTCTCCGTCGCGGCCGACATCGCCGGCCGGACTTCGGTCGGAGGGAACGAACTCGGCGGCATGGCGGGGAAGGCCGGGGCAGTTCGAGCCGAAGCCCTCGTTCTTCATCCGCGCACCCAGGCCATCGTCATCAACGCGATCCATTCCGACATCCTGCAAACCGGCCTTCCCCTCGACCGGTTCGACCTGGCGATCGTTTCCGGGAATGCCGGAGGCGACCTTGACGGGATCATCGCGGGAGCGTGCACGCAGGTCGTGCGGCCGGAAAGCGGGGATGAGGCCGCGGTCCGCGAGGCCGTCGAGGCGTGCCTTGCCCGCCACCGGACCGACCGGAACACGATCGATGAACTCGTCGGCATCCCGCCGGGTCCGCCCCGCGTCGACGGCGACGGTCGGGCCGAGGCGGAACTCACCGTCTGGCGGCTGCCGTGCATCCCGCTCGGGTCGCTGCATTCGATGATCGAGGAGGTCCTGCCCGACGCCGAGGTCGAGCCCCTTGAGGCGAACATCCTCACCCAGGAACTCGCGCCGCCGTTGGTCAACGCATGGTCCCGGGCGATCCTGCGCTCCGCCGGGCTGCCGGGCGGGGTGGTGGCTGAGCCGGGGTCAGCGCCCGCGCCGCATGCCTCCCAGACACCGCAGCGGACGTTCCGGCTGCGATCCGAATCCGGTGCTTCGGAGGCCTTCGAGGTTGCCCTGCGATGGAGCGTGGCCACACTGGACCGCCTCGCCGCCGGCTACATCCGGCACGGATCGCTCGAGTCATGCAGGGAAGCCAATCAAAGCTCCACCCGGGAAGCGCTGGCGGCGCTGAAGCAAGCGGCCCGCTGATTGGCCGCACCCCGGGCGGCTGGAATGCCGCGACGCTCCTCATCAGCGACCCGAACCTTGGAGGGTGGGCGGAGGCTCTCCTGCGCCGCCATTGCCGTGATCTCACGGCGCTCTGCTGGGACCGGAGCAAGGAGGCGACCCGCAAGGAGGCCCTGGCGGTCGTGGCCACCCGTCGCTGGGACCTCTGCATCTCGTTTTACAGCGACCTGATCATCCCGCCGGACCTTCTCGACCGGATCGACCTCGCGCTCAACATCCACCCCGCCCTCCCCGCGGTGCGCGGGACGGGCTACGATGCCATTCCCCTGGTGGACGCCCACCCGAGCCACGGGACCACCCTGCACCGCATGGTGGAGGAGATCGACGCGGGTCAGATCTTCCATGTCATCGAGCGGCCGTTGGAAGCGGCCACCGCGACCGAGCTGCGCCGGACCAACCAGGTTCTCTGCGCCCGCCACCTGAGGATGCTATGCGACTGGATGTTGCGCTGCGGCACCCCGCAAGCGCTCGAAGCCCAACTGCAAAAGCTGGCGGCGGGACAATCGCGCCAATGGGGCGACGCCTATCTTTCGCGGCGGGATCTCGATGACCTCCTCGCAACGCTCCGCTGCCTCGACCCGGACCACTCGGTTTTCCGTTAGCCCGGAAATTTCATGAAATTTCCGCCCCCACGAACGCGGGGGCCGACACGCTCTGACTGGTCAGAGCCGTCGGGGCTCGCCCCGACGCCGGAGGAAACACACTTTGGGTGTTTCCTCCAGAGTCGGTTTTGCGAATCGGATGACTGAGCTTCAGCCACATTCGCAAAACGCATGTTTCACTTCGTGAAATATGCGGGTCAGATGCGGAGGAACGGGGACGGCCCGACATCAGGCCCGCCCTAATCCAGCGCCAACCGGTGGCAGGTGGCGTCGAGGCCCGGCCCGAGTTTTGGAAGGAGGGCTTCCAGCCGGGCGAGATCGCCGGTGGTGTAGATCGTCGTGGATCCGTCCCCGGCGGGACCCGCCAACGATTCCACCCGGCGGGCCACGGCCTCGCCGGTGTCGATGAGCTGGACGCCGTCCGGCAGCCGGGCGCGGATGGCCCGCGAAAGGAACGGGTAGTGCGTGCATCCGAGAATGAGCACATCGGCGCCCGCTTTCAGGATCGGACCGGTGTACTCGTCGATGGCGGCGTCGACCTCGCTCCCCTCGAGCGTCCCCGCCTCCACCAGTTCGACAAACTTCGGGCACGGCTGGGTGATCACCCGCACCCCCCCGGCGTGGGTCGAGACGAGACGATGGAACTTCTCGCCCTGCAAGGACGCCTCGGTGGCGAGAATCCCGATGACGCCCGATCGGCTGGCCTGCGCCGCGGGCTTGACGGCGGGCTCCATCCCCACGAAGGGCAGGGGGTACTCGGTGCGGAGAATCTCGATCGCGGCAATCGTCGCGGAGTTGCAGGCGATCACGATGATCTCCGCCCCCTGGTCGCCGAGGAAATCGCAGATCGTCCGGCAGCGATTCCGGATATCCTCGGGTTCCTTCGTCCCGTACGGGCACCACGCCGAATCCCCGACGTAAACGACCGCGTGGCCGGGGAGACGCCGGCGAATCTCATTCAGGACGGATAGCCCGCCCACGCCGGAGTCAAGAATGCCGATCATCCCGTCGCAGTTTCCGGGATCCCCGACGGCTCGGGAAGAACATTCCCCGGCGTGGCGTAGATGAACATGGACGGCGAACCACGATCCCCCCGGCAGGATCCCAGCACGATTTAGCAAGATCCGCGCAGAATTCGCCCGACGCGGCGCCTATGGTATAGGTAGAGAGAACGCCCCGATGAAGAACACACCGTCCCCCTCTCGTTCCCGGCGCCGGATTCGGCTGCTGGGCGCAATCCTCGCGATTTCGCTGGCCTCCGCCCCGACGGCGGCGCCCGGGCGGACCTTGGTCGCCAGCGACTGCTGGGCAGGGGTGAATCATTGGTCCTGGTTCGCGGTCGCCAGCGGGGACGAGGTGAAATTCTACCGGTTCGGTCTCGGCGGGCCGAAGAGCGGGACGCGCCCCTTCGAGACCCTTCGCCTGCCGGCCACCGCTGATGAGATCATATATTCCGGCGACCGCCTGGGAGTCCGCACCGGAAGGCGCCTCCAGTTCTTCGACAGCACAAGGAGGTTCGCCCGAATGCCGAAGTACGACTTCGAGTTGCCGGAGGGGACCTCGGAGCTGGTCTTTGCCGGGAACCGGCTGGGAATCCTCACCGGGCGGGCCCTGCGATTCTACGACATCTCCGCCGGATACAAGCAGCAGCCCGAGTTTGACTTCACCGTTCCGGAAGGGACCAGCGAACTGGTGATCGCGAACAACATGACCGGAAGCTGGCTCGGGGTCCGCACCGGGACCACCCTTGGGTTCTACAGCATCAACCGGAAGTACCGGCCGGGCCCCGAACACGTCTTCACCCTCCCGCCGGGGGCCGAGGAGATCGTGGTCACGGGACCACTGCTCGTGGTGAAGCGCGGCGACACGGTCTCATTTTTCGATTTCGCGAAGAAGGTCCTGCAGCAGCCGCGGCTGGAGATCGAAATCGAGGCGTCGGGATTGCCTCCGTTGGATTCCCTGCACGGGACCATGATCACGTTCTTCGGCGACAGCGAGGACGGGCTGCCCGCGGAGATTTGGGCGGAGGGAAACAACCTGCGCACCGAGGTGGCCCATGACGGCGGAGTGGTCGTTTCCCTCCAACTCGGCGACACGCTCTACACCTTCAAGGACGGGTCGAAGACGGGAAAGAAGAAGTGGCTCGGAACCGGCCTGGGGTCCATGGGGCTCATCAACCAGATCGCGGAGGTCAAGGCCAACGGGATTCGCCATGGGTCCCGGGAAATCAACGGTGTCGAGCACCACGAGTTCCTCTACAACATGGACGCGCCGCAGGCCGGGGCGGTGGCCCACATTTCGGCCGAGACGTCGCTGCCCCACATGTGGATCAGCATCCTGAACCGGGCCGATGACACAAGTTCGCGCCTCACGATGATCTACCGCGATCTGGAAGCCAATGTGGCCATCCCGGAAGGGACCTTCGACCTCCCGGAGGGCGTGACGTTTCCAGAGGGTGCGGAGTGAGCGGCGGGTGCCCGTGAAATCCGCCGTGGTTCCGGCGCAATCCGGTTGGGGTTGGTTTCCCCCGCGGGCTTCCCTGCCCCGGCTTCTGCGAACCCGGGGCTGTGATTCACGAACCATTCGGGTTTCGACGATGCGATTCCGGCGGCTCCCCCTGATATCGAAGCTTGTGGGGAGTATCCCGATGCGGTAAGATCATCGCGTGCGGTCTATCGCGAAACTGCTGCTCCTCCTCTCGGTCCTGGCGGGCCTGACCCTGCCGACGGCCGCAAAGTGGCAGCATGATGCCGGCTGCGGGGCTTCCGAGGCGTGCGCCGAGACCAGCCTCTCCGATTGCGCCGACTGTCACCCGTGCGACCATGATCCGCCGGCGCCCCCGTGCCCGTGCGACGACGAGCATCCGCCCGCCGACGATCCCGGGCAACCGCACGAGCACCAGCATCACCACCACCATCACAGCTGCGCGTGCAACGGAGCGGGGGCGTGGTTCATCGCGGAGAGCGACTCCATTTCGCTGGAGCCACCCCTCACATCCCACCTTCGTCGCGTGCGGGAATGCAGTTCCCCCCCGGACTCGCCGGTGTTCCTTCTCGAGCGCCCTCCCCGGGCCTAGCGGACCTCGCGTCCGCGCAGACGATCCGCCGTGCACCGCCTTGTCACGCGTTCCCGATCGTCTCTTCATCGCACAGCCGGCCCCTTGCGGCCTGACGGACAATCGAGGTCCTTCCTGTTCACCGCTCCGGTGATCGCTGCCCCGGGCACTCCGGTGTGAAGCGTCCCTTTTGCCAGACCCCCATAGTCCATGTGTTGATGAATCGTATTTTCCCCATTCTCTCGATCGGCCTCGTGCTCCTCGGCGGCCCGCGCGCCGCGGCGGCCTCGTCGGGTCTGATCGTCACCTTTGGCAGCATTCCCGAACGGGTCCGGCGCGACAACCCGGGCCTTGCGGCCGCCCGTCTCCGCGTGCGGGAAGCGATCGGCCGCATGAAGCAGGCCGGACGGCGCGACAACCCCGAGTTGGAGGGCGGCCTCGAGGGCAATCACCACTTCAATGAAGGCAAGCTCGAAGTCGGGCTCGCCCAGCGCTTTCCCGTCACGAACCGCCTCCAGCTCGAGAAGGACCTATCCGCCATCGAAGTGCATGCCGCCGAAGCGGAGATCAAGGAAGTCGAGCGGCGCCTCATCGCGGAGGCTCGCACCGCCCTTGTGGAGGTGCTCGCCCTCCGCCAGCAACGCCGGATGCGCGAGCAACAGGCGGATGTCTCCGGGGAGCTGGCCTCCTTCACGGCCGCCTCCGCCGCCAAGGGCGAGCTGTCGCCGATCGACGCCGGACAGGCCCGGCTGGAAGCGGCCCGCTTCGCGAGCGAGATCCGGCAGCTCGCCGCGAAGGAGGTGGCGGCGGTGGGCAAGCTGAAGCCCGTTCTTGGAATGAGCCCCGCTGAAACTCTCAACGTGACGGGCACCCTCCCGCCGCCGGCGCTCCCCGCCGGGGTGGTCGATCCGGGACGCCGCCCCGACTTCCGGGCCGCGAAGCTCGAGGCGCAGGCCGCCGCCCGCAGCGTCGAGCTGGAGAAGGCGCGGCGCTACGACGACGTCGAGGCCGGAATCGTGGCCGGCCTCGAGCGCAGCGAAGACGCCCCGGAAGGATTCGAGAACGAGGGGATCATCGGCTTTCGCGTCAAGCTGGCCCTCCCGTTCTGGGACAAGAACGAGGGGAACATCGAGGCCGCGGAGGCCCGCGCCGAACGCAAGGAGAAGGAAGTCGCGGCGCTCGTGCACACCATCCGCCATGAGGCCGACTCCGCCCGGAAGGAGATGATGGAATGGAGCAAGATGCTCCGCGAGATCGACGGAAAGCTTCTTCCCCTCGCCGCCGAGCAGGCCGTCGCTGCCGAGGGCGCCTATCGCGACGGACTCAGCGAGCTGCAAGCGGTCCTCCGGGCCCGGGAGCAGCAACTCCAGCTGAAGGCCTCCCGCATCGAGGCCCTCAAGAATTTTCATCTCGCCCGCGTGCGGTTCGAGGCCGCGGTCGCCAATCCCTGAAGACCACCCGCCATGAAAGCCATTCTTCCCATCCTGCTCGGCACGGCCGTCCTTCTCGTTGCGGAGGAGGAGGCCGTCGCCCCGGAGCGGGCCGCCAACACCATCATTCTCGACGAAGTGAGCGCCAGGAACCTCGGCATCGAGCTGGCGGAAGCGGTCGAGACCGATTTCGAGGAGACCATCTTCGCGATCGGGCGCATTGACGAGATCCCCACCAACCACGCGGTCCTCAGCAGCCGCATCGCGGGACGCATCGTCGAGCTGAATGCCATCCCCGGCGACGAGGTCAAGGCGGGGCAGGTCCTCGTCCGGGTCGAAAGTCGTCAACCGGGAAACCCGCCCCCGGTCATTCCCCTGGCGGCGCCGATTTCCGGGACCGTTCTCGAGAGCCATGTCCGCGTCGGGGAACCGGTGGATCCGGCCAATGAACTCCTCGACATCGTCGATCTCAGCGAGGTCTGGGCGATCGCCCGCGTCCCCGAACAGGAAGCGGGACGCATCAAGGTCGGGGCGACGGGACGCATCCGCGTCGCGGCTCTCCCCGGGGAAACCTTCGTGGGCGAGCTGATCCGCTTCGGGATCCAGGCCGATGCCACCGCCGGCACCCTCGACGCCATCTTCCGCCTCGAGAATCCCGACCGGCACCTCCGCCCCGGGATGCGGGCCGAGTTTTCCATCATCACCGAGACGCGCAGCGATGTCATGGCCGTCCCCCACGAAGCGGTCCAGGGGGATGCCGCCAATCGCGTCGTCTACGTGGAGGACTTCGAACTCCCGAACGCCTTCATCAAGTGTCCCGTCCAGACCGGTGCCCGTAACGACCGCTACGTCGAGATCGTGAACGGCCTCTTTCCCGGCGACCGCGTCGTCACCACGGGATCGTACTTCCTCGGGTCGGCCGGCGGCGGCGGGGTCTCGCTCAAGGAGGCCCTCGATGCCGCCCACGGCCACGAGCACAACGAGGACGGCTCCCTCATGACCGACGAACAGAAGCGGGCCCGCGACGCCGCCCGGGGGGTCGCCCCGGAAGGCGGCGCCTCCACCGGTCCCCTCACCGTCTTCCTCGGCGTCACGGTGTGCATTCTCACCTTCCTCCTCCTGCTGAGCGGCATCAAGCACCGGCGGGACGGGCGGACCCTCGCCACCGCGCTCCAGGCGTCGAACCCACCGCGCCCCGGCCCCGATGCTTAACCGTCTCATCAGATTCTCCCTGGCGCAGCGTCCCCTCGTGATAGCGGTCGCCATCGTGATGCTGGCGCTGGGCGTCCGGAGCACCATGGAGTTGCCGGTGGACGTCCTCCCGGACCTCACGAAGCCCACCGTCACCCTCCTCACCGAGGCCAAGGGTTACGCCCCGGAAGAGGTCGAGACCCTCATCACCATCCCGCTGGAAAACGCCCTCATGGGCGTCACCGGGGTGACCCGCCTGCGGACCGTCACCGACGTCGGCCTCTCCCTCACCTTCGTGGAATTCGACTGGGGGACCGACATCGACGGGGCCCGCGTTTACGTCCAGCAGCGTCTCGCGGGGATCGAGGAGATCCTCCCGGAAGGGGTCTCGCCCTACATGACCCCGGTAAGCTCCCTCATGGGCGACATCATGCTCGTCGGGGTGACCGACCCTGAGGGCGGAATGAGCCCCCGCGACCTCCGGACCTACGCCGACTGGACGATCGGGCGCCGCCTCCAAAGCATCGCCGGCATCGCGGAGGTCCTCGCCATGGGCGGCGGCGTGAAGCAACTCCAGGTGCAACCGGACCCGGAACGCATGCTCGCCCTCGGCATCACCTTCAAGGAGGTCCGCGAAGCCGCCGCCAAGGCCGTCAGCAACACCACCGGCGGGTTTCTCACGAACCGCGCCCAGGAGATCATGGTGCGCAACCTCGCCATGACCACCGATCTCGATGCCATCGGCGACACCGTGGTGCGCCACGCCGACGATCGCGCGGTGCGCATCAAGGACGTCGCCGACGTGGTGTGGGACATCGAGCCGATGCGCGGCGACGCGGCCGCCAACGGGCACCGGGGCGTGATCCTCAGCGTCAAGAAGTCTCCGGGGTTCGACACCCTCGCTCTCACCCGGGAGGTCGAGGAGGCCCTCGCGGAACTGCAGGAGGCCGCCCCGGAGGGCGTTGTCATCACCCAGATCTACCGGCAGGCGGATTTCATCGATGTCTCCATCGGGAACCTGAAGGAAGCCATTCGCGACGGGGCGATGATGGTGGCCATCGTCCTCTTCCTGTTCCTCCTGAACCTGCGGACCACCTTCATCACCCTGACCGCCATTCCGCTCTCGCTCGGCATCGCGGTGTCCGTCTTCGCGCTCTTCGGGCTCAGCGTGAACTCCATGACGCTCGGGGGCCTCGCCGTCGCGATCGGGATGGTGGTCGATGACGCCATCGTCGACGTCGAAAACGTCCTGCGCCGGCTGCGGGAAAACGCCTCCCGGGCCGAGCCGCTGCCGAAACTCGAGGTGATCGCCTCGGCGTCCGGCGAGGTCCGGGGCTCCATCCTCTACGCCACGGTCCTCATCATCCTCGTGTTCCTGCCGCTTCTCGGACTGAGCGGGGTGGAAGGCAAGCTCTTCGCCCCCATCGCGATCGCCACCATCATCAGCATGGCGGCCTCCTTCGTGGTCTCCCTGACCGTCATCCCGGTGCTCGCCTCCTTCCTCCTCCGCCCCAAGCCCGGTCACCGCCACAAGGACGGATTCCTCGTCCGGGGCATGAAGTGGATCCTGCGCCACACCTGGCTGCGCCTCGCCCTCGCCCAGCCGCTGGTCGTCATGATGATTGCGGGCGTCCTGCTCGCCCTGGCCCTGACGATCTACCCGCAGATGGGAAACAACTTCCTCCCGCCGTTCCGGGAGCCGACCGCGCTCGTGGCGATGACGGCCGCGCCCGGCACCTCGCTCCGGCAGACGAACGAAGTGGCCGCCGCCGCGGAGCAACTTCTCCTTGCCATTCCGGAGGTCGAGCAGGTCGGCTACCGTCTCGGCCGGGCCGAGCGCGGCGACCACGTCGTCCCCATCTCGACCGTCGAGTTCGACATCGAGTTTGGCGACCACGGACGGCCGCGCTCCGAGATCCTGGCCGAGATCAGCAACAAGATGCGCGGTCTCCCGGGGACCTTCAGCGCGCTCAGCGGACCGCTGGCGGACCGCATCGGGCACATGCTCAGCGGGGTCTCCGCCCCGGTGGCGGTCAAGGTGTTCGGCCCCGATCTCGCGGAGATCCAGCGCATCGGCAACGAGATCCGCGATATCGCCCGCGGGATTCCCGGCTTCGAACAGGCCCGCGGTGAACAGCAGGCGCCCATCCCGCAGCTGCGGATCGAGATCGACCGGCAACGGGCCCTCGCATACGGCGTCACGCCCGGCAACCTGAATGCCGAACTGGCCGCCCTGCTCGGCGGCGAGGTCGTCTCGGAAGTCTACGAGGGCCAGAAGATCTTCAACCTCGTGGTCCGCCTGCCGGAGAAATGGCGCGAGTCGCCCCAGCGCCTCGCCAACATGTACATCGACACGCTCAGCGGGCAGCGCATTCCGTTGAAGTTTGTCGCCGACCTCCGGCAGTCGACCGGGCCCAACAATATCCTGCGCGAGAACACCCAGCGCCGGTTCGTGGTGAGCATCAAGCCCACCACCGAGGACCTCGTGGCCGCCATGGACCGCCTCCAGGAGGAGGTCGCCGCCAAGGTCGCCGTGCCGGAAGGCTATTTCATCAGTTACGAGGGGGAATACCAGGCGCAGAAGGACGCCACGCGGCGCATCACCTTCATGTCGGTGCTGGTCCTGCTGGTCATCGCCTTCCTCCTGTATGGTTTCTTCCAGACACCGGTCTTCACGCTGCAGGTGATCTTCGACATCCCGCTCGCCCTGATCGGCGGGATCATCCTGACCCGCCTCACCCTCAACAACATCAGCATCGCCACCCTCGTGGGCTTCATCGCGGTGGCCGGCATCGCGGCCCGCAACAGCATCATGATGATCTCGCACTACCTGCACCTCATGCGGCACGAGGGGGAGGGATTCACCCGCGAGATGATCGAGCGCGGCACCCTCGAACGCCTCGTTCCGGTTCTCATGACGGCCCTCGCGGCGGGGATCGCCCTCGTCCCGCTCGTCATGAACGTCGGCTTCATCCCCTTCCTCCACGACAGCGACCCGGCCACCGCCCCGGGCAAGGAGATCCTCAATCCGGTGGCCATCGTGATCGTCGGCGGGCTGGTCACCTCGACCCTCCTTGGCCTCGGGGTCACCCCGGCCGTTTTCTGGACATTCGGCCGCCGTGCCGCGGAGAAGGCCGTCCGGCAGGGCGCTCCGGCCAGCCATTGAATTTCCGGATCCCCACCGTAGTCTAATCACCAAACCAACACTCGACCCACAGGACACCAATGAAAACCAAGCTCATCATCGTCGTTGCCACCGCCGGCGCCATTTCCACCGCCCTCCTCGTGGGGACCTCCGCCAGGGCCGACAGCCACAAAGCCGGGGAACACAAGGACGACCACAAGGAGCACGCCAAGGACGCCCACGACCACGCCGACGCGCACGATCACGATTCCATTCCGGGACCCAACGGTGGCAAGGTCCTCCACGAGGTCGATCCCCACGTCGAACTCCTCGTCACCAAGGACCGCAAGATCCAGATCACGATCCTCGACGAGGACGGCAAAGCCGCCGCCCCCGGGAAACAGGACATCTTCGTGGTGTGCGGCAACCGCAGCGCCCCCACCCGGATGAAATTCGAAAAGGGCGAGACCGCCTTCCTCTCCGACAAGGCCCTGCCTGCCGGCATTAACATCCCCGCCGTGGTGCGCATCAAGATGGAGCCGGGTGACAAGACGCAGACCATCCGCCTCAACCTCAACCTCGAAGATTGCCCGACGTGCGAATTCAAGGAATACGCCTGCGTCTGCGATCACAGCGGAGATGGCGACGAGGACACCCACGAGAAAGAGAAGGAGTAGGCGCCCCGTCACCCCCCGGCCGCCATCGGCGGCACCGGGGATCGCCGGATCTATTCGATGTTGTTGATGAAGGCGGTCCGCACGACGTTCGTCAGCGAGATGTCCGCCGCGGTCACGTTCGAGTTGACGAACACCGCGACTTCGATCTGCTTGATCGGCGCGAACAGCACGAAGCACTGCTCGGTGCGCGCCGTCAGCGGGTTGCTGCCGCTGGTCCATTTCCCGGCCTTGTAGTAGAGGACGCCGAAATCGGTGATCAGTTCACCGTTGAGCGGACTGTTCAGCCCCCACGACCGGTTCCAGAGCTCCGTGTAGTCGGGGAAGTCGACCAACTGGCCCATGCGCAGGGCGCGGACCACGCCGAGGATCTCGTTGATCGTCATGTGCCAGCCGAAGCCGCCACACGAGGCGGCGAGATCGCCCGAGTTCCACCCCGGCCCGGTGCCGTCGAACCGGTACGCCAATGCGGTCAGGGCATTCGTGTCGAGGACCGGGAAGGCGCCGACCGGATTGAAGACGTAGGTCTGCATGTAGTCGTTGTAGGCATTCTGCGTGACGACGTCCCACAGGATGTCGTTGATGAACTCCGGCCCGAAGCTGGTGTTCGGATTGATGTAGCCGCCGATGGTGCTGATGAGGATGCGGATCAGCCCGAAGTTCATGTTTTCGTAGTCGGCGCCGCCCACCCCCGGGGAGCCCGCCTTGACGTTGCTCTTCATCGTCTGCCAGTTGCTGGAGGATCCCCCGGTGCTGAAGCCCGACCGGTGGTCCATCAGGTGGTCGAAGGTGATCGACGCGTTGGAGCCCACGTTCGGATTCCAGTATGCCGGCAACCATGGCAGGATGGCGTCATCGGCATCCAGTCCGCCGGTATTCTGCAGGAGATGCACGAGGCCGATGGCCGTCATGAACTTCGAGATGCTGGCGACGTGCATGCGGCGGTCGGAATTCCAGCCGAGGCCCGGGAGGTCGCCGAGGTTCGGATTGCGCGCCCAGTTCCACTGGAGGACGCCGACGGTTTGTCCGTCCCGGCGGATGCGCAATGCGTACCCGTTCACGTTGGGAGACAATTGCGTGTGGATGTCGTCGAGGAACTCGCCGATATTCAGGTTGTCCGGCGGCGGCGGCGGCGGGAGCAGTCCCGGCCCGGGAATCGGGAAGCCGTCCGGGGGCGGAACCGGCGGCCAGTTCTGCAGTTCGCTCGGCCCCAGCACCGGGTCGAAGTGGATGGGCCGCACCGCAAACCCCTCGCCCCTCGCCAGCTCCGCGAGATCTTCCCGGGAGAGGAACCTCAGGGTCCGCCCGTCCTCGTCGAGGTGGTCCCGCGAGACGATTTCATTCGGATCCAGTCCCGCCGGGGGGAAGGCAGGCGCCGCCGTAAACCGGTTGCGCACCGCGTTGATCAGCAATTCTTCCGTGCCGAGGCGTCCGTCCTGGAAGGCGGGAACGTCCTCGAGGCGCCGCACCAGCGCCTTGGCGCACTTGGAGCATAGCCGGCCCCGGTCGCCCCGGACACAGAAGCCCAGGCGGCCCCCATGGGGATCGCGGTCCTTTTTGCCCTTGGGCCCTTTCTTGTCCCTGGGGCCCTTCTTCTTGTTGTCGTCATCGTCATCATCGTGGGGGTGATGGCGGTCGGATCGATAGCGTTCGTCCCGCTCCGGTCGGTCATCATCGGCAAGGAGATGACCGTGCGGTGCCAAGAGCACCACAAGTGCTGTGATCATAGTCACACTGAAGGTTCGTTGGATCTTCATGGTGTTGTTCCGGTTTGTTCATTCTTCCAAAGGGCGAACGTTCTGCGCATCCCGGTGCGAACGCGCGGCCCATCCCTCGAATTCCACTCCGCCCGCCGCTTCCGGTGCAATTGCATGACTAACCACGCCGCGCGTTTCATAAAAGTTTATTCTTGTCTGCGCGCCGCGCCGGAGGCCGGCAACGCACTGGGTCTCAGGAAGAAACCGGGCCAGCCGAGCGGGCGGGGAGCAAGCGGGGGTTTACCCTGATATCACGACTCTTCCCTGCACGCCGTCGATGGCCTGCGCCGCGACATCCCGTTCCGGCGGGAACGGCGGCTTGCCCCGCGGCCCCCGAATTTGAACACGCAACGCGGCGCCAGGCCTTGCAATTGGCGGCGAGTCATTGAATCTCCTCCGTGACACCGGAGACCCGTTCCCTGGTCCTCCGACGACATGTCCTCCCGCATCCCCAATCGCCGCCAATGAAAAATTCGATCCTCCGTCCCGTTCATTTCCTCAGCCTCCTCGCCGCCCTCGGCATGCAAGCGCCCGCTCCGGCCGCCGGGGCGGAGGAAAAGCCCATCAAGATTGCCGTGGTCGATCTCGACCGGGTCGTCGCGCAGTCCGCCCAGGGGAAGGCGCTCCAGGATCGCCTCGCCAATTTCCAGAAGACGGTTCAGGCCGAGATCGAGGAGCAGGAGGCGAGCATTGAACGCCTCCGCGTGAAGTTCGAGGCCGGAGCGAGGACCGCGGACGCCGCCGAACTCGATGACCTTCAGCACGCATACGGGCAAGCCCAGAGCGACTTGGAGCAGTACCAGACGAGGATGCAGGGCGAAGGCCAGAAGATGCAGACCCGGGGGCTGCAGGGGATCGAGGCGGCGCTGGGCCCGGTCTTTGAGAAGCTCCGCAAGGACGGGGGCTATGACCTGATTCTCAACAACACCCCCGGGGTGGTGATCATGGTCGGCGAGCGGGTCGACATCACCCCGCTCGTCATCGCGCGGACCAAGGCGGCCGCCCGGGACGGCGGCCGGTAAGCGAGGTCGAACCGGTTCCCGTCCACCAACCATCCATTCCACATCCATGATTTTCGAGGACGTCACGGCCACCGCGTTGGCCAACATTTACTTCGACGGCAAGGTCGTCTCGCATTCGCTCACCGGCGCCGATGGCCGGAAGATCACCCTCGGCCTGGTCTATCCCGGGAAGTATCACTTCGACACCGCCGCCGCGGAGCGCATGGACATCACCGCCGGTCGCTGCGAGGTGACTCTCGATGACAGCGAGAAGAAGGGCACCTACGAGGCGGGAACCTACTTCGACGCTCCGGCCCGTTCCGGGTTCACCATCGAGGTGCGGGAGGGCATCTGCCAGTATGTCTGCACCTTCCTTCCCTGAGGAACGAACTGACCCATCCGCGTCATGGCAAAGGTGACCATCTACCACAACCCGCACTGAGGGTCCTCCGAGAACGCCCTGGCGGTCGCCGGGGACCTGGGAATCGAGCCCGAGGTCATCCTCTACATCAAGACACCGCCGGATCGCGCCGCCCTGGAAAGGATTGTGGCGGGTCTCGAGGACCCGGTCGAGGACCTCGTCCGCAAGGATGCGAAGTTCAAGAAGCTCGAGCTCGATCCCGCCGATTTCGTGGGCAATCCCGAAGCGGTGATCGATATCCTCCTGAAGCACAAGCAACTCCTCCAGCGCCCGGTGATCGTGCGGGGCGGGAAAGCGATCATCGGCCGGCCCAAGGCGCGCATCGCCGCCTTCCTCGGTTGAGCGCCGGGCGGGGTCGCGGACCGTTCCGGATTCCATTGCCGGAATCCCGCTTTCCGCATATGATCCCTGCCACCGGCGCGGCCGGCCGGACAGGTTTGCATAACTGGCACCATGGAAACGTTCCGAATCATCCTTCAAATCATTGTGGCCCTCGGGCTCTTGAACGTGTGGATCCTCCGCGCCGGCAAGGCGACGTCCTTTCGGGGACGGGGGGCCGCGAACATGCGCGAGGAATTCAAGGCCTATGGCCTGCCCCCGTCGTTCATGCTGCTCGTCGGCGCTCTCAAGATCGGGGTCGCCGTGGCGTTCCTGGCGGGAATCTGGTTCCCGGCGTTGGTCCGGCCCGCCGCGGTGGTTCTCATCGTCCTGATGCTCGGCGCCATCGGCATGCACGTGAAGGTCAGGGACCCGCTCCGGCGCGCGCTGCCGTCGCTGGCGATGCTCGTCCTGGCGACCGCCATCGCGCTCCTTTGATTTCGGGGTGGTCCCCCTGAATTGACCGGGCCACGCGGGCGCGCATCGCGGCCACTCCGCTAGTCCTTCCCGGAACTCTGCTCGAGGCGGCCGAGGATCCCCGAGACGAAGCCCTCGGAGTAACCGGCCAGGAAACACCACACGATCAGCTTTCCCGCATCCGGCAGCTCCTTGGGCCGGATGGTCAGCCAGTCGCTCATGGAGACCTTGCCGGCTTCCTTCCCGGTGGAGGCGAAATCCGGGAAGAGGTTCGTGGCGATCAGGCCGCTGCCCTCCGTCCCGGAGAGGATCCGGGAAACGAAGAGGAAGTAGGCCACGGCCGCCATCATCCCGCCGTAGAGGAACGGCATCAGGGTGGTGCTCCACGAGCGGAGGGCCTGCTCGACGAAGCGCGCGTCGCTCTTCGGGACGCGGCGCAAGAGGGCCACGCTCGCCCCGAAGACGCCCGCCAGGAATGCAAACCAGAAAAAGCCGAGATCATTCCTCACCGCGATGACCACGAGGATCGTCGAGAGAATGATCAGCGCGACCTGCACTGCAAAGATGCGCTTCACAAGAATGTGAGCCGTGCTGGGATGATCGTTCGTCATGGACTCCGGGCGGCGCCACGAACCGGCGCCTGTGGTGATCAGGGTAACAACAAATATGTTAGCGCGTCCCGCCGCGACGGGGCGAGATCAAAATGGACACGCATTCCCCGCTCCCGGGGGGAGGCGAGCCGGGGAAGCACCACGGCCGGCGGAGGCACCCGTGGAAAATGTTCGACCTCAGAGACTTCTGACCACGTCGTCGAATCCCACCGCCATGAACTCCGGCTCCGCAAATCCGAACTCGATGTAGATCTGCTTGATGTCGAGGGCCTGCAATTCCGACAGGATCGCGGGGCTGATCCCCTCTTCGAGCCGCGGCTCGAAGAGGAACTCCTCCGAGAAGTTGTGATGCCCGGGGCGGTAGGTCTGGGAGAAGTACCCCTGCAGGACGATGGGATCCGTCGTCAGTCCCGTGATGGTGGTGGTCTCCCACTTCTGGAGCGGCGCGGTGTAGCCCGCCACCGGTCCGGTTGGTGCCGGGGGCCAATGGAAGTTGATCGCGATCGCGGCCCCGCTCTTGGCGGTGTGGTTGCGCGCCTGGAGGAGGGATCCGTCCGGAAGGGGCTGATCCGTGACGCGCGGAACGAGGAGCGCGAACTGCGTGGTCGTCGTCGTGAAGGCGCCCGAAAAGTCGGTCGTCAATTGCGGGACCGAAAAGACGGCGTGCAGCTCGGTCCGGAAGTCGCCCGCGACCCGCACCGGCTGCGTCGCGAGGGTTGATGCCGCCGGGAGCTGCATGCGCAGCTCGAGATCGGCGCTCCCGCCACCGAACGACGGCTCGGTCCACGAGTCCACCGCGAAGTCGGATCCGAAGATGTCCCGCACCTCGAAGGCCGCGTTGTTCCAGGCGGAGACCGGTCCGGTCTTCTGGGCCAGGGTGCCGGTGTTGTGATAGCTCCAGTCCGACCGGGTGAGGAAACTCGTGGCGAGTCCCGGGGCGTCGAGCCACCGGCTGGCGGTCTCGACCGCGAGGAGCGTCTTGAGGTTGTGGTTCGAGAAGAGGTCGGCGGCTTCCCCCTGGAAGACCTCGAAGGTGACCGGCCGGTTGACGAGGGCCGCGCTCGTGGCGCCCGAAGCGGCCGCTTCCGGAACCTGCCGGACCTGCTTGATGACGAGGGAGTCGTCGGTGAGCTTCTTGAATTCGTACTCCACCGTGAAATCGTCCAAACCCGTCGCCGCCGAGTAGGCTTCCGCCACGTCGGTGGCCCGCTCGGCGAACTCGAGATAGTCGGCCTCCCAGTCCATCACCGAAAAGACCCCGAGCTGCAGGAGGCTGGATCGCTGCTGGTGCTGCACCGAGCAATTGTTATAGGAAACCGACCGGTAGCAGTTGGCGGTGACCACTTCGGGGATGCTGTTGCCCTCCGGGTTGGTGACCGAGACCGCCCCCAGCTGCGTGACGACCTCCCCGTCGAAGGAGCGGCCGCTGCCGTAGTCGCGGTAGGATCCGGAAATCACCCCGTTGGCGGCTTCGAACTCATCCGGGAACGAATGGTGGACGAGGAGCGCCATCCCGACCTGGCTTTCGTCCACCCCGCGGCGAAGGCGTTCCAGGTAGGCGTTGAGATTGTAGAAGCTCGCGTAGACCTTGCGCATCGCCCGGAAGACGCCGCGCTCGTTCTCCTTCGACGGGTCACAGTGGGATGGTCCGGCGTCGTCGCCGTCGAGGTCGTCCTGCAGGCAGCCGCTGAAGCTGTCGTAGAGCCCGGCGCCCACGAAGGTCCCCGCATCCTCCACGTTGGTGCTGCTCCGAAAGCGGATCTTCCTCATCGGGTCGAACCCGGCCGCCTGCAGGGCGGCGAGGATCGCGCCCTGTTGCGCCGGGGAGAAATCGGCGGTGTCCTTGATGAGATCGCGGATGGCATTCAGTTCGGCATCGATCTGCGCGATGTTCGGCGGCCAGGTGTAGGGCGCGAGGCGGGAGGCGATCTCGGCCCCGAGCGTGCCGCCGCCCGGCAATGGTTGCGCGAGGTAGTCATCCCAGAGGTCGAAGGTGAAGGCCATGGCTTCGGGCGCGTAGGTGGGAATGGTCTGCCGCAGGAGACTGAAATTCGCGGCCTTGCCACCGATGAACCGGATGTCGGCGAGGGAAGCCGTGTCGACATCCATCGTGTAGGATGCGCTGGCCGCCTTGGGCGTGAGGTCGAGCGGCGGCGGGACCTTCAGGTCGAGGATCTCGTCACGGTAGGTCCCGGACACCCCGAGGGCCGGAAAGACATCGATCTCGCACTGGCCGGAGAACACCTCCGCGGCGCGCAGCACCACGTCGCTGCCGGCGAGGGCCAGGGCGTCATCCACCGCCTCCTGCGTGGAGAGATACACGAAGGGCACCCCGTAGGTGCCGGCGAGGATCGCGACGTGCGAGTTCGGCGTGCCGGGGACGGTGGAGATGATTCCCGCCACGAAGGGCACTTCCGCGGGAACCCCGTCGGTCATCAGGATGTCGTCGGGGAGAAGATCGCCACTGAGATAGGCCGCCTCGATCTCGTCCGCGGGCACGAAGACGAGGCGTCCCAGCGCCCAGCCCGGCGCGTAGCAGGCGTCCGCATTCTGCCACCGCGCGATCGATCCCAGCGGAATCCCGTGGCGGTTGAAGTAGGCCTCGTTGGCGGTCGCGCCCGGCGCCTGCTCGAAGGTCGGAAAGTAGAATCCGGTCCAGTCGCCGGGACGCGTGACGGCGGCATCGACGAGGTCGAAGAGAAACCGGAGCATCTCCGGCGGGTAGGCGTCCTGCCCGACGAACTCGAGGGCGAACTCCCGGCGGTCCGGCGCGAATAACACCGCCCCGAGGACCACCTCCTGCCCGGGTGGATGCAGCGTGAGGTCGTTGTAGGCCTCGAATCCGATCCCGAGGAACGGATCGAGCCGCTCGTTCGCGAAGTTGTAGTGGAAGGCGTACCGCGAGGAGTCCTGGAAATAGACCGCCGGGACGTTGTCGAGGAGGATGGAGAACTTGATCCAGCGGATCTCCTCCTGGTCGAAGCCGGCCAGGACCGGGTCGGACCGGTACGGATCGCCGGGAAGCGTGATCCCGGTCTTCCACGACGCGTGGGGTGTGATGGTCGCGACCGGCGCGCGACGGATCCGGTAGGACCCGCGGGACCGGAAGGGGGCCTCGGCGTCGACGAACTGCCACGGCAACGATGCGCTGGCGGCGATCGGAAACCACGGCGTCAGCCCGGGGCTGAACTCGAGGCGGTGCACCGTGTCGGGGGGCGAGCCGCCGGCGATGTCGAGGACCTGGTGACCGGTCGCCGGATCCCACGCGATCTCCACCGCCGGACCCTGGGCGGCGAGGAACCCCAGCGGGGCACCCAACCCGAGAGCGACGACAATCAACTGACGCATAGTGAGATCACGAAAATACCTGTTCCCGCCCCCGGAGCCACGAAAATTTCGGCCCGCGCGGCGCGCCGGGTGGACCTCGCGGCGCGCCGGTCGTTTTGGGCTTGAGCCCCGGTGGGCGGCCCCGAAGGATGCGAGATCGCATTCCGGCACCATGACGCGCAATCACCCGGCCCACGCCCTTGCCGCCGCCTCGCTCTTCCTCGGCGCGCTGCCCTCGCAGGGCATCGAGATCGTCCTCGACTTCACGCTCGACGAGCAGAACTACAACTGGTTCGACCCCGCCACGAGCGAGGGGATGGCCCGGCGGCAGGCCCTCGAGTCCGCGGCGGGGTTCCTCTCGACGATCATCCGCAACGACGACTGGAATTCCCTGCCCACCCTGAACGAGTCGTTTTCGTTCCGGGACCTGAGCGAGAGCAGCATCAACGACCTCGACGGCAACCCGGTGGCCGGCGCGCCTGACCCCGATGGCACCGGATACGTCTATTCGTCGATCAGCACCACCAACCGGTCCTCGGTGGGCGCCAACCAGTATATCGTTTACGTCGGGGCCTTCGTGTTCGATTCCGGCACGAGTTCCCACGCCATCGGCGGTTGGGACAGCAACGACCGGCGGAACGCGGCCGGGATGGACGGGACGGAGTTCAACACCTGGGGCGGCCGGATCTACTTCGATATCGGCACCGACTGGTATGCCGGATCGAATCCGGGGATCAACCCGACCAACGATTACGGCATCCAGGACCCCGACAAGTCCCCCTCGACCGACATCTCCACCGACAACTGGGACTGGCACACGACGCTGCTCGAATGGAAGGGGTTCCAGCTCAGCACCATCGACCCGAGCGTCGGCAGCGCCGCCGACCTCTACGGCGTCGGCCTGCATGAGCTGCTCCACGCCTTGGGACTGACCAACTCCAACTTCATCAACTACATCGGGGTGGATGCCAACGGCGACGCCATCGGGCCGCATCTCGTGGCCGAGTACGGCGGGCCGGTCCCGCGCTCGTCATCCGGCGGGCATTTCGACTACGGGACCCAAGCCGAGGTGTGGGATTCGGAGGGCATCATCTCCGAGGCGAACCTCGACCCGAGCACCACCAACGGGAACCGCAAGTACCTGACCCGCCTTGACGCCGCCGCGCTCCGCGACCTCGGTTACGACGTCGCGGCAACCTGGGCCGAGGCCGCGCCCGCTCTCGACCTCCTCATTGATCTCAGCGGGGCACAAGCCCGGCTCGACTGGACCCTCTTCGCTGATTCAGAGCACACCGTGCATTGGTCCACCGACCTCGTGAACTGGACCAGCGTTGCGGTGGGGACGGTCGACACCTGGACCGATCCCGCGCCGGTCGGAACGCGCCGCTATTACCAGGTGACGCGCTGATGCCGCCCGCCGGCGGCGGGACCGGAAGCGGCCCGCCTCCGCGAATCCGGGGGTTTCCGGGGGGCGGGAATCTTCTCCTTCAATTCGCCGTGCTCCCGTGCTTCAGTCATGTCGAAGCGATGCAGCCGATCCGGCAATTTCTGGTCGCGGGCTGGATCAGTCTGGTTCTGCCCGTGACGGCGCAGGTCGCCATGCCCAGTGACCCGCCCGCGGCGTCCGCCGTGGTCCCGCGAGTGCCGCTTCCGCCGTCGCCGCTGCGGGCGGACCCCGCCGCCGGCATCCATCGCGTCACGGTCAAGTTCCGGGACGCCTTGAAGGCGCGGGCTCGCCCCGACGGCCGCCTCGCCACCCTCGCCGGGCCGCTCCCGGAGGCGCTGCGGGATGTCCTCGCCAGGCACGACCTCGCCTGCCGTCCCGCGCTGCGGGTCCCGGCGGCCAAGGTGCATGCCCTGGTGGAGAGGGCGCGCCGGCGCAGCGGGCGTGAAGCGGCGGACCTTCTCGGCCTCCACGACGTCTTCGAAGGCCCCGCCGGCAAGGCCCTTGAAATCGCGCGGGACCTTGACGCCCTTCCCTCCGTGGAGTGGGTGCGGCTCCTCGCGGTCGACAATCCTCCCCCGCCACCGGGTGACATCTCTCCGCCCACCCCCGATCTCGAGCCGAACCAGGACTACCGGAATCCCGACCCCGGGGTGAATGCCGATGCCTCCGCCGCGGCCGGTGCAAACGGACAGGGAATCCGGCTCACCGACGTCGAGTATTCCTTCAATGCCAGCCACGAGGACCTCGTCGACGCCACCATCGTCGACGACTCCAGCGGCCCCCTGCACCCGACCGTTTACTCGAACAACAACTTCTACAATCACGGGACCTCCGTCTTCGGGGTGCTGGGCGCCCCCGACAACGGCTACGGCGTGACCGGGATCGCGCCGGCGGCGGACCTGCGCTTCGTGGGTGAATACCTCGAGTCCGGGTGGCAGCGGGAATCGGCGGTCATCCTGGCGATGGCCAACTCCGCACCGGGCGACGTGGTGCTCCTCGAGATGCAGAGCGCCTACCCGGAGGGCACATCCAGCAGCGCGTGGGGCCCGGCCGAACTCGACCCCGCCATCCACGACGCCACCCGGGTCGGGGTCGACGCCGGCGTGATCGTCATCGCGGCCGCCGGCAACGGAAACATCAACCTCGATCACAGCTCGAGGAACTTCTACAACAACCGCGAGCACAGCGGCGCCATCATCGTCGGGGCGGGCAACACCTCGACCTCGCACAACAAGCTCGGGCTGAGCACCTACGGCAGCCGCGTCGACGTGCAGGCGTGGGGGACCTCCGTGCTGACCACCGGCTACGGATCCTACGCGGAGTACGGGAACGACGACAACCAGAGCTACAACCTCTTCGGCGGCACCAGCAGCGCCGCGGCCTGCGTCGCCGGGGCGGCCGCGGCCCTGCAATCGCACGCGGTGGCCACCCTGGGCGTCCGCCTCGATCCCGCGCAGATGCGCGATCTCCTGGTGACCACCGGCCATCCCCAGGGGAGCGGCGGCCACATCGGCCCCGCCATCGACATCGGCGCCGCCATGGCGCGGATCGATGCCTTCGGCTCCCTCGAGATCACCGCCATCCGCCGAAGCGGGGACGAGGTCGAGATCGACTTCGAGTCCATCAGCGGCTTCGAGTACCGGCTCGAGGGAAATGCCGGATTGGGTCCGGGTGGCTGGACGACGGTGGAACCCGGGGTCCCCGGGACCGGTGGCCTCATGACCTTCACCACCACGGCCCCGGCGGGCATCAACGCCTACCTCTACCGGATCGCCCTCGACTAGTGTGCCGTCCCGCAAGTCCTGCAACATGCTGGGGTCTTCAGAGTTCCAAAAAGTGGCTCACTTCGTTCGCGGGGAAGGTCGAAGCGCGGCCTGGTTTCCCAACTTCTTCGTTCCTCCTCAGCCCCGAATGAACAACCTATTGAAACTTCACAGCTAGGTCCTGGCCTCGATGCGGCCGGGTGCCGTGCGGGAACGCCGCCCGGGTGCAATTCGTTTTGGAGGTCCTGACTACTTCCGGAGCTCAACTTCATCGCAAGGATCCTGCATCTTTCAGGGATTGGCGAATTCTCAAATCGCCTGTTTTTACCGCTTTCTTGATTTCCTGCATTTTCTGGCCATCAATAGAGTTCCTGCTATGAAAGCCCTTGCCCTGCTGCCGATTGCCGGGGCGTTTTCCCTGTATGGGAGCGCCTTCTTTGGAATCTGGACCGCCCCCGGTCTCGAGAACCTGCCGACCTGCGATGTCGTGATGGAACATGCCCCGTGGAACACGGAGGCCGAACCTGAGCCGGTCACCGGCATCATCCCGATCTCGTCGGTGCACCAATTCCAGCCTGTGGGGGTGACCTCCGACTGGGGGAATCAGCCCGTGATCGTCCTGCCGACGCCCGACCCGGAAAAGATCCACGTGCAAGCCCTGCCCAAGCCGGCCCCGGTCGCCGCCGCCCGTCCTCATTCCCGTCCCCAGGCCCGCGCCGCGATTCGTCCGCAAGCGTCCCCGGCGTCCAAGGCGGCCGCCAGCCGGGCCGTTTCGCAGACCCGCTCGTACCAGCCGCGGGGAACGAAAACGACGAACAGCTATCGTGGTTCTTCCTCCGGCAACGCCACCCGGCAATCCAGCGGCGGTTCGCGGCCGCGGGTGGCCCGCCGCACCTACCGGTCCCGGATCTGAAACCGCGGTTCCCGGAATGCCTGCCGGGCGCGGACCCGGTCCCGGGTTCTCAGCGCCCCGCCGTCTTGACGTGCACGGTGGCCTCGTCGGTGAAGTCCTTCACCTTGTGTCCGCCCAGCGGAGGGACGTTCTTGATCTCGAAGGTCACCTTGTAGCGCTTGAATTTCCCGAAGTGCTCCTCGACCTCCTTGATGAGCTTGTGGGATTTCGCCTGGCAGGAGGCGGGGGGAATCTCGTGGGTTCCCGCCGGCTCGGGGGCGTCCGCGAACAAGCCGTCGGAATGCTGGTTGTTGATCCACTTGCGCACCTCCTTGTCGCCGACACCCTCGTCGAACGTGTGGAGCCTGGCGGTCACCGGGAACTTGGTGTCCTTGTTGCCGATCTGGACGCGGAGGACGGCCTTTCCCTCGTCAAGAATGTAGAAACGAAGAGTATCGCGGTAGCCGAGCATCGAGCTGGTCACCTCGATCTTCGGGACATCCTCACCGCCGGGGTTGAGGATCTCATCGGCGGCGAGCCTCGCGGAAAAGCAGGCGGCCGCCGCCAACAGGGCAAACAACAGGAAGGAACGGGGTCTCGGCGGATTCATCGTGGCAGTCATGGCGGGATTCTGCGGCATGGTGGCCTTGCAGGCAGGGCAAGATAACCAGTCCGATCGGGTGAGGCCCGAAGCTTTGATTTTGTTCCCGGCAGGCCACCCGTCAATCCCGCGCCTCCACGGGCTCTGCCGTGTCGCCGTCCATCGCGGTCCCAGCCACAGCACCGGCACGGCTAGCACATCCGGCATTCTCGGAGGAGCGAAGGATCTCAATTTTTCTCGCCGTGATTTTGCACGCGCTTAAGTTGATTGGATCGCAGCCACCGTTGCCCGCCGGGATCGACGCCTCTCCGGTCCGTCCCGGCGCTTCCGGAGCCGCCGAAATGCAGACAACCCATGTCCAAACCCATGACACCATTATCTTCGCGATCCCTTGTCCCGGCGCTCATCGTCATTGCCGTCGTCCTGTCCATCATCAGTCCGGTGGCCTCCGCCCAAACCACCTACGAATGGAACGGAGACGGTGCCGGCACCACGAATCCCCTCCCGTGGGACGGCACCACCTCCGGCCTGTCCTCCTTCTGGGAAGACCTGACCGCTCCCGCCGATCCGGCGGCGACCCCGCCCGGCAGCAATCTCAACGGCGGCGCCCTCGATGATCTCGTCATCATCCGGAACGCGCGGCCCGTCACCGGCGGCGGCGCCCAGCAGACCGCGCAGGTCCGGCTGGAGGTCGATGCCGGCACCGTCGACAGCGTCCGGGTCGGAGGCTACAAGGATGCCACCGCCTCCGGCGCGGCCATCGCTCCCCCCGCCGGAGGAAACTGGGTCACGCAGTTGGACCTCCGCACGTCCGGGAACCTCATCATCACCAATGACCTCACCCTGGGCGAGGTGGATGTCGATCGCGAGCGAGCCGGCCAGCTCCAGTTCCTGCCGAACAACAATGGGGCCCTCCTCACCGTCGGGGGCAACATCGTGAGCGGCAGCACGGACTCCCAGAACCGCATCATCATCCGGGGGCCGGGCGCGGGCGGCCTCGACCTCACCGGAAACATCGACACCGGGACCACCGGCGGCTCCGCCGGCGGGACCCGCGAAATCGACCTCCGCATCGAGTCGGACATCGATGCCGATCCCTTCCGCTTCTTTCTCTTCACCGGCGGCCAGACCCTCAGCGTGGACGATTTCTGGATCGGCGAACGATTCAACGGCAATGCCACGGGCGCCTTCACGCTGGACGAGGCCAATGTCGTCGAAGCGAACCTCGTGCGCATCGGATCGACGGCCGGCAACACCAACAACGGGCCGCCCCGGTCGGCCACCGGGAGCCTCACGATCAATAACGCGGGCTCGAGCGTCGATTCATTCGGGGGCAACGGCGAGAACGGCAACATCCAGGTCGGCGCGGCCCTCGGGAACTACGACGACACGCAGAGCGCCACGGGCACCCTGACGGTCACCAGCGGCCGCATCGGGGCCACCAACGCGTTGGACCTCGGCATCATCACGCGGAATGCCGACGCCCTCGCCGGCGACCGGAGCGCGACCGGCACCGTGACCCTCGACGCCGCCGGCGTGACGCACCTCATCGGGCGCGTCGACGGGACCGGCGGCAACGCCAACCAGCTCTCCGGCGTCGTCAACGTCGGCCGGGAGGGGACCGGCACCCTGAATCTCAATGCGGGCACCCTCGCGGTCTACGGCTCGGCCTACGCCGGCGGGGACAACCCGGACGGCCGGGACCGCGCCTCGTCCGGGACCATCACGGTGGGCCCCGGCGCCTCGCTCCTCGTGAAGGATGTCGACCCGTCGTCGGCCCTCGTCCTGACGACCGACGGCACCACGGCGCGCGACCAGTCCGTCACGGTCGGGGCAGGCAACCTCGAGGTCGGCCGCGATGGCGTCGGCACCCTCAATGTCGACGGCGGCACCATCGTCATCGGCCAGGCCAATCTCGTTTTGGGGCAGGATTCTCCCGTCGCCGTCAACGGCGTGTTCGACGGGAACATGGACGGCACCACGGATGACATCGTCGGGCTGAACATCAACTTCGACATCTTCGACGACAAGGGGGCGTGGGTCATCTCCACCGACCCGGCGGACGGGGACATCGTGGAGGACGGCGCGCCCGACCCGGATCTCGCCGTCAATTACATCCTCACCGCCCAAGGCGAGGAAAAGCTGCTCCCGAACGTGGCGCGCGGCACGGTGAACCTCACCAACGGCGCCAGCGTCACGATCGGCGGGACCTACACCGCCACGACGGGCAATCCCGAGGCCACTCCCGACGGGGACCTGAATTTCAACGGGGGCGGGGGTGACATGCTCGTCGACGCCTCGACCCTCGACGTGGCCGACAACATCGCCATGGGCCCGGTCGGCCCCACGAACGCGAGGAACTCCCTGACGATCAGGAACGGGTCCACCGTGACGGTCGGCTCCCGCGACTCGGTCGATGCCGGCGACCTCGCCGGCCAGGCCAGCGACATCACGATCACGGGCGCCAACACGATCTCCATCGCCGACGACCTCCTCCTCAATGCCAGCAGCGACCTGACGCTGGATTTCGGGGGAACGTTCCTCAACGACTTCGGCATCGTGATCGATGACAACGCGAGCTTGAACAATGCGGAGCTGATCATCGCCGGAACCTCCGTGCTGGCCGCGGAGAACACCAACGTCCTGCTGCTCAATGCCGCCAGCTCCACGGGCAGCTTCAGCAACCTCGACGAGGATCAGTTCGTCGCGGTGGGAGCGGGCGGCTTCTACCGGTTCACCTACGAACTCGGCGGGGTCCCGGGACAGATCGGCCTGGAATTCGTGGTGCCGCCCCCGGCGTCCACCTACAACTGGCTGGGCGACGGCGCGGGCGGCAACAACCTGAGCTGGACCGACACCATGATCAAGTGGGAGGACGTCGACAATGTGCTGAATCCCGCCTCGAACCCCCCGGGCGGATTCGCGGGTGGCAATGACGCCGACACCGTGATCATCACCAACACCCGGGCGGGGGCCGGAACGGAGACCGTGCGGATCAACAACCTGAACGTCGGCACCGTCACGGACCTGACCGTGGGCGGCGGCACCCAGACAACCGCGCTGCAGGTGCGGGGCGACGGAGGGGTCATCACCATCGGGAACCTCACCCTCGGCGCCGGCGGCGTGGGGGGCGTGGCCGGGCAGTTGCTGGTGAACAACGGCGGGTCGTCCGCCACTGTGACGGGTGACGTCATTTCCGCAAGCGACCACCCCGGCAACCGCCTCGTCGTGGGCGACAACGCCTCCGGGGGCCTGACCCTCAACGGCGTCAGCGGGGCCGGGACCGGCCTCCGGGAGATCGACCTTTTCGTCCTGGCGGATGCCGACACCAATCCCGGGCGCGTCGACCTCGGGACGTCCCTCTTCTACTCGCTCGATGAGTTCCGGGTGGGCGGCAGCTTCAACGGATCCAACGATGCGACCTTCACCCTCGGCAGCATGACCTCCATCAGTGCAAACTTCACGCGGATCGGGTCGGCCGAAGGAAACTTGAACAACTTCAACCAGGCCGAGGCGACCGGGGTGCTCACCGTCACCAATGCCAGCATCGACAATCCCGGAGGCGCGGGCGACAACGGCAGCATCCAGCTGGGATACATGATCGCCAACAAGCCGGAGGGCGGTAATGCCGAGGGCACCGTCAACGTTGGCGCGGCGGGGAGCATCACGGCCACCAACGTCCTGCAGATGGGCAACGTCACCCTGGGGGCCAACCTGCCTGCCGGCGACTTCGGGGACAACACCCTTCCCAACCCCGACGCCACCGCGAGCGGAATCCTGAACGTGAACGGGGCCGACGCGGTGGTGACGATCGGACGCGTCAATCCCGCCGGGACGCTCGGCGGGGGGATCAATGTCGGCCTGTCCCGCGCCGGAACGGGCGTCATCACGGTGACTGACGGGACGCTCAATTCCTTCGCCCGCCTCTACCTCGGCGGCGACAGCAACCAGGGGGCGGACCGATTCACGACGGGCACCCTGAACATCCTCGGCGGGACCGTGAACCACGGGACCGATCCGAACTTCACCGCGAACGGCGGCACCGCCGGCCTGAACGGCGAGGTCGACGTCTTTGGCGACCCCCGCAATGACACCGTGGCGCTCGGGGGGGCGAACCTCGAGGTCGGCCGGGATGGCACCGGCACCCTCGACCAGGACGGCGGCACGCTGAACATCTTCCGCGGCAACCTTGTCCTCGGGCAGGACGGTGGCGGCGCCATCAACGGCACCTTTGACGGAAACATGGACGGCACCACCGACGATCTCGTGGGCCTCGCGAACTTCGACGTCCGGGACGAGCGGAACCAGCTCCTGATCTCGACGGTGGTGGCGGACGGCGACATCGTCGACAACGGCGCTCCCGATCCGGACGGCGCGATCAACTACACCCTCACCGCCCAGGGTCTGACGAAGGTTCTGCCGAACGCCTCCCGGGGCGCCGTCAATCTCTCCGGCGGGACGATCAACGTCGGCGCCACCCAGGGGCCCGACCCGGACACCGGGACCGAACTCAACAACGTCGTGGCCTTCAACGGGGGCGGCGGCGACATGGTCATTTCCGGAGGCACCATGAATGTGGAGCAGAACTTCAACATGGGGGCGGTCGATCCCGGCCAGCCGAGGAACACCCTCATCGTGACCGGCTCCGGCGCCCTGAACATCGGGTTCGGCGCGGCGGGGAACCTCGCCGGGCAAGCGAGTGACATCACCATCCAGGGAGGATTCACCGACGTGGACATCTCGGGGAACCTCGTCCTCAACGGCGGCACCGACCTCACCTTCGACTTCGCCGGGGGAGCCATCACCGACTTCAACCTCGACGTGGCGGGCAACGCCGCGCTCGGCGGTGCGGAGTTGTTCCTCATGAACACCAGCGCCCTGTCCGGTCCGACCTTCGGGAATATCCTCCTCATCGACGCCTCGGCGAATCCCGGCGGGACGGTGTTCAGCAACGTCGCGGAGAACGCTACCTTCGGGAACTACAACTTCACCTACGCCCTCGGCGGCGTCCCCGGCAAGATCGGTCTGAGCGACGGCTCCGGGGTTCCCGACACGGACGGCGACGGCATCTCGGATGCCTATGAACTCGCCAACACCGATCCGGCCTCGGCCACCGCCCTGGTGCCGGCGGAGGATGACGACAACGACGGCTTCTCCAACTTCACGGAAGCGCAGTTCGGGACGGCCTCCCTGGCGGCCACCGGCGCCGGCAGCTTCCCGCAGCTCGTCTTCGCCGCGGTGGATGCCGGAGTGAACGCGACGCTCGAGTTGAGTCCGGTCTTCGCGGGCATCGAGTACCAGCTGCGGGCCTCGGATGACCTCACGCCGGGCAGCTTCGTCCCGATCGGCGCCACCGTGACCGCCACCGCCGGGGATGAGACCGCCGGATTCCTGCAGTTCCCGGATGCCGGCCCCAACGCGGTGCCGCTGCAGGCCTACGACGTGCAGGTGATCAACAACCCGAACCAACCCTAGGCTGGCGCGGATCCCAAGCCGGGCTGGCAGATCTCAGGGGCGCTCCGCGGCGGGGCGCCTCTTTTTTTGATCCGGCTCGCAATCGGAAGGCGCAAGCCTTCCGCTACCCCACGAAAGCGCACCACCTCCATCTTCTCGTAGCGGAACGCTTGCGCGTTCCGACGGGGCGTCGACTCCTCCACCCGTGCCCCGGAAGGCGCAAGCCTTCCGCTACCGCACGAATGGGCACCACCTCCATCTTCTCGTAGCGGAACATCGCGGGGCCGGCGGCACAGCGGCCATTCCGTGACAGACGGGGGCCGGGCGCGTGGTATGACGTTACCGGAATCGCGACGCCGCGCCCTGCCTCCGAACGGGCAGCCGGCAATCCGCATCCCGCCCCCGTCATGAACCGGATCTCCGCCCTCTTCCTTGTGCTGCTCTTCATGCCGCTCCCGTCCCGGGCGGCCGATGGCCCGAACATCGTCTACATCATCTGCGACGACCTCGGCTACGGGGACGTGCAGTGCCTCGCGCCGGAAACCTCGAAGATTCCGACCCCGCAGGCCGACAAGCTCGCTTCCGAGGGGATGATTTTCACCGACGTCCATTCCGGGTCGTCGGTCTGCTCGCCGACGCGATACGGCATCATGACCGGGCGCTACAGTTGGCGGACGCGCCTGCAGAAGGGGGTCGTCACCGGATTTGCGCCCTGCCTCATCGCCGAGGACCGGCCCACGGTGGCGGGCTTCCTGAAGGACCACGGCTACCACACCGCCATCATCGGAAAGTGGCACCTCGACTTCCAGTATCTCGATCCGGACACCGGCGAGGCCTATTCCCAGAAGAAGCACAAGACGCCGCCGGTGGGGGCGAAGATCCCGGACGGCCCGTTGCACCGGGGATTCGATTACTTCCACGGCTTCCACCATGCCCGCAACATGGAGGCCGTCATCGAGAATGACCGTGTCATTGCGCACGACGACGTCGTGCACATGCTCCCGCGGCTCACGAGGCAGGCGGTGGAATACATCGACTCGCGGGCCGGGAAGAAGGGGCCGTTCTTCCTCTACGTCCCGCTCGGGTCGCCGCACACGCCCATCGTCCCGACGGAGGAATGGACCGGAAGGAGCGGGCTCGGAAAATACGGCGACTTCGTCATGCAAACCGACCACGTTGTCGGGGAAGTCTCGAAGGCGCTGGCCCGACACGGCATGACGGACAACACCATCGTCATCTTCACCTCCGACAACGGATGCTCGAAGGCGGCCGGCATCGGCGATCTCGCCAGGCAGGGGCACAAGGTGAGCGCCCACCTGCGCGGGTCGAAGGCCGACCTCTGGGACGGCGGGCACCGCATCCCGTTCATCGTCCGCTGGCCGGGGAAGGTGGCACCGGGCAGCACCTCCGCCCAGCTCGTCTGCCTGACGGACCTCTTCGCCACCGTCGCCGACGCCATCGGAAAGCCGGTTCCCGCCGGGAGTTGCGAAGACAGCGTCAGCTTTCTCCCGGCGTTGTCGGGGCGGCCGATCGTCTCCTCCCGCGGGGGCGTCATTCATCATTCCATCTCCGGCCACTTCGCCTACCGCGAGGGACCGTGGAAGTTGCTCCTCGCGCGGGGATCCGGCGGCTGGACTTCCCCGAAGGAGAACCAGGTCGCGGCGGGCGCGCCCGTGGCGCAACTCTACAACCTCGCCGACGACCCCGGCGAGACCACGAACCTCTACGAGACCCAACCCGGGATCGCGGCGCGCCTTCTCGCGCGCTTGGAGAAGGACATCCGCGCCGGACGCAGCACCGCCGGACCGGCATCCGCCAACGATGTCCCGATGGAGGCCATCGTCCTCTGGAAGTCCGGCGCCGAGGCGAGGCCGAAGGGGAAGCGGAAGAACGGAGCAAAGCGAATCTCCCCCGCTCCCTGAGCATCCGCCGGCACACGGCATATCAGCGAACATCAGCGAACATCAGCGGTGTCCGACACGCCCGGTTGGGTTGGCGTGAGGCCTTCATGCCTCCCTCGGAATTCCCCCGGACCAGGACGACCCCCCAACGGCTCAAGCCGTCACTCCAACCTCCGCCGATTATCGGCGGGACAAATGACCCGGTTCCCGCGACAAGGGGCGGGATGAGAAAGACCTTTCCGCTGGAGGTCCCCGGTCTGAAGCCGCCGCGGGTGATCGAAGCCATCAAGCATGAGATCCGCCGCTACCTGAAGCGGGAACGTCGCAAATCGCTGCCCGAGGAGGCCGATTTCTGGGACTTCGACTGCCGGGCAGGCCGCGATGAAGGGACCGCGGTTGCCGCCCACGTCTCCGAGCTCACCGCCGCCATCGATCGCGCCGGCGAGGAAGGCTGGCCCGCGATCTACCTCGAGATCCTCGCGAAGCCGGCCCGGCGGACGCCGAAGCCGGGCCTCTCCGGCGAAGAGGAGGAGTAGGGCGCCTTGCCCGGACCCGCCGCGGGCGGGACGTCCCGGCTACAGCGCCTCCCCGATGACACGGGCCACTTCCTTCCCGAGTTCCCCGCTGCCCTCGCGGGTGAAGTGGACATTGGCGGGAAGCATGATCTTGTCCTGGCGCTCCTTGACGTACCCGTAGAGGTCGTGAATGGCGATGCCGTTCTCCTTCATGATCTTCGCGGCGATGTCGTTGTACTTCGCGGAGTCGCCGACGACACGGCCCGCGGCACCTTCGGGCACCGGCGTGGTGTTGCGCCAGATGAGCTTGGCCCCGGTCTCCTTGAGGCGGGCCACGAGGGCGCGCAGGTTCTTCTCGTATTCCGCCGGCGGAACCTGCTGGTGACTGTCCGGCGACTTCGGGTCGGCGAGGTTCTCGTTGTTGGGACCCATGTACTTCAGGTCATGGAGGCCCCAGTTGAAATGGATCACATCCCACTTCCCGTCGCCGAGCCACTTGTCGATCTGGGCGAGCCCGGTGGTGGTCGGCCCGCAGTTCGTCGCGGGCCGGTGCACGTTGGCCTTGCCCTTCAGCGCCTCCCGGGTGGGCACGGTGTATCCGATCGATATCGAGTCGCCGATGAGCAGGACGCGGGGCAGTCCGGCGACGTCCTCCACGGCCGCGAAGGCGGGGTTCTTCTTGCGGGCGTTCTTCTTCGGGGCGGCCGCGGCCAGGGCGGGAGCGAGGGCCACGACCCCGGCGAGAATCAGGAAGGCGAAGCGGGTCATGCACACCAATACGGGCGGATTGGCGGGATGAATCAAGGATTTCCCCTCTCCTGGGAGCGCGGACGGCCCGTCCGCCACTAATCCCCCCGCGGCCGCAGGCCGGAATTCCTTCCCCATGCGCACTCGAATAGTTTCGTAGAATGCGCGGTCGTTGCCCGCGGCCACTTCTCGATTGCGGACGGGCCGTCCGCGCTCCCAGGGGCACCAGATGTTTGCTCCCTGGGGTCAGGCGAGAAGCTCCGCGAAGCCGCAGAAGCGCTTCGATTCCTCGGGCGGGAGCGCCCCCACCGGGGCCTCGTGGTCGAGGAACTCCCGGCAGATCGCGAAGAATTCATCCGCCTCGCGGGCGCGCAGGATCCGCCGGTCGAATTCCGGATCGAGCCCCTGCGTGATGTAGGCGAGGTAACGTTTCATCTTCTGGACCTGCTTGTCCGGGCGGTACGTCTTGCGCTGTTCGCGCGCGGTTTCTTCCCAGAGGTCCTCGATGTAGCCGAGCAGGTCGCGCCCGCACGGCCGCGGCGCACGATGCAACCCCCCGGTTGCGGCCCGGATCTGGTCGAACAGCCATGGATTGCGGATCGCCCCGCGGCCGAGCATCAGGCCGGCGGCGCGGGTGCGGTCGAGGAGCGCCTCCGCCGTGGCGACATCCACGACGTTGCCATTCGCGATGACCGGACAGGAAAGCCGCTCGACGGCCCGGCGGATCGGCGCGGGATGCACCGGCGTCTGGTAGCGCTCCTTCACGGTGCGGCCGTGGATCGCGAGGCTGTCGATGGCGTGACGCGCGAAGACGTCGAGCAACTTGTCGAACTCGGCGGGCGAGTCGAATCCCACGCGCGTCTTCACCGTGAAGCGTCCCTGCACGGCCTCGCGCAGCGCCCCGAGAAGCCGGTCCACCTTCTCCGGGTTCCGCAGCAGCCCGCCCCCGGCATCCTTGCGGCACACCACCGGCGCCGGGCAGCCGAGGTTCAGGTCGATCCCCGCCACCGGGTGCTTTTCCAGTTCCGCCACGGTCCGCAAGAGGGCCGGGATGTCCTGGCCGATGAGCTGCGCGAAGACCGGCTTCGCGGTCGGGTTCTCCGTCACCGACCGCAGGATGTAGGGATCCAGCCGCGACGTCGCGTAGACACGAAAGTACTCGGTGACGTACACGTCCGGCCCCCCGCGGCGCTCCATGACCCGCATGAACGGCAGGTCCGTCACGTCCTGCATCGGGGCGAGCAGGAGGACGGGCCGGCCGGCGGGGAGGAAGTCCTTCATCGGGGGAACCCCATTCAACCCGCGAGGGCCCGCCGGTGCATCCAAAAATTTCGCGCCCCGAATCCCGGAGGGATTCCGTAACCCAGCCCGGGGTTGGCACAACCCCGGGAATTTCGCCAGCCGGCTCGGGCCAACGCCGAAGGTGTTGCGCAACCTCGGCCGCCGCGACGCCCGGGCCCCACCGCCCCGCCTCCGCAACCCCTTCAGGGTTGCACTGGTTCGCCCCCTGTTTGACCCCGGGTTGTGCCAACCCGGGGCTCAGGTCCGGAAGCCCCTTGGGCTTCTGCGCACCATCCACCGCGCCCCGAATCCTTGATGGGCTTCTGCGCACCACCCGCCGTGCCCCGAATCCTGAGGGGGCTTCGACGCCATTCGCCGCGGTTCGATTTCGCCACCCGCCGCACTTCCAATCCGCCGTCCGCGGCGCCTCTACCTCGCGGGGGTCGGTGCCGGATTCCGGCGGTCGCGGGGCACCACGGCCTGCGCGCTGCGGTCCTCACCGACGAAGTGCCCGAGGACGACGCCGTCCGCATCCGCGATCTGCCACACCGCGCCGGGCCGCGTGGATTGCCGTTTCCTGGCACCGGCCGCGATCTCCCCGTAGGACTTCGGCTTCCCGTCGCGATCCATCCAGAAAAGCTCCACCGGCTTCTCCCGCCTGTTGATGAAGACCACCTCGAAGGTGTTGCCATCGGGTTTCGAGGCCGGCGCCTTGCGGCCTGTCCGCCACGTCAGCCTCGGCAGGGAGCTGTCATCCGGCTTCACGAAGGGCGCAAACTTCTTCGGCGCCCGGGCCCGCAATTCCTGTAGCTTCGCGGTCGAATGCGGATCGCCGGCGAGGTTCGTCCACTCGTAGGGATCGGGATCGAGGTTGTAGAGTTCCTCGCCCCCGTCCGGGTAGCGGATGTATCGCCAGCCATCCGCACTGAGCCCGAAGCCCCCGGGATGGTGGCTGTAGGTCACCGAGACGTGCGGCCAGTCCGCCTGGGGATTCGCGAGCAAGGGGACGAGGCTCGGCCCGTCGTTGTCCTTCTTCGCCGGGAAGCCGCAGAGTGCGGTGAGCGTCGGGAAAAGGCTGAGGAGGTTGACCGGGCGCGAGCAGACGCTGCCCGGGGCGGTCCCGCCGGGCAAGCCGGGCGCCCCCTTCGGAACCCGCACGATGAGCGGCACGCGGGTGGCGGCGCGCCATGTGGTGAACTTCTGCCAGTGCTCCTTTTCGCCGAGGTGCCAGCCGTGGTCGCTCCACAGGACCACGATGGTTTGGTCGCGGTGCGGGCCCTTGTCCAGGGCCTCGAGGACGCGCCCGAGCATGGCGTCGGCATAGGCGATGGAGGCGAGGTAGGCCTGCACGCCGCCGCGCCATTGCTTGTGCTTCCGGATGTGCGCGAAGTAGCGGTTCGGGCCCATCTTATTCCCGGCCGGCGGAAGGTCGTCGAGGTCGTCCTCCTTGTACCCCGGAGGCAACTGCACCTCGTCGAGCGGGAACAGGTCGAAGTACTTCTTCGGCACATACCACGGCTCGTGCGGACGGTAGATCCCGCAGGCCAGGAAAAACGGCTTCCCGTGACTGACCATGAGCTTCTTCCCGACCCAGTCGGCGACCTTGGCGTCGCCGCCGAACTCGTCGTCGGTGACGTCGAAGGCGTGCCAGTCGGTCTCGACGTACTGCCACGGTCCCCCCCGGGGCAGCGACTTCGGCCGCTTTCCCCAATCGATGTGCGGCGGAAACGGATTCTCGGTCTCCTTCGCCGGGAAGTACTCGTCCCACGACCGGGCGTCGATGAAGTAGTGCAGCATCTTGCCCGATCCCCCGGCCCAGTACCCGTGGCGCGAGAAGTACTTCGGCAGCAGCTCGGCGTCGGGGAGGACCTCCCGCATCTTCTGCCCGTTCGCGTAGAGCCCCGAGACGTGCGGCGAGATGCCGGTGAAGATGGCGGTCC
>JABDMC010000397.1 GCA_013001695.1 Akkermansiaceae bacterium
AGAACTCCGCCAGCGGTGCCGGGACGGTGCGCGCCGGGGCGGCAACATCGGCGCGCCCGAGACTCTGCTCGATTCCGATGTAGGCCCGAAGAGCGCTGGTCAGGATCATTCCGGTCGCGATCGCGACGAGAACCGCCGAGTATCCCGGAGTCCGCCGGGAGCGGGCCGGCGGCCGGCCCCTCGCCCCGCTGTCGCGCCGGGCAGTCCGGCGCGTCGATGGGTCGCCCGTTTCCGCAAGGATGATCCGCGAGTGGGTGGGGACCGTCGCATCGTTTCCAGCAACCCGGAACGGATCGGGGGCAGGCAATCCCCCATTGAATTCCCTGAGCGGCACACCCAGGTGCGACGCATACTGGATCAGGAAGCTTCGCGCGTAGGTGTTGCCGAGCGACTCGGGGAGCTTGTTCCTCTCCAGCGCCTCGAGGACGTTGACCGGGATGCGCGTCGCGGAGGCGACGGCCCGGAGCGTGCGGCCCTGGAGGTGACGGGTCTGGCGGAGCATCGAACCGGGATCGGAACGATCTGCGAGGGGAGATGGCTGCTGGCACATGGTTGGGGAGCGTGTGGGACTGCGTTGCGCCGTCAGCCCCCGGGGCGGCCGGTGCGCACCAGTTTATTGCAGCCGCGATGCCGGATGCCCGCCACCCTCGTGATGGGCGGGAAAACACCTGGAAACAGGGTGCAACGGCCCGGCGCAGGGGGATCAGGGGGTGGCCGGGGCCACCCCGAAAACGATGCAATTTGCACGGCGGCGCATCGAAATGAACCCCCTGAACCCGACCGGCCGGCCGGGAGCCGTGCCGCCCCCCGGCGACCGGGCTGCCGTCGTGGCGCACCATCCGCACACAGGACCCGACGGTCGAAATGTTTTGAACTCCCCCGGCTTCCGCGGTCATCCTCCCATGGTCTATTTGGAAGAATGATCATGAACATCCTGAGAACATTGTTGGCCCTGTCCCTGCTGGCCGCCGCCTCGGCGCGCGGCGACGAAGAGAAGTCCCGGATCGAGGAAGCGATCCTGCAGGACATCATGAAGAACACCAAGGTCTCGGTCGAGACGCTGGAGGAGGCCGCGCTGGCGAAGTGCTTTGCGGCCCCGTTTTATCGCGCCACGATCGCCAGCCAGTCAGGAAGCGGTTCGATGAAGCGCAAGGCGGTCTACGCCAAGACCGGCGACGGGCTGCAGAAGATCTCCGACCCCGGGACCGATGCCGAGATCGAGGGGCTCGCGGACATGGTCAACCCGGCCTTCGCGCTGAAGGCGGAAGCCGACGGGGAGACCATGATGACGGCCTTCAAGACGCTCTTCCCCGGCTGTTTCGATGACAAGGTCGACCCGCGGATCAGCAGGGACGGGACGAAGTGGGAGTTCATCGCGGATTCGTTCTTCAAGCGGTTTTCCGGATTCGAGGTGACCACCGATCCCGCCGGGAAGATCTCCAGCATCAAGCGCAGCCTGAACATCAACGGGGACGGTTGAGCGCGGACCCCGCGGACCCCGCGCACAGCTAGCGGGCTCGGGCGGCCCCGTCCGGTGTCCGCGCCCCCGTGCTCAAAACCCGCCGCCGAGCGAGTGCCCGGCGTCGCAGGTGAGGGTCTCGCCGGTGACGAGGTCCGAGCCGGTGATGAGGCTCAGGATGGCGTCCGCGACGTCCGCGGGTGCGCAGGAGCTCTGGAGCGGCGCTTCGGCCTCCTTCGCGGCGACGAAGGCCTCGTAGTCCTCCCCCACCCCGCGCTTCAACCAGTCGCCCCGGATGAATCCCGGGGCCACGGCGTTGACGCGCACCGCGGGCCCCATCATGCGGGCGAGGGACTTCGTCATGGTGACCACCGCGGCCTTCGAACAGCAGTAGGGAACGCAACTCCCCCGCCCCGTGAAGGCCGCCACGCTCGCGACCGACACGATCTCGGCATTGCCGGAGCGCTCGAGGTGAGGCCGGGCGGCCCGGGCGCACTGGAACGGGGCCTTCACGTTGACGTCCATGAGCCGCGTCCAGACGGCGTCGGTCACGGCGTCCATGTCGTGGTGCGGGATGAACTCGGTCGTTCCGGCATTGTTCACGAGGATGTCGAGCCGCCCGAAGGCATCGATGGCGGCCTGCATCATCCCGCGGCAGACGGCGTCCTCGGCGACGTCGCCGGCAAAGGGCACCGCCCGGACGCCCAGCGCCTCCGCCTCCCGGCAGACCTCCTCGGCGGCGTCGCGCGACTGCGCGTAGTTCACGAGAACCGCGCACCCGCGCTTCGCGAGCGCCACGGCGGTGGCGG
>JABDMC010000004.1 GCA_013001695.1 Akkermansiaceae bacterium
CGTGAAGCTTCCACCGGGCATCGGCCCCCAGTCCCATCCCGGTGGCGGAACCGCCCCCGCAAGCGGACCGGCGATTCCCCTCCCCGATGGCGTCGAGCTTCCTCCCGGCGTTGGTCCCGGCGCCCCGCCGATGCCCGCCATGCCGCCACCGGGATTCCCCGGCGCCGCCCAGCCGCCACGCAAACTTGTCCAGACCGACCGGACCCGCGAGATCCACGGCCGCGAGTGCACGCTCTACACGCTCACCGACCCCGAGGAAGGCACTCTCGAAATCTGGACCACCAGCCAACTCGGTCCCTTCCATCTTCACGCCTCCGGTCCTCCCGGGCGCGAGCACCGCGGGAAGTTCGTCGAATCATGGCCTGCCCTTGTCCGCGAGGCCGGCCTCTTCCCCTTCCTCGCGGTCCTCAAGATCGGCGAGCAGGAAGCCTATCGGTTCGAAGTCACCGCCATCGTCACCAATCCCGCCGCCGCCCGGGACGACCCGTTCCCCGTCCCGCCCCGGTTCCACGAATCCGAACTCCTCGATTTCTAGATCATCTCATTCCGGATGCTTCAGGCACCAGCCGATTGCGCCACGCCTCGACCAACTTGAACCTCACAACCCGCACATTTGAAACCCACACCAACAACGCCATGACCACTCGACAACGCATTGGCCTCGCCACGGCGCTCCCGCTCCTGGCCACCGTCGCCCTCGCCCAGGGCCCCCTCGACCCGGCCGGCGCCCCCAACCCGAACTTCAAGACCCTCCAGCAGGTCGAACCGCGCATCGATCTCGCCACCGTCCCCGGCGATGGATCGTCCATGCATCGCATCGACCAACCCGGCAGTTACTACCTCACCGACAACCTCGACGTCACCACCACCGACGGCATCCGGATCATTGCCAGCGGCGTCACCCTCGACCTGATGGGGTTCACCATCTTCCGCTCCTCCCAGGCGGCCTCCACCGGGACCGCCATCAACATCACCGGCAGCGGTCTCCGGAACATCCGCATCACCAACGGCCACATCACCGGCGGGATCCTCTACGACTCCCAGGCGGCCGGCGACCAGTTCACCGGCCCCGGCTTCAACAACGGCATCGACGAGGTCGCCGCCATCGACCCCGAAAACGTGCGGGTCAGCCACATCCACGTCTCCGGGATGAACTTCAACGGGATCGACACCAGCAGCGCCTCTTCCACAATCTCCAACACGGTCGAGCACTGCTCGGTGCATACCTGCGGCCTCTTCGGCATCCTGTCGGGCGAAGTCCACCACTGCACCGCGATCGTCTGCGGGGGCAACGCCATCCAGGCCCGCGGCAATGTCTCGCACTCGCGCGGCCAGTCGGTGGGGAGCGGGCGCGGCATCGACGCCCTCGGCAATGTCGCCGATTCCTACGGGGACTCCAGCCAGGGCGACGGCATTGGGTCGGACGCGAACGTCATCAACAGCTACGGCGTCTCGGACGAGGGCAACGGCATCCTGGCGTCCGGGAACGTCATCAACTGCTACGGGCGAACCAATGGTGGCACTGGAATCTTCTCGAACCGGAGTGTCAGCAACTCCTATGGAGAATCCACCGGCTCGCGCGACGGGATCTTCGCCACCTACAACATCGTCAATTCCTACGGCGAGTCGGACGGGGACGACGGGTTGGACTCCGGGGGCAACGTCTTCAACTCCTTCGGGCGGACCACCGACGCCGGCCTCAACTCCCACGGGATCGAGGTGACCTTCAACGTGGCCAACTCCCGCGGGTTCACGAGCGGGGCCGGCGATGGGATCGTCGCCGGCCAGGTGGCGAGCTACAGCCGCGGCGAAACCAGCGGGAGCGGGTTTGGTCTCACGGCCTTCATCGCGGTGGCCTGCTCCGTCGGCGGCGCGGAAAGCATCAGTCACAAGTACCTCATGCCGTAGTCCCGGCAAATCCGGGCGGATTCGAGCCGCCGCACCCGGCCGGATCTCCTTGACGATTCCACGGCCGCCACCCATTGTTTCATCGGAGTGAAGCGCACAGTTGAGATCATCCTGCTTTCCCTGCTCGCGGCCCCGTTCCCCCTCGCGGCCGACAGCACCATCGACCCGGTCGACAAGTTCGGCTACGGGGCCAACATCGGGTGGATCAACTTCAGGCATGACCAGCCCGCCGCCCCCGAAGGCGTGGTGGTGGGCGCGGCCTTCCTCTCCGGCTTCGCCTACTCCGCGAACTGCGGCTGGATCAACCTCGGCGACGGCAGCCCCGGCGACGGCGTCGCCTATTCGAACGCCTCCGGATCCGACTTCGGCGTGAACCACGACGGAACGGGCATCCTCACCGGGTTGGCCTACGGCGCCAATATCGGCTGGATCAGTTTCGAACAAACCCACGGCAAACCCCGCGTCGACCTCGCCACCGGCGAGTTCTCCGGCTTCGCCTACTCCGCAAACTGCGGCTGGATCAACCTCGGGACCGGCGACCTCGTCACCAACTCCCTCGCGGCCGGCCCCGACACCGACGGCGACATGATCCCCGACGCCTGGGAACTCGAGCAGGGCGCCGCCAACGGCACCCCGAACAACCTCGGCCTCCTCAACAAGCCCGGCGACGCCGACGGCGACGGCGTGAGCGACCTTGACGAATACCACGCCGACAGCAACCCCTTCGACGCCTCCAGCTACCTCCGCATCACCCGCCTCGAGCTCCTCGACACCCCCGGCGACAACATCGAACTCGACTGGACCTCCTCGGACCGCCGCGTCTACGACGTGCAGAAGAGCGCCGACCTCGTCGTGCCCTTCGCCGACTTCGCCGGCAAGACCGGGATCCCGGGGCAGGCGGTCACCACCTCCACCGCCCTCACCGACCCGCAGACCATCCACAACTTCTACCGCATCGAGGCCAAGCTGCCGCTCGCCCCGTAGCATCGGTTGCCCGCGCGGCCGTCGCGGCAGGGTGCCGCTCCGCGATCAGCGCCTCGACCGACGCAGGACGCATCCGGCCAGCCCGAGGGCGGCGAGGGAAAGGGCGGCGGGCTCGGGAATGGGGACGAAGCGCAGGTTGTCGAGCCGGCCGAAGGGGCCTTCGCTCCAAGCCACTGCCCACGCGATGTCCTGTTCGGCGCGGCTGAGGGTCATGGTCAACGGGCCATCAGCGGTCCCCACGGGAGCGCTCACCAGGGTGTCCAGGAGGACCTCGTCGGCGTTGTAGATCTCCAGGACCCCGGAGTGGGTGCCGAAGAAATCCGGATGCGCAAAGTCGATGCTCACGATCCCCACCTCCCCGTGGAATTGCATCTGCAATCGCCGGTCGGGATTGAAGAACGGGACGTTGGCCTGGCCGAAGACAAAGGTCCCGGTCGGCGCAAATCCCTGCGCATCGGAGTTCGCGGTCACAGGGAACGCGGGCGACTGGATGCCGGGGCCGGTGGTGACACCGAGGGTGACCTCGGGCACGATGGTGTTGAGGACCGTCCCCTCGGCATAGTCATCCGGCTCGATCACTACCACGGGACTGACGACCACGGCCGCCCCGGCGGCAACGCTCCACGCTGCCAGGAGGAGAACAGGGAAGATGCATTTGGGTGAATACATAGCTCTTCTTGTTAATCCATTCCCGCACGCCAAGTCACCAAGAAACGGCCCTGATAGTCACGGTCTCCAAAAAGTTCGAATCTCCGGACAGACGCCCGGCATGCCCGCCGCAACGATCAATCCACGAAGACGACCTCGCCCCAGCGATCCGGCAGGTGCCGGTGAAACGCTCCCTGCGGCCTGCACATCCGGTGGCCATCGGGGCTCGCACTCCTTCTGGCTGCTGCCCCCCTGCGGCCAGCGGGAAGCCCGGCGATCTCTCTCGGCACCCCGCTCCAGGCGGGCTGCCCGAACCTGCCCCCCAAGCGTCCGTCTCTCCTCCGGAGCCGTTCCCCAAGCCCGCCCCCTGTCCACCCGCCGGGATTCTGCAAACTGTTCACGCCGGGCCCGCCATGCGTGCACACAAAAAGGCCCGCAGACAGTCCCCTGCCTGCGGGCCTTTTGCTCGAAACGATTTCGATGTTTCCCTTTCCCGGACCTCGCGGCCCGTGAAAAAGATGGGGGATGGGAGCTCGCCACGCTCTCTTTCCCCGACTACTGGCATTGGGCGCCCAGCGCCACCCGTCGAGTGTTGCTGGCTGCCAGTTTCCCGACGCTACGCCGATCTGCATGGACGTTTGCAAATCCGTTGCGGCTCCGTAGCGAAACCGGCCGGCGGTGTCACCACCGCTGGCATTTCAGGTGAGGCGTCTCAGCTCGGAATCAACATACCTGCCGGCATGTCACTCCCGAACCCGGTCCGGCATGCATCTGAGTTGTGTTGCATCCGGTCCACTGTCCGCAAGGTCGGCATCCCGCATTCGCGGGATCGTTGGCCTTGCGCCACGGGTCTTGCCTCTTACCCCTTAAGTTGCCTTTCGTTTCTCAGGCGGACGGCCATTCCGGATCTCTCCTCAGGGCCTCCCGCTGGTTGGATCTTATTGCGGCTCCGCGGTCAACGCCGGCCTTCCGACGCCTTCCTTTGATTCTCGGATCGCTCACTCCGCGACGATTTCATCCTGTTTCGCGGTCCGGTTGCGACACCGGCTCGCTGTGGCGGCAGATTTTGTTCGTCCAAAACCGCCGGATGGTGGATCGCCACCCTGGCTCACAGTAGCAACTGCTTGGTCTTCACCAACTGTGTTCGCCCCATGGTCCGAAACTCCAGACCGGAGGGGCGTGACTCGGCTTGCGGTTGGTTTCTTCGAGGTCTCGCGCCACTTTTGGGTCGCGTCACGAGTCCTCATCCCGCTCGCCGCCTGACTTCCTGGTCGTTAATTGCGCGGGAAGGAACGACCCTTCCCGAGGAAGCCGGTGACATGTGCCTGGGAAGGTGCCGCATCGGTCTGATGGGTCCTGTCCCAGGGGCCGGGAACGCCAGTTCCTCCCGACCATTTCCCCGGGCTCTCACCCGGGCTTATCTCGGAGCACGTTCCAGAACCGCTCTCACGGCCCCTTCGCGCACCCTCAGTCTGTCAAAGATCATGTTCCCGTAGGAACGAATGCATAAAAACACGCCCACCCGGCCCCGTCAACGGGAAATCTTTATAAATTACTGAAGGTGAGCGAGTTGTGAATATCGTGTCAACAACTCCGCGGTGCAATTGACCTTCAGCGGGTTACGAGGCGGACAACTTTCGTGCCAAGTGCATCCCGCCCGGATCGTCTCCAAAAATTGTTTCCCGACCCGCCCTCGAACGGGGTCCGGGAGGGGAATATCGGGGCGCGGCGGGGCTCTCATCGATGAGAACGGACCCGGAACCATGACCCTCCTGCAATTCCTCACGGCCCTTGTCCCCCTCGTCATCATCATCGGTGCCCTCATCGACGCGGCGCGCTGTGCAAACGGCACCGACGAAAGCGGAGCATGCATGGACTAGCGTGGCGGTTCCCCGAGGTGCAACATGCTGCGAATCCGCGAGGGGCAACGGGCGGCTAATCTCCCAGCAACTTCCGCACCTTCGCGAGGACCTTCTCGTGGGTCTCGGGCGAGGTGTCGGTCTTGCGCCCCGGCGCGATCATGGCATGCGTCAGGATTCCATCGATGCCGATGTTGAACTTCTTCATGAGATAGATGCACTTCCGCGCGCACGAATCGATCTCCTTGGTGTTCGGCGTGCGCTCATAGGTGTTGCCCCAGAATGCCACCCCGATCGAGGTGCCGTTGAGCCCGGTCTTCCCCTTCCATTTCGATTTCCCGGCGTGCCACGCCCGTTTGCGGTCCGCCACGAACTGGGTCCGATTCCCCTTGGAGTCGATCAGGTAGTGATAGCTGACATTGGAGGCGTCATCGAGGATCCACGCCCGCGTCCCGTCGTGCGACCCGTAGGAATCGTGGATCACGATGTACTTCGGCGTGATGGCGCCTCCCTGGTTCGGGGACCGCTTGAAGACCTCCTGGTAGGGATCGTCCTTCGGGGTGGCCTGCTTCCGGCCCTTGCTTTCCTTCTTCTTTTTCGGGGCCTTGGGTGGCTTGTCCGGCGCCTCGTATCCGAGCTTTTCGGTGATGAGATCGGTGAGGGCGACGATGTCCTTCTTGGTCAGCGTCTTCGGCTTGTTCATCAGCTTCCAGCGAATCGTCGTGTAGTCGGTGCTCATAACAGTTCTGGTTGGCGGGCCCTCCGATGGACGGTTCTCACGATCCCGAGTCAAGCATACGCTCCTTGCCTTCCGGAAGCACTTCCGGTTGCCCGGGACCGGAAGGCCCCCCGCCCTGCAGGAAATCCCCGAGCGGCACCCGCGCCTCGACGGGGCTCTCCGGGTGCTTGCAGGCCTGCGCCCCGGTGCCGTCGTCCTTGCACCGGCACTTGCGCCCGGCAAGATTCGGCGGTGGATAGTCGTCCCGCCCCGCGATGCGGTCCACGACGGTCTCGTGGATCGGTTCGTCGCAGTAGATTCCGCGCCGCTTGGCGAGGTTGAGGGCCGGATAGCGGACCCATTTTCCGTGCCGGTTCCGGCGGTTCTTGAGTTTCGGCCAGACTTCCGCCGGCCACCATGCCCCGCGGAGCGAGCGGTGCGCGTCCCGCCCGGGATCGGGGGCGGGATCATTCACGATCCTGATGGCGGCCCCGCCATCGAGGCGCAGACCGGCGCGGCCGGCCTCCACGAGCATCCATTCCAGCCCGATGTTCGACAGGCCGCTCTCCTCCCGCGGATACCCCCCGCCGATATCGGAGTGCACCCCCGCGAACCACACCTGCCTGATGTCCTGGCCGCCCGCCTCGCCATGCCGCCGCCAGCGGTTCGCCCGGAAGAAGGCGCGGCGCTCATCAATCGCCATCGCATGCCGCACATGGAGAATGGCGGGATTGGTCGTGGTGAAATCGAGCCGCACCGGATCCCACACCCAGCCCACCGAGGTGACCGTTTCGAAGAGCCCGAGGAAGTGGATCGGGACCGGGGGACGCGAATAGGTCGCGCGGAAGCCGTCCGCGACATCCCAGTTCCGGTGCCCCTTGTAGATCCGCATGGCTTCCGGGATGAGGTTCTGGTTGTTGGGGTGCAGCAGCCCGCACTTGTACAGCAATCCCGCGATGGCCCGCGCCGTGAAGGCTCCCCGGCTGAAACCAAACAGGAATATCCGGTCGCCCTCGCGGTAATTCTCCATCAGGAAGCTGTAGGCCTCGATGATGTCCCGGGTGGTCCCGAGGCCGAAGGCCATGCCGAGGATCCACTGGGCCTTGCGGGCCACCCAGGTCAGGGCGCTGTAGGACCCCACCGTGCCGACGCCCGGATCGTAGTAGATGATCTGCTCACCGGACCGCTCGAGGACCGAGTAGAGCTTCACGACGTTGGAATTGCGGCCCGGCTTGAACTGGTTGGCGGTTCCGTCGGTGCAGATGATGATGTTCCGTCCCATGGCCTTGATCGAAATCGTCTTTGAGATCCGTCATCGCTCCCCGGTGCGTTGTGAGTTCCCCTACGCTTCGCTTGCGACGCCGCTTGAGCCGGTGCGCCGGCGGGCGGACGGAGCGCAACGAGATCACATTGCGAACTCTGACATAGAGGTCACGCCGATTGCCCACCCCCGTCAAGAATCGCTTTCTCAACTTCCCGGCATCATTCCGCGGCCGCAACACGGCGTCCGGAGGAGTGCGTCGCACCATGATCGGGCGCCGGCCGGGCCGCCCGGCACGTCCCGCCATGCCACCGCGCTACTCGTCCATCACCTCTCCCGACGCGCGGCCGGCCCGGCGGGAACCCGCGCCCGCATCGCGCGGGCTAACAGAAATTGGCACGGACGATTAAGGGTCATTAGGAATCCCCGTTTATTTTGGCGAAAGGACTTTCCGCCATCCGGGAAGGACTGTAAGCAAGTAATAACGCGGTTCTCGCCCTGTATATCGCAATCGATAGATCGGCGTGGACGCACGGGATGAGGCCGACACCCCGGCTGCCCCCGTCCCATCGCAACGCACCGAGTCCCTGAACATCTGAACCGGGGGGATCAGATATGAACACCCAAGACGGCAACGCCGGCATCTTGCTACCGAACGTGCTCGTTCTGCTGCTCGTCGGCTGGGGGATCTTC
>JABDMC010000009.1 GCA_013001695.1 Akkermansiaceae bacterium
CGCGTGGGGGGCCACGCGATGCCCGCGCGGGCGGAGACGTCCGCGAAGAAGGCGGCGCGCTCCTCGTCCTCGCCCTCCATGGGCTGCGCGAGCTCTTCCCGCTCGGCGTTCAGGTCGGCGCGCAGACGGCCGAGGGCAGCCTCGTCCTCGGGCGCCGGCACGGCGATGAACGGCTCGAGGGCGCGGTTGGCGTCGGGCGCCTGCGAGTAGAGACCCGGCTCCTCGATCGAGTTGAAGAAGGAGTACATGCGGTAGAACTCCTCCTGCGAGACCGGGTCGTACTTGTGATCGTGGCAGCGGGCGCAGCCCATGGTGAGCCCGAGCCACACGGTGCCGGTCGTGTCGACCCGGTCGACGGCGTTCTCCAGGAGGAACTCCTCGACGACCAGGCCCGATTCCGAGTTGTAGCGGTGGTTCCGGTTGAAGCCCGTCGCGATGAGCTGCTCGAGGGTGGGATTCGGCAGGAGGTCGCCCGCCAGTTGCTCGATGGTGAACCGGTCGAAGGGCATGTGCCGGTTGTAGGCGTCGATGACCCAGTCGCGCCACCGCCACATGAAGCGCGGCCCGTCGTACTGGTAGCCGTCGGTGTCGGCGAAACGCGCCGCCTCCAGCCACGGGATCGCCATGGTCTCCCCGTAGCGCGGGGAGGCGAGGAGGCGGTCGACGAGGCGCTCGTAGGCGCCGGGGCGATCGTCGGCGAGGAAGGCGTCGACTTCCGCGGGGGTCGGGGGGAGGCCGGTGAGATCGAGGGTGACGCGGCGGATGAGCTTTTCCCGGGGCGCTTCCGGCGACGGCGCGAGGCCCTCCCGCTCGAGGCGCGCGAGGGTGAAGGCATCGATGCCGTTGCGGACCCAGTCGGCCCGGGTGACCTCCGGCAGCGGGGGACGTTCCGGCGGAATGAACGACCAGTGCTTTTCCCACGGCGCGCCATCCGCGATCCAGCGGCGCAGGATCTTCTTGTCGGCGGCGGACAATTGCTGGACGGCGTCCGGGGGCGGCATGACCTCGTCGGGGTCGGTGGAGAAGATCCGGCTGACGAGGAGGCTCTTTTCCGGGTGGTGCGGGACGATGGGCGTGCCGTCCTCGCGGGCCGCCTTGGCGCTTTCCTCGAGATCGAAGCGCAGGTCCGCTTCCCGCGTGGCGGCATCGGGGCCGTGGCAGGTGAAGCAGGTGTTCGAGAGGATGGGCAGGACGTCGCGGTTGAAGCGCACCTCATCCGCCGGCGCCGCCGGGACCGGGAGCCCCAGGGCGCCAAGGCAAATCAGGCTCGTTCCAAACCGCCGGGGCACGATGACAAATTACGTGCATTCCCGGGCCGATTCTACGCAAATCTTGCCGAGTTCACCCGCGCGCCGGCGGGCGCCGCGCGGGACCGGCAACCAATCCCCGCCGATCCGGCGACGACGGCCCTCGCCGTATCACTTGCCGGGTTTCCGCTTCCAGGTCGCGTCGCCGGAGGCGAAGGACTTGCGATCGGCCGCCATGGTGCACGGGGCGGATGGCCCCACCGGCCAGAGGATGGTGAACTCCTCGTCGGAACTCACCTTGTAGGTGATGTCCTTCTCGGTCCCGCGGTGCAGGCGCTTGCCCTTCCCGTTGGCGGCGAGTTCGATCACGACGCCGTTGATGTTGCTCACCCACGATGTCCCGGCGAGGAATTCCGCGAGGGGCACCGGCGGTTCGTCTCCTTGCCTGAGGCCCTGCGCGATGCGCTTGATCTCGGCCCGGATGGCCACCGCCTCGTCGAGCTGTCCCCGGCGGGTGGCCTTCTCGAGGGCGGCGCGCAGGGAGGCCACGTAGGCCAGGTCGGCATCGCGCCGGGATTGCTGCCAGGTCAGGTAGGCCGACCGCGCCTCCGGGGTGAAGCCGGCGGTGGGTTCCGCGCCGGATCCCTGGGCCCGGGTCGACGGCGCTCCCGCGAGACCGGAGCCGAGCAGGATCAGGACGTAGGCGATGCTTTTCATTTCCTGATACAATATTGGCGGGCGACCGCCGGGCGCGCCAGCAATAATCGGGGGCAATCGCCTCGCCGCGGTCCCCCCGCAGCAATTTCCTTCCGGCGCGGCAGGCGGGGCGCTATGCCTCCCTTCATGATGATCCGGACGCTTCTCACTCTCGGCGTGGCGGCCGCCGCGGCGGGCGCCGAGGCCCCGCGCCTTCCGTCCCGCATCGCCTTCGGGTCGTGCGCGAAGCAGGACAAGCCGCTGCCGGTCCTGCGGGCCGCCATTGCGGCGAACCCGGACTTCTTCGTCTTCCTCGGCGACAACATCTACGGCGATACCGACGACATGGACGTGTTGAAGGCGAAGTACGCCGTCCTCGGCGCGAAGCCGGAGTTCCGGGCATTGCGGGAGGCCATGCCCCTGCACGCCATCTGGGACGACCACGACTACGGCCGCAACGACGCCGGCAAGGAATACCCCATGAAGGAGGCCTCCAAGGAGGTCTTCCTCGACTTCTGGGGCGAGCCGGCCGGCACCGCGCGCCGCGGGCGTCCCGGGATCTACGCCAGCCACCGCTGGGAACGCGACGGCAGGGTCCTGCAGCTCGTTCTCCTCGACACCCGCACCTTCCGCGATCCGCTCCGGCGCAATCCGAAGAAGAACCGCGAGGCGCCGTTCAAGAACGACTACCGGACCGACCCGGATCCGGCCAAGACGTTCCTGGGCGCGGCCCAGTGGAAGTGGCTCGAGGGCGAATTCCGCAAGCCCGCCGACCTCCGCGTCGTGGCGACTTCGATCCAGTTCGGGCACGAGTACAACGGATGGGAATCGTGGACGAACCTCCCCGCCGAACACGCCCGCATGATCGAGTTGATCCGCGGCACGCGGGCCAACGGGGTGGTCTTCATCTCCGGCGACGTGCACTGGGGCGAGATCTCGGTGCGGGACGTCGAGGGCGGCTATCCGCTGCACGATGTCACCTCCAGCGCCCTCAACCAGACATGGGACCCCATCGAGCCGAACAAGTTCCGCCACGGGAAGTTCATGCGCGACCCGAACTTCGGCCTCCTGGTGGTCGACTGGGAAAAGGGCACCCTCGCGATGCAGATTCGCGGCGAAGACGGGCAGGTCGCCGTCGGGAAATCCGTGAGGCTCGCGGAGCTGCGGTTTCCGTGATCGGCGCGCCGCGAAGGCGGTGTCAGTTCCCGGGAGAACCGGCCGGCGCCAGCCCGGCGAGGCATGCTGTCACGCGCCGCTCCAACTCGATTCGGAACGGCTTGATCTGGCTGCCGCGGGTCTGGGTGAGCATGATTCCGATCAGGTCGTGTTCGAAATCAATCCAGCAGTTGGTGCCGGATGAGCCCGTGTGACCGACGACCACGGCCTTGCCGCCGGCGTCCCTTTTGCGGATGAAGAATCCGCTGCGGGCATTTTTGCCGCGGGGCGCTCCGGCCAGCATGGCGACGACCGTTTCGGGCTGCAGGAAGGCCTTCCCTTCGTGGCGGCCGCGGTTGCGGATCATCAGCAACCAGCGGGCGAGGTCGGGGGCGGTGGAAATGATGGCGCCTCCGGAGGAACAGTAGGTGTTGGCCGGGGGCAGGCGGCGCTCCTTGGCGGGAAGCAGGCCGCCGTCGGCGCCACGATGATAGCGGGACGGCATGGGGGGGAGGCGTTCGAGGCTCCCGGCATCGCGGTAGAAGGTGTGCCGCATGCCGAGGGGCGCGGTGAGTTCCTCCGCGAGGACGGAGTTGCGGGCCCGCCCGCTGGTGACTTCGAGGACCCGGGCAGCGACATCCGTGCCGATGCCGCTGTAGGCGTAGCGCGTCCCGGGGCGGGCCATCATGGGGAAATCCGAGGCGTATCGATTCACGACCTCGGCGAGCGGTTTCGCCGCGGTCCAGGAGGCGAACCACGGGCGGCCCCCGGGGGCGTCGTCGTGGCGCAGCCCCGAGGTGTGGGTGAGCAACTCGATGGTGGTGGGGGCCCGGGCCACCGGTTCGCCGGATTCCAGGGCGAGCTTGCCGAATTCCGGAAGGTAGTTCGAGACGGGCGCCGACAGGTCGAGGGTCCCGCGCTCCGCGAGGCGAAAGGCCACCGTGCCGATCAGGGGTTTGCTGATCGAGGCGATCACCGCGGGAGTCTCGATCCCGAAGGGCGTCTTCGCTTCCAGGTCGGCCAAGCCGAACCCCTCCCCGAACACCCGTTCCCCCTTGTGGATGACGAGAACGCTTCCCCCGGCGACCGTTCCCCGGGCCACGGCGTCCTTCAGGAGGCTTCTCAGCGCCGCGAAATCCGGTCCTCCCCAGGCGGGAAGGCCGGCAATCAGCAGGAAGAGGAAGAACGGGCGGGCCATGGTCGTTCCGGCGGGATGGGGCCGCATCCTCCGGGATGCGGCGCTCAACCACCCAATTGGAATCGACTCGCCGGGGCAAGCCGGATGTCGGCGCGGGTGCGGGGTGCGCCCCGGGTCACCGCCCCGCCTCAGTCGTTGAAACGGGTCACCGAGACCCCGTAGTCGCCGGTCCCGGCGCTTTCGGAGAAGTGGCGGAGCTGGACGGTGAATTCGCCGGGCGGCAGTTCGGCCTCGATGCGGGCGTTCCGGGCCTCGCCGCTGTCGTCATCCTCGTCCACGAGGATGCTGCGGCTGTCGGGGCCGAAGAGCTTCATGACCACGTCGGTGTCTCCCTTGGTTTCCACGACATACTTGCCGGTCGACGGGACCCGGAAGGAAAAAAGATCCTCCTCGCCGGGATCGCCGATGGACGCGGCCCTCACGATGACCTCCCCGACGGTCAGGGCGACGACCTCGGGCACGGGGTCGCCGGTTTTCGGATACATCGACCCGATGAAGGCCTTGTCCGTCTGCGAGAGGGCGCTGTTCTCGCGCGTCCCGAGCCCGCTGAGGGTCCAGTCGCCCGGGAAGGCATACAGCATGATCGAATCCGGATCGAAGGTGGTGCCGTTGATGTGGTCCAACTGGTACTTCCGCAGGACGTTGTGGCGGACCTTGGCCTCGTTCCAGAAGTTGGGCGGCCCGGCGAGGTCGGCGATGACCTTGGCCTCGTTCCATTGGATCCCGCCGGCGGGGTTCTGGTGCTCGTGCCCCAATCCGAGCGTGTGCCCGAACTCGTGGAGAATCGTCCCTTCATCCAGCCAGCCGAAGTTCATGGTGGCGGCGTGGAGGGGGATGTCGGCCACGTCGGTTCCGACGTAGGACCATGCCCCGTCGTTCTCGAAGCTGATCCGCACTTCCGCATCCGGCGCCTCGTTGAAGGAAAAGACGATGCCGCAGTGCTTCATCCACTCGGCAACCGTGGAGACGATCATCTGATGCTGGCTGTCGGAGCCGCCCATGAAACGGACGCCGAGTTTTGTTCCGGCCGGCCAGCGCTTGGCGATGGGCATGATGGCGCGTTCGCGGCCGCCGGCCGTGAGGGGTGGGAGGGAGGCCAGGGGGCGCGGGTTCCGGAGTTCCCAGGGAAGGATCTTGTCGAGGCAGACGCGGGGTCCTTTGGAGTTCATGGCGAAGGATGGTTTGTGGTTGTTGTTCGGTGCCACCCGGGCCGCGGCAACGCCTTCGCCCCGGATGACAGCTCCATCCTATTCCCTCAATCCGCAGGCCGAATGGCAAGGGCGCCCGGGGCACAAAAATCCACCGGGATCGCATGGCAAGGTTAAGCATTGCCCAACCTGCACACGCCCAGTGATTTGGCGGCGCGGGACCCGCCGCCGGGGAGGCGCAGGCGCGCGGGGCGCCGCCTCGGACCACGGCGGGGTCGGCCGCGTCTCACC
>JABDMC010000018.1 GCA_013001695.1 Akkermansiaceae bacterium
TGGAGCGGATGGCCCGACCCGGACCGCGGCGCCATCAACCGAGGAAACGCCCCCGCCGGGCTTGTCCCGGTGGAGCCACGGTCCCGACCCGGACCGCGCCGCCATCAACCGAGGAAACGCCCCCGCCGGGCTTGTCCCGGTGGAGCGGATGGCCCGAACGATCCCCCGCAACCCCTCACGCCCACGAGGGTTGAATCGGACATGACGACGCGCATGCCACGGGCCGGAGCGCTTGCCGCCGCCCTTGTTCTCGCGGCCGCCGGGACCACCGGGGCGCAGAATGCGGAAGCGGCCCGCATTCTGCAGCGATTCGACGACCTCCGGCCCTCGGGACAGGCCCTCGCCATGTACCGCCTCGACTGGGAGCCGTCCCTCGAGGCGGCCCTCGCCCGCGCCGCGAAGGAGAAGCGCCCCGTCTGCCTGGTCCTCATCCACGCCCAGTACGGCGACATCTTCTCCGGCCACTGCTGAGCGACCGCCACGCAGGTCCGGGGGACCTCGCTGATCGATCCCGGGGTGGTGCGGGAGTTGCGCCCCTTCATCGTGACCTCCTGGCACGGGCACCGGGACAATGCCGATCTCCCCGAGGCGGTCCGCGAGGTGTGGAAGGGGAAGTTCTCCGCGCGCCCCGACCCGCGCATGGTGCATGGACGCTTCAGCAACGTCGACCTCGTGATCCTCGGTCCGGATGGTGACGTCGTGCATTTCTTCGATGCCTTCCCGCCGCGGCGCAGCGGCCGGGAATCACTCGCCGATGAAACCATCCGGCACCTGCGTTACGCGCTCTCGTGGTTCGATGACCCCGGCACCTCCGGCAAGAGACCGCTGGAGCTTCCCGATGTCGATCGCGGACGGGGCATCCGCGTCTTCGTGAGCCTCAAGGACGACCGCATGAAAGCCTACCAGGCGCCGGTCGTGGAGGCCGTGGCGCTCGACGAGCCCGATTGGGACGCCCTCGCCTATCCGGACACCCCGCGCGAGGTCGAGGCGGGCCCGCTCTTCAAGTGGCTGTCGCAGGTTTATCCGCCCGGCGTGATGGAACGCACCAATCCGGCGACCAAGAAGGTCTACGAGGTCGCCGGGATCACGGGCGACCTCACCCTCGAACCGGCCGGCGCCGGTTCCACCCTGCGGCACGCCATCCTCCGGGGCGACCTGACCTTCACCGACGAGGGCGGCGACGGCTTCGCCTACAAGGGAACCCTCGAGGTGGTGCTGACCTACCCGCCGGACCGCGACGGGGTGACATCCCTCCGCGGCGTCTTTGCGGGGATCTACCCGCGCGAGGACCGCAACGGCCGCACCCGGCAGGTCCCCCTCGAAGCCGTCTTCGAGTCGCGACCCGAGTGAGGACGGGAGGCCGCCCCGGTCATCCGCCCGGTGGCGAGACGCCACCGCTCCCATCATTCTCCCGAAAAGCCGTTGCGACATGCCGCATATCCACGCCACGCGCATGAACCGCCTCCCGCCCATCCTCGCCGCATGCTCCCTGCCCTTCGCGAACGCCTTCTGCACGAACTCGATCTGCTCACGGGGGCGGCGCGCCCTCGAGGCGGATGAAGAGCTTCTCGAAGGCGCCGAGCCGGAAGCGGACGACCAGTGAGTGGCCGGTGCCGTCGACGACGACGGAGGCGCCGTCGCCCGGTGGCTGCGCCGTCGTCCACGCCTCGAGGTCGGTCGAGAATGCCACCGCCAGCGTGCCCGGTCCGCAGGTGTTGAAGTCGAGGGCCAGCTCCCAGTGGGGTTCGCCCTCGACGCCGATCTCGGTGAGCATGTCCCGCAGCCCGCGGCGCACCTGCGGATCCTCCCCGAGGATGAGGAACTCCATGAAGTTGAGAATCCCGTCGAAATCGAAATCCTCCAGCGGCCCGGTGCGCGCGAGATCCGCGTGGCCGGCGCCCCATTGCGCCGCGGCCCACGCATCGTAGGTCGAGTATCCGACCTCGAGGTCGAGCGCGAGGGAGGCCTCCGCAAGCGGATAGACGCCCCCGCGCCCCTGGTCCTGCACCGCGATTTCCAGCGGGTAGTGGCCGGGCGCCACCGCGCTCGTGGTGACGAGTTCACCGGTCCGGGGATCGAGGTGAAACAGCCCGCCCTCGTTGCCGGACAGGATGGCGAAGGTGAGCGCCTCCCCCTCCGGGTCGGTGACGTCCATGGTGAGAACCGCGGCGCTGGAGGCGAGGGTGCCCTCGACGTGGACCCGCTCCGCGGTGTGGATCACCGGCGGGCAGTTCAGGTCCACCGGGGACAACTCCGCGGCCGGAATCAACGTGATCTCCCCCGCGCCCGGAAGCGTCCAGCCGACCGAGAGGTGATCGCCGCCGCCGCCCTCCTTGTGCAGGGCCTCGAGGTAGTAGGACTCACCCGCGGTGAGCACGATCTCGGCCGACTGCTGGCTCGCGAACTTGTCCCACTGCTGGTAGCCGGTCCACGTCGCGATCGACGCGATCACGGTGGCGGACCCGGCGGTGCCGTCCGCCCCGAAGAGGAGGCGGCACTCGTCGTCGCCGGCGATGTGGAAGCGGTAGGTCCCGCTCACGGTGGGCGTCACGGCGGCCCGGATCCGCGACCCGTACTGGTCCCCCAGCCCCTGGCCGGTGTCCATCTGGGCGAGGTAGCGGGACGCATCGGGCCGGCACGGGTAACGGGGATCGGCGAAGAGATCGCTCAGGCGGTTCCCCGCGATTCCCCAGAACACTTCCTGTTCGAGGGAGTCGAGCGCGATGACGTCGGCGGCGCGGGTTGTGATGGTGATGTCGGCCGAGCCGGTGGCCCCGTGGTGGTCGGTGGCCTCCACGGTCAGGACGACGTCGGTGCCGGGTGCCGGCAGGGCGGACGGGTCGACCACCGCCAGGGTGCCGTCGAGATCCAGGGAGAACAACCCGCCCGGGTCCCCCGCGGTGATCACCAGCGAGGCGAGGGTGTCATCGACGTTCGGATCGACGACCCTCACGTTCCCGAGCGGGGCGTGCGGAAACGAATCGACCCGCACCGGGAAAGAAAGCCGGCGCGCCTTCGGGGGATAGTTCTCCACGATCGGGGAGAGGAACCGGGCCGGGATGATGGCGCGGGCCGGGGCGAGGGGACGCTGCCAGGCGACTGAGAGGTGCGAAAAGGCGTCGTCCCCCTGCTTCATCCGCGCCTCGAAGTAGTACGGCTGGCCGGCGATCAGCGGCACGCCCGCCACGGTCTGTGTCGCGGACTCGTCGAAGCCCTCGACGGTGGTGCCGCTCAACACCCGGGCGTTCGGCACCGGCGGGAGGTTGGCGGCGTCGTCGTCGGTCGAGATGTAGAGCTCGGCGGCGTCGTCGGCCGCGATCCAGAACTGGTAGCTGCCGGTTTCGGGCGCCACGAAATGCCCCTGCATGACCAGCCCGTAGTCCCGCTCGAAGCCGAGAAAGGCCAGCCCCTCCGCGAAGGAGAGGATCTCCGGACAGTCCGGGAAGACCGGGGCCGTGTAGAGGGAGTTCATGGTGGCGCCCGGGATGCCGGTGTAGGTCAGCTGGGTGTGGCTCCCCGGCGCGAGACCCGCCGCCACCGCGATGACCTCCAGCTCCACCGTGGCCGTGGCGCTCGCCGGCGGCGCGCCGGCGTCGGTCGCCTCGAGCGTCAACACGATCGTCCCCGGCGCGAGGTCCGTGACCCGCCGGGTGCGCACCACCCCGGAATCGGGGTCGACCTCGAAGTAGGGATCGGCCCCGCCGGGATCCCCGGCCGTGATGGCGTAGGTCACCGGGGAGAACGGATCGTCGTCCTGCGCCTCGACCCGCCCGAGGTCGACCCCCGCCGCGGTGTTCTCCAGGACGACCTCGTCGAAGGTCGACACGAAGACCGGGGGTTCGTTCACGTCGGTCACCGGCACGATCACGGTCCGCTCCTCGCTGACCCCCGGGCTCGTGATGAGGACCCGGAGATAATACTCCGGCGGGTAGCGCCAGTCGGTGTAGAGCGCCTCGTAGTCGATCGGGGCTGCCACCGTGATGACCCCCGTGGCGGGGTCCACCGCAAAGAGGTTGTCGTCGTTGCCGCCCGTCAGCGCGAAGGTCGGCGCGATGCCGTGCGTCTCCCACGGCGTCACCGTGCCGATCGCGGTGAGAACCGGGGTCTGCTCCGCGACCGGGATGAACTGCGGCGCCATCACCCCGACGATCGTCCCCGTCACCTTGAAGCCGCCGAGAATCCCGTAGTCCGAGAACGGGTTCGGCCCGGTGCGCGCCCCGCCGTCGACCTCCAGGAAGTAGTCCCCCGCGGCGAGGGTGGCGCCGAGGGTGACGTTCCGGCTGGAGGGGTTGTTCTGCGTGACGATCACGGCCCCGGTGGAATCGTAGAGCGTCCCCTCGCAGTTCATGTTGGGCCCGACGTCGGCGGCCTCGATGTCGATCGAGATCGCCCCCCCGGTGGTCCGGAAGGTGTAGACGTCGACGTCCCCGGGCGTCTCGATGATGTGGCGGTCGTCGATGGTGCCGTCCGCGAAGACGCGGAGCACCGGCGCCTCCCCGGGCGTGTCGCCGACCTCGTCGGGCCGGTTCCCCACCCCCGGGTTGGCCGCGATGAGGGCGAGATCGTCCTCGCCGTTGTTGGCGTCGGCGTAATCGCCGTCGTTCCAGATGGTGAGCGTCTTGCCGTAGGGGGCGCCCATGATGGGACCCCACGATTCGGCGCCGCTGCCGAACCCGGACGAGTAGGCGCGATTGCTGTTGCCGTCGTGGACGAGGCCGAGGGTGTGGCCGAACTCGTGCGAGACGACGAGGGCGCAGCTCGCGTTGCCGTAGGGGCGGGCCCAGCAGGCGATGTCGTCGGGGAGCTTGTAGGACTGGAGGACGGCGACGCCGCCGGCGTTGCCGATGGCGTTGCTGGTGCTGGTGATCCAGCACCGCTGGCGGCGTCCGGGGGATCCGGCCTCGTAGACGGCGAGGTCGGTGGTGACGTTGACGTCGAAGGGGAGGAAGTCCTCCGCGACCCGCGCCCAGATGTCGATGATGTCGTTGGGGCTCTTCCCGGAGTGCTGCACGTTGAAGGTTCCCCAGAAGACGTCCGAATTGGTTCCCCCGTCGAAGTCGAGGTAGAGGACGCCGAGGCTGCCCGGACGGCTCTCGAGGGCCGGCACCGTCGGCTGGTAGGACGGGTTGTTGCTGAGCGGCGGGTGGTCCTCGGGAAGCAGGATCTGCTCCTCGTCGGGGACAAGCCCGTCGGGGACTTCCGGGATGCCGGCCCGGCCGTCGGCATGGCAGAGGACGCCCTCGATCGCGGTCGCGGCCAGCACCGGGGCCCGGCCCGGCCCGGCCGGCTCGAGCCGCCAGGCCACCGACCCGTCGCGCGTGAAGACGAGGCCGTGGGTGAGCGGCCCCGGCGCTCCATCCCTCGCCCCCGGCCCGCGCCGGAAATAGAACGTTCCTTCCGCGGGGTGGCTCAACCGCCCCTCGACCACCCCGGGGCGGGCGGGGTCGGGCTCGCGCAGCCTGCCTTCAATGCGCTGACCGTCCGGCAAGGTGGCGGCGAAGCGGCGGCCGTTCTCACGGGCCTGCTCGATCGTCGCGGCGAGCCACGGTTCCGCGAGGGCGGTGCGCGCCGACCGTCGCGCGACCGGGCCGGGGCGTGCGGGAGACCGGGCCTCCGGAGAATTTGCGGAGGCACCCACCGGTGTCTTCGCGACCGCCGGGATGTCGGTCGAGTCACGGGAATCTTCAGGCGGATTCCGGTCGAACAAAACCCAAATGAGGCAAAGGGCAACAACCAGGAGAGGGAGAGCGCGGGAGAACCGGAGTGTTGTCATGGATTCAACCACCATGATGGCGAGCCGCGAGGCCCGAAACAAGCTCACATTGGAAACGTTACAAATTGCACCCTCGCCACTCCGCCGTCATCGGCGGGAACGAATGGACGGGGCTGGTCGCGCCCACTGCGCATTTCTTGCTGGCGCGCTCTTGATACCCACCCTGCGAGGGGAACCGCCGGGGCGCGGATCACTCGTCCTCGAGAAGCGAAATGAACAGATCGAAATCCCGCGTGAAGGCCGCGTGGTCGAACCAGATCCCGTTGGCACGATAGTAACGCTCGATGGCCGCCTTGAGCTTCCGGTATTCACCGGCGCTCCCCCGCCGCTTCTCGTCGCGGTCCGGATTCAACGCGGCCATCTCGCGGTAGCGCCAGGCGACCGGGGGGATCCGCGGATCGGAGAGGCTCGTGCGCATGAGCTCCCGGGCCGCCGTCGGCTCGTGCGCTTCGAACGACCACGGCGTCAACATGCCGACGAATCCCGGCTCATCGAGATAGACCGATTTCCCGACGTGCTTGCCACCGATCATCTTGGAGGTCGTGATGGGGTCCTTGGTCTGCACGACCCGGTAACCCGCGGGGCGCTCCGGGTCGGCCAGCCGCGGGACGATCGACGGGTGGGCCACCGGAAGCGCCTTCCGGTCGTAGGGGTCGACCGGTGTCGAGAAGATCTCGGACTCGAGAAGGCCCTCGCTCAGGGCCCGCGCCCACTCCTCATTCCCGGCCCGCGGTGCCCCGTAGGTGATCAGCTTGATGTCCTCCCACGGCCAGCCGCGCAGGGCGGACGGCATGGCGGCCCCGGACCCGCCGGGGCCGAGGTGATCGCCCAACAGGACGGCGCTGACGAAGTGCTGGGCGAGGGCCCCCCCGAGGCTGTGGCCGGTGACGTAGATGCGCCCCGGATTTCGCCCCGACTTGTGGTCGGCCACCCATTCCAGACAACGCATCGCCTGCGGGAGGATGGAATCCATGCTGCGGGCGAACCCGCGCGCCACCTTGCCCGTCGTCGAGATGTGGCTCCCGCCCTCCTCGGGGGCCAGGTAGGTATAGCCCAGGTCGGTGATCCAGTCGGGATTGCCCTTGGCGGAGCGGGTCCAGTTTGCCTGGACGGCGGCCCGGCCCGCCGATCCGCTCCGGCTGCCGCGGAACGCGATGTGCACATCGTAGCGCCCGCCGGATCCCGGGTGCCGCAGCAGGACGTACCCCATCAGGCTTTGCGAGGCCGGTTCTCCCGCCTCGCCCTTGTCGCCGGTTCCTCCTTCAAAGGCGAGGAGGACGTCGCGGGCGCCCCGCGCGGAATCCCGGCGCCGCGGTTTCAAGCGCTCGATCGCAACCGTCCCCGCCGGCTTCCCCGTGCCCCGATAGCAAACATGCACGTCGCGAATCGGGCCGGTGACCTCCCGCGGGGTCAGGTACTCGGTCCAATGGCCTGCGGCATTGATGATGGCGGGGCTCCACGGGTGGATGCGGTCGTAGCGGAAGAGGATCGGGTCGTGCAACGGGTTGTCGTCGAATCCCGCGAGAATTCCCGGTCCCCGGTAGCTGTCGAGGCCCGCCTTCCGGGCGACCTGCGTCCCGCCCCGGGCGCCCGCCCAGGCACGCACCCGGTCCATGAACTGGTTGCGGCTCCCCTGCCAGTCGCCCAACTCCTCGTAGAACGGGTCGAACGGCCATACCAGCGACTGCCCGTGCAACTGGTAGGCGAGACCGCAGAGGTCGAGGTGATAGACGAGCGGATGGTAGGGCAGGCCGTCGAGGTCCTGTTGGCGCACCGTGACCTTCGAGGCCTCCTTCCACTGCGACTGCATGGCGCACCCGGTCATCGCCATCATCGCGGCGAGAAGCAGCCCGGGGCGGAGGCCATGGCGATGGAACATGCCACACATCGGAGCGTCGATTCTAGGGCCACCAACCGCCGGACCGGAAGGAATATCCGGAACCCGGGCCGAATCGGGGCCTCATCCGCCCGCTCCGGGTGCGGCCTCGATCGTCCTGCCGGTCCCGCTTCGGGGTTCCCTCACTCCACGAAAATCCTGCACCCCACCGCTTTCGTCCGCGGGGACGGGACCGGCCGGCCGGCCAGCACGGCGGTCAGGGCGAGCTCGAGGTCCCGGGTCTTCGCCTCGGGACGCTTCTTCCCGAAGTCCGCGTAGCGGTCGTCGATGCGCCCGCGGTAGACGCTCCCGCCATCGGGAGTCACGACGACCGCTTCCGGCGTCACCGTGGCGCCGGTTTTCTTCACCCACTTCTGTCCCTTGTCGATGACGACCGGCGCGGTGATGCCGAAGTCCTCCTTGTGCTTCGCGGCCTTCTGCACGCTGGTCTCCGGGTCGGCGTGGACCATGAAGAAGCGCACGCCCTGCGGCCCGAACTTCTTCTCGAGGCGCCGCAGTTCCGGATGGTAGGCGTTGGCGATCGGGCACTCGGTGTCGATGAAGACCAGCACCGCCGCCTTCGCCCCGTCCTTCGCAAAGACCGCCACCCGCTCCCCGCCGAGAACCTCGAAGACCTGCACCTCCGCGGCGCACGGGAGGACCGCCGTCACGGCCAGCAGCATGGACAGGACGCCCCTCATCGTCTCCCCCGCTTGCGGACTCCCTCCAGCCACTTCCCGAGGGCGGCCGCTTCCGGACCCTCGATGACCCGGTTCGAATCGGTGTCGAAGTTCCTGAAGATCCCCTTGCGGTGCGCTTCCGGCACCTCCGCCCAGCTGAGCTTTCCGTCGTCGTCCTGGTCGTGATAGTCGAAGGAGAGCTGCTTTTCCCGATCCCGGATGCCGGCCACGACCGCGCCCAGGGCCCGCGCCCCGGTTTGCCGGCGGATCCCGCGTTCGATCATCTCGCTCTGCCCCCTCTTCGCGGCCACCACCGTGAGCGTCACGCTGCCCATCTCGTCGCTCGACTCGCGGCCCCACTTGATCCGCTGCGGCGGATCGTGCGGGTTCTCCGGGTTGCCCGCGGAGTTGTCGTAGACGAGGACCGTCTCGATCCGCGTCCCCTTCGGCAACTTCAGCGGCTCCGCGAAGGTGTAGCGGTCCTGCCAGTCGAGGTCCCAGTCGTCGATCTCGAGCAGCACCATCTCCTTCCCGCCCGGCAAGGTCGCCGTCATCGTCATCTCCTTGCAGATGTAGTGCGCGTGGCCCCCGATCGAGATCGCCTCGACGTCGGCGGGCAGAACGACGTGATCGCGCACGGTGTAGTCCGCCTGCCCCGCCGGGATGTCGATCCCCGCGAGACGCCCGAACGCCGGGGGCACCTGCACCGGGATGAGCGGCTTGCTCGGCGGCTTGTCCGCGAAATAAAAGGCCAGTTCGGCGTGCTCGACTTCCTCCTTTCCCGAGGGATGGAAATGGGTCTGCATCACGACATCCGCCCCGGCGGGCAGGTGCATGGCGAGGTCTCCGGGCAGGAGGGCCGGCACCGCCCCGGGCACGTGACCGCCGAGTCCGCGTCCCCCGCCGATCCCGCCCTCCCGCTCCTCGCGCCGCAGGAATCCCATCCCGCTGATCCCGGCCCGGCCGTCCCGTCCGTCGATCTTCCGCGCCTGCCGTTCCGAATCGATGAAAAAGAGCGCGTGGTGCATCGCGGCCTTCGCCCGGGGACGCAACTCCACCGCCTTGACCCACTTCTCCTCGGGCAGGTTCACCGGGAAGACGAACGACCGGTAGATGTCCCGCCCCTCGGCCGGCACCGTGAACTCGCCCTGCATCCTCACCACGAGGTCCGGTTCCCCGAGGTACCAGTCGCTGGGATACTCCGGCGGCTCCGGCTTCTTCGCGGCATCGCCCTCCGGACACCCCGCTTCCACCCAGGCGCTGAAGGCCTCGATCTCGCCTTCGCTCAAGCGGCGGTCGTTGGCGAAGTGCACGTTGTCGTTCACCGGCTTCCACGGCGGCATGTAGCGGTCCAGCAGGACCTCCTCGATGGTCCCCGACTTCTTCTTTACCTCCTTGTAGGTGATCAGGGAAAACGGCCCCGACTGCCCGGGCCGGTGGCAGCTGCTGCACTTCCCGTGGATCACCGGCGCGATGTGCTCGTTGAAGGTCACCTCCGCCGGCGCGGCTCCGGCGACAACCGTGGCGGCCAACACGCCTATTCCCAAAAATCGCTGATTCATTCGGCACGATTCAACCAGCGATCCCGCATCGTGTCTCCCCGATTTCACCACATTTTTGCTACATTACGTATCAATCCTGCGTTCCGGCGCATCATCCCCGAACCGCAAGGGGTGCAACCTGCAATTTCGACGCGACCTCCTCCCCGTCCGATGGCGCACGCAAGCGGTTCGGGGGCTTGCGGTTTTCCCCTCGCTCCGCTATCACCCCTTTCACCCTGAGTCCCCGCGCCTCACCCCGACACCCCGGGGAGTGAATCCGGCAACCCCCGATCCCATTCGCGCGCGTCCAACCTTGACTATTGTCACCATGAATGCCCAACCACGCCTCCATCGTATCCTTGGCCACTCCGGCTTTGCCGCCGTCCTGATCTGCTCCGCCGGAAGCCTTGCCGCCACCCCGCCGGTGGACGGCGACTGGAAGGCCAGTTCCCTGGTCGCCGCGGCCCGCCTGCAGGAGACCTTTTACAACTCCACCACCATGTCCAGCCGCCAGGGAGTGAACTCCTCGGACTTCGCCCAAGCCGGCGAGGAGATGGTCGACACCTTCTTCTCCGGCGAGTTCGCCGCGGTCGGCCGGAGCCTGACCTTCAGTGCCGGCACCCTGAGCGGCGACGTCTCCGGAACCTACACGCTCGGCACCCGGGGAAGGGTCCGCCTCTCGGTCGAAGGCGATTCGCTGACCGCCTACGTCAACGTCTCCGGCGACACCATGATTCTTCCCCTCGCGGGGGAGAACGACCTCGAGGCCACGGTCGTGACCCGCTTGCCGGCCACCCTCTCGCACGCCGACCTCGCGGGTGACTGGACGGTCGTCGGGATGAAACTTCCCGACGACCTCACCGAAACCTATTACAACAGCGTGAGCGAGACGACGCGGCAGGGGCCGGCGAGCACCGACTTCGCGCAGACGAACGAGACTCTCGTGGACGTGTTCTTCTCGTCCCCGCCCGCAATGGAGATCATTTCCTTCACCCTCGATGCCGCCGGCAACATCACGGGGGACCTGAG
>JABDMC010000361.1 GCA_013001695.1 Akkermansiaceae bacterium
GGGGATCAGCCGCGCCTCAGGCGCGGCGGCGGCGGCCGAAGAGCACCAGGCCACCGAGGGCGAGGAGACTCAGGGAGGCCGGCTCGGGGACGATTTCGAGAACCACGTCGTCGAAGTATGCCCCCTGCACGATATCCGGAATCGCTCCGGCGGACAGTTGGAAGCGAAGCAGGAAGGAATCCGCCCCGTCGGGGATATCCTGGTCGGTGACCCCGAACTGCTGGTAGCTGGTGTTGATCCCTTCCCCGAGGAGGGAGGTCAAGGTCTCTCCCTTGACGCCGCCGCCATCACTGCCGTCCTGGTCGAGCCAGAGGATCTGATAGAAGATGTTGACGCCGGTGAAATCGGTCGTGTCGGTCTTGGCGAAGAAGGACAGATTGTAGTTCAGGGTGTTGTCCACGGTGTTGGCGCCCTGGTTCTGTTCCGCGAAGAGGGCCACGCCCTGGGGGGGATTGTTCAAGTTGTCCACCTGCATGTACATGTGGAAGCCGCCGCTGTTGGGAGACAGGCTGCTTCGCATCGTGGAGCCCGCGGGGGGAGAATCGAATTCCGTCCAGTCCGTCGCGTCGCTGCCGGTCCCCAGCTCGAAGCCGGGGTTCAGGAGGATGTTGGCGGCGGAACCGGTTTCTGCGAATGCGAAGCTCACGACGGCCGTGGCGAGCGCCGGGGCGAAGAACCTCCGCTTGGTGACGGACTGAGGCTGGGGAACGGATTTCATGTGTCTGGTGGTGATGTTGATCTGGATCTGCCCGTGCGGGCAGCATGGAGGGAACCGGCGCAGGACTGGCCCGGCGCGGACGGGAGCATGGTACTTTCGGGCCACGAACGAGAAAGAAGAAATCCCTGCGCCCCGCGGCCTGCCCGAAAACCCGTTGCATCCCACGCCCCGCGGCGCATGGTAAACCTCCTCTGACAATGAACTACCACGTGGTATAGTGTGTTGCGCCGGGGTGCGCGGCGCGGCGCGACGCCCGATTCGCGAAGTGGGCCGCCGGTGCCGGGATCTCTTTGAGGAGTGCTGTTCCGCGGCCGACGCGGGGACCGGGAACCGGTCGCCGCCGGTCGTGGGGGGCGGGCCGATTGCGGATTGCTGGCGGCGGGGCGCCCGGCCATAGTTTAAGAGATGGCGGCCAACCAGCGCATCGTGATCGTCGGCCAGGGTCTCGCGGGAACCTGCCTGGCGTGGCGGTTGTGGGACCGCGGGCGCGCCATCGAGGTCGTGGACCGGGGCGGGTTGCGGGGCAGTTCGGTGGTGGCGGCGGGGCTTGTGTCGCCGGTGACCGGGAAGGGGATGAACCCGAGCTGGAGGGTGGCGGAGTTTCTCCCCCTCGCGATGGGTCTTTACCGCAGCGTCGAGATGGTTCTCGGCGAGGAGTTCTTCCACCGGGTGCCGGTCCTGCGCCTGTTCCGCGACGGCGGGGAACGCGCCAAGTTCGAAGCGAAGCGCGCGCAACTCGAGCGGTGGATCGAGGAGGTCGTGGAGGGGCCGATCGCCGGGGTGAACGCCGAGTGGGGCGGGGTGGTGTGGAAGGGCGGGGGATGGCTCGACACGCAGCGCTTCCTCGAGGCATCCAAGGGCTATTTCCGCGAGCACGGTTTGTACTCGGAGCGCGAGGTGGACGCGGATCACGAGGCGGCCAACGACCACATCACGGTGCTCTGCCAGGGCGCGGCCGGGCTGGGATCGGGCCCCTTCGCCTATTTGCCCGAGCGGCGGGCCAAGGGGGAGATCCTGACGGTGCGCATCCTCGGCATGACGGAAGGGCGCGTCCTGAGCCGGGGCGGATGGCTCGTGCCGGTGGGGGGCGGCCTCTACCGCGCCGGCGCGACCTACGCGTGGGACGACCTCGAAGCGAAGCCGACGCGGCAGGCCCGCGAGGAACTGGAGGGCGTGGTGCGAACCTTCACCGATGCCCCCTACGAAGTGATCGAGCAGCTGGTGGGGGTCCGGCCGATCATCCGGCGCAGCCAGCCGGTCATCGGGCCGCATCCGGACCGGGAGAATCTCTACGTGTTCAACGGGCTGGGGTCGAAGGGGGTGCTCTATGCGCCCGGAGTGGCGGAACGCCTGGCGAATCACCTCTGCCAGGGAGTCGATATCGAGGACGATTTGTCCGTGGAGAGGCTGGGAGCCGATGCGCGTAACCCGGCAGGCGCATGAAGCGGTGCGCGCCGCGGTGCGGCCCGGCGAGACGGTGATCGATGCCACCGCCGGCAACGGCCACGACACCTGCTTCCTCGCGGAGTGCGTCGGTCCGGGCGGCTCGGTGATCGCCATCGACGTGCAGGCCGCGGCCCTCGAGGAAACCCGGCGCCGCCTGCGGGACGCCGGCGTGGAGGATGAACGCTGTGAACTCAGGCAGGCCGGTCACGAGGATCTGGCGGCCATGGACCCCGGGCCGGTCGGGGCCGTGATGTTCAACCTCGGCTACCTGCCGGGGGGCGATCACACCCTCGTGACCCGGGCCGGAACGACCAGGCGCGCCCTCGATGCGGCCCTCCGCTTGCTGCGCCCCGGCGGGGTGATCACGGTCGTGGCATACCCGGACCATCCCGGCGGCGGGGAGGAATGGCGCGCTGTGAGCAAGTGGGCGAGAGAGCTCGATTTGCAGGCGTTCCACGTCGCCCCGAGTCCCGATTCTAACAGGAATGCCGGGCCGCAGCTCGTCGTTGTGAGCAAGTTGGGGGCAAGTGGAGCCCGCCTGCGAAGAGACGGTTGATAGTGGGGTGATTGCGAACAGTTAGTGAATGTTAGGCAGTTAGGTTGGCGTTCGGAGCGGTGGTCGGGCAAATGGGAGGCATGGCAGAAGCGATCGCGCACGCCTTCCGGGGCGGCAAGTTGATGATTTGGCGGGAGGATGAACTCATGGAGATCCACGGGTGGCCGGACCCGTGGGCGCGCAGGAAGGTGGCGCGCGCGGCGTGGGAGCGATTTGATCCGGCCTTTCCCCTCGTCGTTCCCTACCGGCCATCGCGCCGGAAGAAGGGATCGTGCGGGACCCAGATGCAGCTGAGCCTCGGGGACACCCCGGTCAAATCGCGCGCCGAGGAACGGCGGCGCGCCTTCGCCGGATTCCGCTTCAGCCTGCCGAAGGATGTGGCGCGCCGGTTGGAACCGTTCCGGAGCCTCCAGTGGAGGCTGCTGGTGGGGTGCGCGCTCTCGGATTGTTTCGTGGAGCTCCTCGGCTCGAACCCGGTCCTGGCGTACTTCTGGGCGGGGAGGATGGCGGCGTGCCCGCGCGATGGGCGGGTCTTTGACGTCGCGGGCACCATGCCCCAGCGGGCGCTGGCGGAGGAGCTCATGCTGCCGGGCAGCAAGTCGGGGGTGAAGCTGATGCGGAAGGTGTTCGTCCCGGCCTTGTCGCGGATGACGGCGCCCAACCTGCAGCGGCTTCTCTGCAACGAGGAAACCCGGATGCGTTGCCAGCACCTCCCGCGGATCAACACGGGCATCATCAACCTCCTCGCGCAGCCGGGCCTGGCGTCGTGGACCGCGCCGAACCTCCTCAACGAGGTGGCCGAGGCGAAGGACGAGCTGTTCCGCAGCCCGACCGCGGAGCGCCTCGAGGATCACCGGCGGCTCTGGCGGCAGCTGGGCGACGAGCGCCTGCGGACCTTCACCTCGCGGGAGGAACTGCGCGAGGATCATCAGCGGATCGTGGCGCGCTACCATGACCGCGAGCGGGAACGCGAAGCCGCCCGCCGCGAGGAGCTGGCGCGGCTGGCGCGCATCGCGCGGGACCCCGAGGCGCAACGTCGCGAGCGGGAGGCCCGGGCCGCGGCCCGCCTCAGGGAACCGTTCCCGGAGCCGCCCGTTCCGGGGATGCAGACGATCGAACCGCTGCGGGACGAGGCGGCGCTGCGCCAGGAGGGCCGCGCGCAGCACAACTGCGTGGGAACCTACGCGAACCGCGTGCGGGCCGGCAGCCACTACATCTACCGGGTCACCTGGCCGGAGCGCGCCACCCTCTCGCTGGTCCGCGGGGAGGCCGGGACGTGGCTCCGCGGCCAGTGCGAAATCGCCCACAACCGGGCCGCGGGCGCCAAGACCGTGCAGCTGGTGGATCAATGGCTGCAGGACCAGCAGGCGATCCCGGGCGCCGGGGCGGGGGCCACGGCCTGAGGCGCCGCCCGCCGGAAATCAGGCTCAGGCGAAGAGTTCGTCGTCGGCGAAGAAGCGCTTCAGCTCGGCGGCCGCGGCCTCGGGGCCGTCGGAGGCGTGGCAGACATTGCGCATCTTCGCGTCCCCGTCCTTGAAGCCGAAGTCGCCCCGGATGGTGCCCGCCTCGGCCTGGGTCGAGTCGGTCGGTCCGAGGAGGTCGCGCACCTTGGTGATGACGTCCTCCCCCTCGAGGGCGAGGGCGATGACCGGGGTCTCCTGCATGAACGCCTGGACGTCCGGGAAGAAGGGGAGTTTCGCGATGTGGGCGTAGTGCTCGTTGAGGAGCTCGTCGGTGAGGCTCATCATCTTGAGCCCGCGGATGCGGAACCCGGCCTTCTCGAAACGTTCGAGCACCGTGCCCACGATCTGCTTCTGAATCGCGTCCGGTTTGAAGAGGATGAGGGTCGTCTCGCGCGCCATGCCGGAAGGGAGAAAAGCGGAGCGGGGCGCCGCTGTCAATGGCGGGCGTGCCCCGGCCATGACGATCGACCGGCCCCCGGCGCCGCCTCCACCAGGGGGCCGCCGGAGCGCGGGGCGGGGGACCTGCCCCGGGGGAATGCCGGGCCGCGCCTCCGGGCCGGGCCCGTCGCTACAGGGGATTGCCG
>JABDMC010000060.1 GCA_013001695.1 Akkermansiaceae bacterium
CCCCGGCGACGCCCGCCCCCGTGGCCCCCACCGTCTCGGGTGAGGACCAGCGCCTCGAGCTGTCCAACATGCGCCGCATCATTGCGGATCGCCTCCTCACCTCCAAGACGACCATCCCGCACTTTTATCTGCACGTCGAAGCGGATGCCGCCAACCTCATGGACATCCGCAAGCAGGTGAATGCCCAGGCGGAGGCCACCCACGGCAACAAGTACACCGTGAACGATTTCATCCTGAAGGCCGTCATCAATGCCCTGCAGGCCGTCCCGGCGGTGAACGCCTCCTTCAACGGCGATCACATCGTGCAGTTTGCCGGGATCGGCATCGCGGTGGCGGTGGCGGTGGACGACGGGCTGGTCACCCCGGTGGTGAAGGATGCCGCCGCGAAATCGCTCCTCCAGATCTCGCGGGAGGTGAAGGACCTCGCGAACCGGGCCCGCGACAACAAGCTCAAGCCCGCCGAGTTCGACGGCGGCACCATCACGGTCTCCAACCTGGGCGCCTATGGGGTCGAGAGCTTCGACGCCATCATCAATCCGCCCCAGGCTGCGATCCTCTCGGTGGGGGCCATTGCGGAAAAGCCGGTGGTGGTCGATGGCGCGGTCGTCCCGGGATTGCGGATCGACCTCGGCCTCTCCTGCGATCACCGCGTCGTGGACGGCGCCATCGGCGCCAAGTTCCTCGGCGAGATCAAGAAGCTCATCGAGAACCCGGCCTTGATGCTGGTTTAGACACCGGCCGCTGCCCCGCCGCCCGCCAGCCCCGGGACAGGCCAGGCAATTAAGGAGGCATGAATACCAACTAGTCGGTATTTTACCGGGCACCGCCGGGGAGGGGAGTCCGTGGTTCGCGCTTTCGCGGGTTGAGGCCGGGGCGGGGTGGTGCAGGATGGGCGGGACCGATGGGCATAGAGATCGAGCGGAAGTTCCTGGTGTGCGGCGACGGGTGGCGCCCCGGGCCGGCCGGGGTGGCGTTTCGGCAAGGCTACCTGGCGAGCGGCGCGGGTCCCACGGTGCGCGTCCGGGTGGCGCCCGGGCGGGCCTGGATCTGCGTCAAGGGCCCGGCCGAGGGGATCATGCGGCCGGAGTTCGAATACGAGGTGCCGTGCGCGGAGGCCGAAGCCATGCTGGCCCTCTGCCCGCAGCCCCCGGTCGAGAAGACCCGCTACCGGCGGAAGCACGCCGGCCGCACCTGGGAGGTCGACGAGTTCCACGGGGCGAATGCCGGCCTCCTCGTGGCGGAGATCGAGTTGCAGGACATCGCGGAGCAACCGGACCTGCCCGGGTGGGTCGGGGCGGACGTTTCCGCGGACCGGCGCTACTCGAACGCGGCCCTCGCGCAGCGCCCGTTTTCGCAGTGGTAGGGGGCGGTGATGGCCCCCCCGCGGCGGATCTATCCACGTCGGCGCCGACTGGGGATTTGCCTGCGACGCGTCCCTGTGGTTGGACAGGGCATGACCACCACGGCCCACGACGAGCTCCGGGAGATCCTGTTGGAAAAGTCGGTCCGGACCGGCGAGTTCACCCTGGCCTCCGGAAAGAAGAGCGACCTCTACATCGACTGCCGGGTCACGACCCTCGACTGCCGGGGGGCGATCCTCGTCGGGGAGGTCGGCTGGGAAGCGGTCCGGAAATACCTTGATGCCAAGGGACTGCGGGTGGCCGCCATCGGGGGGATGACGATGGGGGCGGACCCGGTTTCGCTGGCGGTGGGCATGGAATCCGCCCGGCAGCGCCCGGAGCAGCCCCTGCAGGTCTACACGGTCCGCAAGGAGCCGAAGGGGCACGGGGCCGGCAAGCAGATCGAGGGGAACTTCGCGGCGGGGGACACCGTCATCGTGGTGGACGACGTCATCACCACCGGGGGGTCGACCCTCAAGGCGATCGATGCCATCGAGGCCGCGGGGGGCCAGATTGCCTTCGCGCTGGTCCTCGTGGACCGGGAGGAAGGCGGGCGGGAGGCCATCGAGGCCCGCGGCATCCCCGTGGTGGCCCTCTTCACCCGCACCAGCCTGCTGGGCGCCTGAATCCCTCCGCTCCGGAGCGCGGGGCGGAGATCAAAAGCCGCGGAAGCAAAGACGTGTCTCGCGGGCACGCGGGTTCCATCAACGCCGTGCGTTGCACCCCGCGTGCCGGGACACGGGAAGGAGGCGCGGGAGGGAAATCCCGCCCAGGCGTGAAGCGCGACGCGGCCTAGTAACGGCCTCGGCCGCCACCACCGCCACGACGATCGCCACCGCGGCCACCGCCACGGCGATCACCGCCGCCACCGTATCCACCGCCACCGCCGCCGCCACCGTCGCTCTTGCGCTCGGCTTGGTTGACGCGGATGGCCCGACCACAGAGGTCGGCGCCGTCGAGGTTGCGCATGGCTTCCTCGGCGGCGTTGGAGTCGCTCATGGTCACGAACCCGAAGCCCTTGGAGCGTCCGGTGTCGCGATCGTTAATAATGCGGACCTTCTCCACGGTGCCGTACTGCTCGAAGAGCTTTTGCAAGTCGTCTTCGGCGGCCTCGTAAGAAATGTTCCCAACAAAGATATCCATGTGTTCTACTAGTCTGGTGCCGTGTATTCTGTGTGCGGCTCTGACACCACGACGGCGGATGATCAGGAGCGGGATGTGAAAAGGCCCTGAGGCCGGGGGCTCTTTAGACCCCCTTGGACCCAAATACAAGGCTGATCCCAACAAATATGAGGCCCGCCCGGGGTCAGGCCGCGGCCTCCTCGGGGTCATACAGCTCCGCGAAGACCATCTGCCCGGCACTGGTCTGGAGGGTCGAAATCACGATCACGTCCTGCGTGGTGCCGATCTTGGGGGCCCCGTGGTTGACCACGATCATGGTCCCATCGGGGAGGTATCCCACCGCCTGGTGCTCGTCCTTGCCCGGCCGGACGAGGGCGAGGTGGATCTTCTCGCCGACCACCACGGCCGGTTTCAGGGCGTCCGCGAGGTCGCTGATATTGAGCACCTCGGCGTTCTGGAGGCGGGCCACCTTGGCGAGGTTCTCATCGGTGGTGAGGAGGCGGGCCCCCAGGATGCGGGCCAGCTGGACGAGGCGGGCATCCATCCCGTCGGTGGCGGGGGCGTCGTGGGCGTCATGGATGGTCACGCGGATGGCCGGGTCGGCCTGCATCTCCTCGAGGCAGTCGAGCCCCCGCTGGCCGCGCTGGCGCTTCCCGGGCGAGGGCGAGTTGGCGAAGACCTGGAGTTCCTCGAGGACGAAGCGCGGCACGATGAGCCGGCCGTTGAGAAAGCCGGAGGCCAGGATGCGGGGCACCCGGCCGTCCATGACGACGTCGGCGTCGAGCAGGAGCGGCTGACCCGAGGCGGCGTCCTGCCGGAACCGCACGTAGGGAATGATGAAGGCGAACTCGTCGCGCCCGCTGCGCAGGGCCAGGACCGCCCCGAGGAAGCCGAGACTCGCGAAGAGGCTCACGTCGACGGCCAGCTTCATGGTTTCCGCGGCCTCGGAATCGAGCCCCATGATCTCGATGAGGAGGCGGTCGATGTTGACCCGCGTCAACAGCCACGCGCAGAAGAGCCCCACCAGGATCCCGAAGGTGGCCGTCGAGAAGCCCCGCAGGGAGAACCCCTTCATGAGGGTCTCCACGAAGATGAAGAAGCCCGCCACCACGAGGCCCCCGACCACGCCGGTCCACAGGGGCACCTCCAGGGCGGTGTTCTTCGAGCTGACCGCCACCGCCACCCCCGCCAGCTCGCAGACCAGGAGGTAGGTCAGGCGGGCCACATTGACCGAGGTGGGTGCCGAGATCTTCTTCACGTCTCCTGTTAGATTCCCCGCAATCGGGTCGGGAGGCAAGGGAAACCACGGCGCCGGGCGGGCCCCGCGGCCCTAGTCACCCGTGGCCGCGGCGGGCTCGGGCCACACCGGGGCCTCCCGGCCGAAGCCGAGCCGGTCCCCGATATCCTTCGACGAGATGAACAGGAAGAAACAGAGCAGGACCAGCGCGAAGGTCGTCTGGACGACCTCCAGGAGCCGGGCCTTCACGGGCCGCCCGGCCACCATCTCGCCGATGGCGAGGACGATGTGGCCCCCGTCGAGCACCGGGAGCGGCAGCATGTTGAGGATCGCGAGGTTCACGTTGAAGAGGACGAGGAACCAGATGAGGCGGCGCCACCCGTGCTCGATCTGGAGCAGGTCGAACATGGTGGCCCCGATCCCGATGGGCCCCGCGAGGTGCTGCGCCCCGACGCTCGATCGCGGCGAGATGATCTTGGTGATGGTGACCCACATCATCCGGACGCTGTCCCCGATCTGGGTGAACGGTTTGGGGTGCACGATCTCCTGGCTGACCTCCCCGCTGGGACCGAAGCCGATCCCGATCTGGGCCCGCGCGTCCTCCCCGGCGGCATTGACCGGGATGAGCGGGATGACGGTCTTGGCGAGCCGCTGACCGTCCCGCTCGATGACGAACTCGAGGGGCTCGTTGGCGGAGGCCTCGATGATCTCGCGGGCCCGGGCGTGGGCGAGGATCTCCTCGCCACCGATCTCGAGGATGCGGTCGCCCTCCTGCAGGCCGGCGCGGTCGGCGGGCCCCTCGGGCACGACCATCCCGACCACCGAGCTGTTCGCCACCCAGATGCCGATCTGGCGGAGGGCCTTGCGGCGGAACCACGCCCGCTCCGGGATGTCGAAGCGGCTCTGCAGGGTGAGTGGCTCCTCCACGCCGGGACGCTTCACGACGATGTCGATGGTCTCCCCCTCGCTGAGCATGATGAGCTCGCTGACGCTGTCGAGGCTTCCGAGGAACCCCTCCACCGGCTGCCCGTTGATCGAAACGATCTCGTCGCCGATCTGCAGCCCGGCCTTGTCGGCGGGGCCCCCGCTCATCACGAAACCGATCTTGGTGGTCGCCACGAAGTCGTGCGGCTTGCCGACGCCCCACACCACGAGCGCCGCCGCAAGGGCGAGGAGAAAGCTGAAGAGGGGACCCGCGAAGGCCACGATGATCTTGTCGAGCGGCTTGACCGGCGCGAGGGTGCGTCCCGTCTCGCGGTTGTCCCCCTCGATGGCCTCCATGGGCGCCATCTGCGGCAGGGCCACGAAGCCGCCGGCCGGGATCCACCCCAGCCCGTACTGCACGCCGTTGATGGTCTTCTTCCAGAGCGGCTTCCCGAACCAGATCTGGAACCGGTCGACCTGCAGGCCGCGCCAGCGGGCCGCGAGGAAATGCCCCAGCTCGTGGACGAAGATGATGACGTTGAAGAGGGCGATGACGACCGCGATGGAGCCCAGGCCGATGAGTAAATTCATGGATGAAGCAAAGATGAGGGAGGGGACCAGAACGTATCCGCCTTTGCCGGACCCGCAAGCCGGCACCCCGCGCGCCGGGAAGATGCCACAGGTGGCGGCCGTTAAGAAGCATTAATCAATTGCGCTTTGCCCCCGTGGGCGCTAGCTACAACGGGTGATGAGACTACGGACGAAATTGGTCGTGTTCCTGGTGGTGGCGGGCGCCGCGGCCCTGCCCGCCTGCAATACGGTGTCGGGCATCGGGCGCGACCTGCAGAGGGCCGGCGAGGGCCTCGAGAATACCGGCGAGGGCCGGACCTGGTAGGGGCGCCCGGAGGCGGTTCCTTCACGCTCCGGGGCCGGCGTGCTCCGCCAGCCCCCGCTGCCGGAGGGCCTCTTCGCCGCTCTTGCGGACCCGCTTCAGGAGGGCCGCCAGCAGGCTCTGCTCCCGGGCGCTGATATCACGGAAGACCGATTCCAACAGCTGGCCGCGCCTCCGCGTGATGCGTTGCGCGAGGTCGACGCCTTCCCGGGTGGGGGAGACCCACACGATGCGCTTGTCCTCGAGACCGCGCCGGGTGTCGACCAGCCCGCGGCGCCGGAGGCGTTGCACCGCGGTGGTCATCGAGCCGCTCGTGAGGCCGACCCGCCCGGCAAGGCCGTTGACCGGCCGGGCCCCCTTGCGGGCCAGGCGCTCGAGGATCCCGAGGTCGCTGCTGCAGAGTTGCAACGGGGCCAGGAGCCGCCGGTCGATCTCGGCCAGGACCTGCTCGGCACGCATCACCGCCCGCCGCATGCGCAGCAGATCGCGTCGTGACTTGTCCGTCATCAGGGACGCCCCGAAGGACTCCGGGAAGGGGGGTGGGAATTGGACGGGGGTGGGAACAGGCCCCCGCCGCGCTCTAAAACCACCCGCGCTTGTTGCGGATGTAGGTCTCGACGAACTCCTCGTCGGACTTGGTCAGGTAGATGATGCCCTCGATGAGCCCGATGATCCCCCCGACGCACACGAGGCTCAGGAGAATCTGGATGATGCCCTCGGTGGTGTAGCCGAGGTAGAACTTGTGGATGCCGAGAGAGCCGAGAAGGATGCCGAGAATCCCGGCGACGACTTTCTTGTCGGCGCCCTGCGGGGCGCCGGTGGGGGATGCGGAGACTTGCGGATCATCTGCCATGACCCCTATGGTTTACCGCGGGGCGGGAATTGCTGACAAGTTCATATCTCCGCGAGGAGATATTGCGCCGGACGGGATTGCCTTTTGCCGTCGAGGCCGGATGCTTCCGGGCCGCAAGAAAGCCTCGCCGTGAAGCCCACAGTCAAACTTGGTGAAGCCACCACCCCGGAAGGGGCGGTCCTGACCTTGCTGGAGCACGACGGGAATTACTTCCTGATGGCCGACGGGGCGCAGCTCATGACGAGCTTTGCCCACGGGTCGGAAGACGAGCTGGCGCGCCTGGGTTGTGCGCCCTTCCGGCAGGTCCGGCAGCCGCGGGTCCTGATCGGGGGCTTGGGGCTCGGCTTCACCCTCGCGGCGGCCTGCGCGGCCCTCCCGCAGAAGCGGGCCCGCCTCGTGGTGGCCGAGCTGGTCCCCGAGGTGGTGGCCTGGAACCGGGGGCCGCTCCGCCACCTGCACGCCGGCTTGTGGGACGACCCGCGGGTGGAGGTCCGGGAAGCGGAGGTCGGGGCCCTCCTCCGGAAGTCCGGACCGGACTACCACGCCATCCTCCTCGACACCGACAACGGCCCGGAGGCCTTCACCGGCGACGCCAACGAGGCCCTCTACACCCTGGAGGGGCTGCGCACCGCCCACCGTGCCCTGAAAGAGGGCGGACTGCTTGCCGTATGGTCCGCGGTGGACGATAAGTCCTTCGAACGGCGGCTGCGCAAGACCGGCTTCGAGGTGGCACGCGAGACCGTCCCCGCCGCCCACAAGGGCAAGCGCCATCGCCGCCACACCATCTGGCTGGCCCGCAAGGGCCGCTATCAATCCCAACACAAACGCTGACATCCATGCCCACGATCCGAATCCTCCTGGCCGTCCTGGCCGCCGTCCTGCCCGCCCTCGCGGGCCCGCACACCGTCAAGAAAGAGAGCTTTGAAGCCACGGTGGACCTCACGGGGGTCTTCCTGCCCGTCACGGGGCATCCCATCCAGATCGATCCCGCGGCGTGGACCGACTTCACCATCCTGGAGGTCAAGGAACAGGGGGCCCCGGTCAAGAAGGGCGAAGCCGTGATGGTGGTCGACACGAAATCCATCGACCGCGCCATCGCCGACGGCGAAGCCGACGCCAAGCTCCGGAAACTCGCCCTCGCCAACGCCGAACGGGAACTGGAAAACCTCGAGGTCTCGACGTCGTGGCGCCTCGCCAGCGCGAAGCGCAGCTACCAGCGCACCAAGGAGGACCTCGAGTATTTCCGCAAGACCCGCAAGCCGCTCAGCATCGAGGAAGCCCACCGCCTCGTGGACCGCTACGAGCGCTACCTCGAATACGAGTCGGAAGAACTCTCCCAGCTGCGCAAGATGTACGCCGAGGACGACCTCACCGAGGAGACCGAGGAGATCATCCTCCGCCGCCAGGAAAATGCCGTCAAGGACGCCGAATTCTCCCTGAAGCGGGCCCGCGTCAGCCGCGACCGCGCCCTCGAAACCGAAGTCCCCCGCGAGTCGGTCGACCTCGAGCAAAACTTCAAGGACGCCGAGCTGCGCTGGAACACCCGCCAGGAAATCCTCCCGCGGGAACTCGAACAAAAACGTCTTGAGGTGAAGAAGTCCCGCCTCGAGGACCAGCGGGCCAACGAGAACCTCGCCGAGATCCAGGACGACCGGAAGCTCATGAACATCACGGCCCCGACCGCCGGGCGGGTCTACTACGGGGAATTCCTCCACGGGAAGTGGAACGCCGCCACCGCCGCGAAGGTCCTCAAGCCCGGCGGCAAGCTGCCCGCCCGGACCACCATCGCCACCGTCGTGCCGAACCACGGCCCCCTCCTCCTCAATGCCGCCGTGCCCGAGGCCGAGGTCGCCAAGCTCCAGCCCGGCCAGAAGGGATTCGCCTCCCCCACCAGCGCCCCGCGACGCCGCATCCCCATCGAAGTCCAGACGGTCGCCAGCCACCCCGCCGTGGATAATACCTACCGGACGGTATTCAAGCTGGGGGGTATTCCGAAGGGGCTCCGCATTGTCCCGGGGATGCAAGCCAAGGTGAAGGTGAAGCTCGCCAACGGCGGGAAGGCGCTCACCGTGCCGGCCAAGGCCGTCGTCGAGAAAGCCGACGGGAGCTTTGCGGTGAAGGTCCAGCCGGAGGAGGGGAAGCCCACCGAGCGGCGCGTGGAGCTCGGGGTCGAATCGGGCGGCAAGATCAAGGTTCTCGCCGGGCTCAAGGAGGGCGAGGTCGTCCTCGTCCCGGACGAGAAGAAGGAAGCGAGCCAGGACGACGAGGGTGCCGAGGCGAAGGGAGAGGCCAAGAAGTCGTGAGGATCGTCCCGTTCGCCGCCCTTGCCCTGCTCGCCGCCCTCGCTCCCGTCGCCCCGGCGGAGGAGGCCCCGGTCATCAAGGGCGAGATCCCTCCCGGCCGCCCGAAATGGGCCGCCGCCATTCCCGGGCTGGCCCCCATCGACAATCCCACCGCCGGCGAGGTGGAGGCCTCCATCCGCCGCGGAGTGGATTTCTTGATCTCAAGCCAAAACCCCAACGGGTCCTGGGGCGGGCCCACCATGACCAAGGGCCTGAACATCTATGCCCCCATTCCGGGGGCGCACCATGCCTTCCGGGCGGGGTCGAGCGGCACGGCGCTGTATGGGATCCTCGAGACCGGGGACCTCCGGCCGGAGACCCAGGAGTGCATCGAGAAGGCCGAGGCCTACTTCCTGAAGGAGTTGCCCCGCCTCCGCCGGGCCGACCTGACCACGACCTACAACGTCTGGGGCCACGCCTACGGGCTGCGGGCCCTCAGCAAACTCTACCTCTACCGCGAGGGCGACCCGGCCCGCCAGTCGGCCATCAAGAACCTCGCCCAGCAGCAGGTCGACATGCTTGAGCGCTACGAGGACGTGGACCGCGGGTGGGGATACCTTGACTTCGAGGCATTTACCCGGAAGCCCTCCGGCATCCCGACCTGCTTCACGACCGCCACCGTCCTGATCGCCATGCACGAAGCCCGCGAGATCATGGGGGTGGCGCTCCCGGCGAAGGAGGTGCGGCGGGCCGTGACCGCCATCCAGGAACAACGCACCCCGGACTTCGCCTACGTGTATTCGATCAGCCACCGGCTCCGGCCGCGCTACGGGATCAATCGCCCGGGCGGATCGCTGGCGCGCTCCCAGGTGTGCAGCGCCGCCCTGCGCTACTTCGGCGACGAGGCCATCACCGACGAGGTCCTCGAAGTCTGGCTGGACCGCTTCATCCTGCGCAACGGCTGGCTCGACATCGCGCGGAAGCGCCCCATCCCCCACGAGACGCACTTCTCGAACTCGGGCTACTTCTACTACTACGGGTTCTTCTACGCCACGGACTGCGTGGCCTTCCTCCCGCGCGGCAAGCGGGAGAACTACTACCGGCACCTCGCCCGGATCCTCCTCGAGAAGCAGGAGAAGGACGGCTCGTGGTGGGATTACCCGCTCTACACCTACCACCAGCCCTACGGAACCGGCTATGCCCTCGCGGCCCTCGCCCGCGGGCGGGACTCGCTGTAGGCCCTATTCCTCCTCGAGGCGGAAGAAGAGGGCGCTTCCCACGATGTCGAACTCGAAGCGCGTCGGGGTGGGCGTGGCCACCGTGGTGCGCGCCGCGACGTCCGTAAACGGCGGGCCCAGCGTGCCGGACTCGGTCACCTTGACGGTGCCCGATCCGGTGTAGAGGAACTCCACGAAGAGGGTGTCGGCATCGACGAAGCCGACCTCCTTGATCGCCAGCTCCACCGGGGCCGCGACCTGCTCCGCCCCGAGGGTGGACGGCGCGATCTCGTAGTCCGCCGCGGAGTTCCCGGGCAGCCCGGGCTTCAGCTGGAGGGTCTCCCCCGCCGCGATCCCGGTGATCACGATCTCGTCGTTGTCGATCCAGATGCCCTTCGTTTGCGCAACCGAGTCGCGGACGCCGTTGCCGCCCCAGAGGACGTAATCCTGGAGGGAAGTCGAAGAGTTGAAGGCACCGTTGAGGTAGATGCCGAGCTCGCCGACGGCGTCGGGGAGGAAGCTCGCCGAGATGCTCAGCACCATGATCTGGCCCACCCCGAAATTCGTGAGCGTCGCCCCCGGCGAGGAG